>JAQIBG010000216.1 GCA_027859175.1 Planctomycetota bacterium | reverse complement strand
CAGCTGCGCACGTGGCGCGTGGCCGGCTTGACCACTGCGGCCATGATACCTTCCGCCCTGCCCACCGCAGCATCGCTGCGCTCGCCTCCTGGGAGTGTCGCTGCCCTCAGCGACATGCGTGCGTACCAGACGGTTCCTCCCTGGTGGTGCGTCGAACGTGTTTCGATCTCGCTCCACCCAGGCCCTGAGGCCATTCCACCATGCCAAACGGAGCGGTTCCTGGAGTCCAATTGACCGGCATTTCCGGCTGCCCCCACGCCCCAAGCGGCGCCGACGCGTACCAGGCCTCAGCACCCGAAAACGAGCCCCAAGCCAAAGGGTGAACTGGCGTCGCTGCCAGTTCTTACGACACCGTAGGCACAGGGCCAAACAGAGGGTCGGTATGGTCGCGTCTGGGGTAGCATTGGCGTTTAGGGTCGGCATAGTGGCATGATCACACTGGGCGGGTCGAGGCGACCCTGACCTCAAGTGTCGTGAGAGGGCTCATGGCGACCACCAGGCGTCATCGCAGGCATCGTAGCAGCGGCGACCTGACTATTATCGAGTTGCCGGATCTGTTGCAGTCGCTCGGGCAATCCGGGCGGACCGGTATCCTGGAGGTCAACTCCGGATACAATAGCGCTCGCGTATACCTTCAGGGCGGTAATATTGTTGCTCTGGTAACCGATGAACCCGTGTTGCTGTCGGCCCTGCGGTGGCTTGGGATTGCAACGCCTGAATCGATCGCTGAGGCCGGCATTGCCAATGCTGGCTCCCTGACTGATTCCGAGTTGGCCAAGCGCTTACTCGAGTTGGATGTCATCCCTGATGATGGCTTGCGCGATGCGGTAGACATTCACATCGAAGAAGGCTTTACCGATCTGCTGAGTTGGACCGGCGTCAGCTTCGATTTCCAGACTGAGAGTTCGGCCGACGCCTGGGGTGCGCTCCAAATGGAGTTGGGTACCTCGATCCCGCCTGGTGGTCTGCTGATGGAAGGGCTGCGCCGGGTTGACGAACTCAAGCGCGTGGTCGACATCGTGCCTGCGCGCTGGGACCTCCTGATTCGTGAGCCTGGGCAAATTGACACCACCCGTTTCGATGTGAACTGTCAGGCGGTGTTGCGGGCTTGGCGTGAAGGCCGCCCGTCTGGGGCGGTGCTGCAACTGTCCAATCTGCCGCCATGGCAGGCTGCGATCAGCGTGAGTGCTTTGATCGAACAGGGGGTCTTTCGCCTCGCTGAAGGCCAAGAGTTGGTGGTCTACGCCGACAAGAGCCGCTCGGGTAGTCAATATCGCACGGCCGAAGGGTTGTACCGGCGCGCGCTTGAGCGCGGCGCCGTGGTCGGCCGGGTTCACTTGGCCTTGGCCGAGCTGGCTGAGCGGCGCGGCGATGAAAAGCAGGCCGCGGCCGATTACTTCAGCGCTGCAACTGGCGTTGCTGATAATAATCCGGCCGATGCCGTGCTGGCTTTCCGCTCCTGTATGCGCCTTGGTGGCGACCGTGAAGCCTGCCTGCAGGGCCTATTGGTAATCTACAACCGGCTTGATGAGGCCGACGACTGCTGCGACGTCTTGTTCGAGTTGGCGACCTTCTACGAAGAGCTCGATCGTCTCGACGAAGCGATGACCGCGGTGCGCGACGCTCAAAAGCACGGCGCGGATGCGATTCGCTGCATGCAGGTGCTGGCCGCGTTGGCGCTGATGGCCGACGACCAAGCCGAAGCCGTGGTTCACCTAGAGCAGGTGATCCGCACGGCCGAAGCAGAAGAAGGGCGCGGTACTGATGTCACGGCAGCGCGCCGTCAGTTGCTGTTGCTTGAGCCCGGGCGCTGC
Source organism: Planctomycetota bacterium (assembly GCA_027859175.1). Classification (GTDB taxonomy): domain Bacteria; phylum Planctomycetota; class UBA11346; order UBA11346; family UBA11346; genus GH22. Next base: position 12,220 of record JAQIBG010000216.1, on the reverse strand, counting down.
GAGCTGGCCCTGCGTCACGCCAAGAGTCTGGAAGCCAATGCCCAGGCCGATGAGGCCCTTAAAGTGCTGCGGCGCGCATTGGCTGCCGATGATGTGCAGGCCACTGAAGACGTGTTGGTGCGCTTGCGTGAATTCTTGGGCAAGCTCGACCCGAGCGACTCGGGCAACCACGAAGCATTGGCCAAGGCCTATTCGGCGCGTGAAGACCGGGCCGGCGCCAGCAGCCATCTGCTGGCCCTCGCCCGTAGCCAGGAGGCGGCCGGCAAGCTCGAAGATCTTGCCGATACTTTCGAGCAGATTTTAGCGCTCGGCGGCGACGTGGCCGACACCCAAGTGCGCCTCGCGCGCACCCTCAATCAGCTGGGCCGCGATGGCGGCGCGGTAGAGGCATGGCGCAGAGCGGTGGCGGCAGGCTTGGAGGCTGGTGATCTCGATCAGGCGCGTCTGTGGGCCGACGAGGCCGTCATCCAATATCCCAACGCCGTGTCTTTGCGTGAATTGCTGGCGGTGGTAGCCAATCGCGCCGCTGATCGCGTAGCGGCCGAAGCGGCCTATCGCGCCGCGGCGGCGCTGGCACTCGGCACCGACGACAAAGACCGCGCGCAGCGGCTTCTGCAGCAGGCTCATGCCCTGTGTCCGGAAGACCTCGTGTTGCGGATGCAGTTGGTTGATCTCATCGCAGCCGGTGGTGGCACCGACGTTGATGCAGCAATTGCAGACTTCGTGCGCTTCTTGGTGCGCAGTGAGAACTTGGGCCTCGCTCTTGAGTGGACGCGCCGCCGTGTGGCCTGCGCTGCACCACCAGCGATGGGCGCGCGTAGCGAGCTGGTGGAGTTACTGCGGCGCATGGGCCGGGCTCAGGAAGAGCTCGCTGCCGGCCGCGACCTATTTGGCGATCTGTGCGAGCACGGCGAATACGAAGCGGCTCTGGAGATCCTCCAGCGCTTGGTGGCCAGCCACAGCCGCAATGCCGACCTCGTGTTGCAATTGGCCGAGCTGCAAGAGGCCTTGTCAAACGAGGGCGACGCGGTGCGCTTCTACCGCCACGCCACGACCTTGTACCAGCAGGAAGACCGTGTTGACGACGCTGCCACCTGCCTTGGCCACATCGAGCGTTTGGTGCCCGATGACCCAGAGGTGATTCGCGCCCGGCAGCAGCTGGAAGACGGGCAGGCGATCAACTGGTCGGCGATTCGTCAAGAGCGTGCGGTGGCGAGTAAACAGCGCTTGGCCGATGATACCCAAAGCAGCATCAGTGGCGCCCAACGACGGATTATTCGTCAGGGCACCAGTTCGTTCAGCCGGAGCTAGGCCGCGATGACGCGTGCTGGTGTATTGGCCCTGGTGGGCGTATTTTTTGGTTTGTTTGCCCTGATCAACGCGGCTTTGTTGCTGGGTTCCCAGCAAGTGCCGATGGTGGCGTGGCTGTTGGTTGGTGGCGAGATGCTGGTGGCACTGGTCTGTCTGAGTTTGGCCCGGCGTTGGCGCGCCCCGCCGCAGCCGCGCGTCAAGCGCGTGCCCTTCGCTCAGGATGCAAGCAAGCGCGACAGCTGAATCGATCCGATGCAGGAGTCGGTGTCGTAGGGGATCAGCTTAGGCGGGAAGGTACCGTGGCTGGCGATCTGATCCCACGCGCCGGCTTCAACCCAAGTGAGCAGTTGGTCGCCGTTGAGCCCACAGGGTGTGCCGTTGGTGTCGGCGATTAAATCGCGCAGACCAGAGCTGGGCTGCTCTTGTTCGAGCACAAAGAGTTCGGCCATGTGTTCTGGATCACCAAGTAATTCAGCGACCATTTGCAGCACGGTGCGGAGCCACAGGGGCGGGCTGCGCCGCTCATATTCCCAGGCGCACAGCGCGAGCATCAACTCGCGATCGGCCAGTGCTAGCACGCCAAACAAAATGTCGAGTCGCTGGCGATTGGAGCCGCAGTTGCGGTAGCAGGCCAGCGCGCGCTCGTGGGGTACGGCCTGGCCTTGTCGACACAGGCTCTTGATCGCAGACGCCACCACCGTGAGGTCGTCGGCGTTCAGGAAGCCTTCAAGCAGCGGGATCACTTCAGCGTGCCGGATAAAGCCCAGGCTAGTGATCGCATCACCGCGCAGGGGCGAGGCCTCACTGAGGGCCTCGTCACGGATCATCGGGAAGGCCGCCGGTATCGGTGCCTCGCCCATCATCTTCAGGGCCGATGCGCGCACCCGGGCCTGCGGCGAGCGTAGCGTGTCGAGGAGCAGTTCGCGCGAGGCTGGCGTGGCGCTGGCGAACAGGCCTTCGAGTTCGCGCATATGCCCAAGGGAAGGGTTGGCGCTCGTTGGCAGCCGGTGGACGCGATAAATCGTGAATAGGTTGGCTGGGCTGAGTTGTGCCAGTTCGGTGGTGAAGGCGCCGGTGCTGCCGGCACGCATCAACAAAGCGAAGATGCAGATCGCGATGCTCATCGCCAGCCACAGCACAAAGGCATGACTGTAGGCGTGCATACCCGGGATGCTGTTCCAGTCGATCACGCGGCCGAGCAGGTCGATAATCCCGATGCCCAGCAGAGCCCCAACCACCGAGCTAAGCTGGTAGACGGTGGAAACCTGAACCTGATCCTTTTCGGGGAGTCGCGCCGCCACCAAGGCGGCCAGAATGATGCCGGATCCAGCCAGGGCCATGGTGCTGAACACGTAGGTCACGTTGGCGATCGGCAGTTGCCACTCGACGGGGAAAGCATCCAGCCACACCCAGATGGCGCCGAGCACCATCAGCAGCGCATGGGCCATAAACAGCAGCACGCGCATGCGAATGCTTGAGCCAATGACGCAGAGAGTCTTGGCGATTGCGGCCGAAACCGCGACCCCGCAGAACGACAGCATGAAGATGTGGGCCGGGCTCACGCCCATGCTGTTCTTGAGCTGGTTCATCATGTAGGCGGCGGCAATCGCCATCGGAATCTGCAGCAGGGTAACGATGAGCACTTCGCGGTAGGCGGGGGTCCGCAACACCGTGCCGGTGGCGCGCAGGAGGCTGCCGAGGTCACCCTGTTCGAGCGTTGCTGTTTTCGGCAGACCGCGCAGCAAGATGGCGGTGATAATATTAAACACCGTGCCAACGGCGAGCAGTCCAACATAGGCCCACTCTTCAGACGGCCACAGGTCGAGCCGGCTGAGAACGAGGAAGCTGACCGTGCTCACGGCCAGATTGCCGATGTGCCAACGCAGGTGGAAGCCAGCGTTGACGCTGGGCAGTTCGCGCGAGTTGGTGAGCGCTTTGATGGTGGGTGGCAGCGCAATCACGCCGGCCGAGCGAATACCCATGACCAGGTAGGTCACCACCAGAATGCCAACAACTTTGATATTTTCTGACGCCAAAAACGGCAGGAGGATGAATCCACCTGTCACGCCAGAGCGAATCGCCCAGCTGCCGGCAACGATGTCGGTGGTGTTGCGCCCTTGGAGGAAACGCGGCGCAATCAAGGCCCCGAGACCACCCAGGTAGACCGCTGCATACAGCAGGCCCATCTGCAAATCGCTCGCGCCGTAGTGCAGCGCGAGCAAGAAAACCACCGGTCCAACCGTTAGGGCCATGCCCAACGGATTGACCGCCATCGCCCGTAGCAGCCGGCGTTGCCCGTCCTTCTGGACCGAACGCGCCAGTGCACCCCTCATGGGTGGGGAGTCTGCCGTGGCCGCGGCGTGGTGCCAGCGGCTATGCTTAGACTATCCCTGCTATGCTACTGCAGCATGTCGGCGGCTTTGCGCAGGGCGGCGCCGGCGCGCTCGAGGTCGGCGACATTGGTGTAGCAGCCGAGCGAGATGCGGGCGGTGGCGGGGATGCCGAAGCGATCCATGACCGGCTGCGCGCAGTGATGCCCGGCGCGAACCGCGACGCCTTCCATGTCGAGAATCGCGGCGATGTCGGAGGCGTGGCCGCCGTCCATCACGAAGCTGCACAGGGTGCTGCGTTCGGGGGCGGTGCCGATGCGGTGCAGACCCGGGATGTCGGCCAAGATCTGTTCGGCGATCGGGAACAGCTCGCGTTCATGGGCCTGGATCGCGTCCATGCCGATTTCTTGCAACCATGCGCAGGCTTGGCCGAAGCCGATCGCTTCTACGATCGGCGGGGTGCCGGCTTCAAAGCGCGCTGGCGGTTCGGCGTAGGTGCTCTTCTCCAGCGTGACTCGCTCGATCATCTCGCCGCCGCCGCGCCACGGCGGCATGCTCTGGAGGGCGTCGGCCTTGCCGTAGAGCGCACCGATACCGGTGGGGCCGTACAGCTTGTGGGCTGAGCAGGTGAAGAAGTCGCAATCGAGCGCCTGGACGTCAATCGGCATGTGCGGGCTGGATTGCGCGCCATCAACCAGGATCCGCGCGCCCACGGCGTGGGCCTTGCGCGCCAGGTCGACCACCGGGTTGATGGTGCCGAGGCTGTTGGCGACATGAATCACGCTCACCAATTTGACGCGTTCATCGAGTAACTCGTCGAAGGCGGCAAGATCGAGGCTGCCGTCGTCGAGCAGGGGGCAGTGAATCAATTCGGCACCGGTGAACTCGCACACCAACTGCCACGGTACAATGTTGGAGTGGTGCTCCATGCCGGTGATCAAAATCCGGTCGCCGGCTGACAGGTGGGCCCGGCCCCAACTCCAGGCGACCAAGTTGATCGCATCGGTGCAGCCCATGGTGAACACGATATTGCTTTCAGACGGCGCGTTGAAGAAGCGCGCGACCTGCTCACGGGCCAACTCGTACATCGCGGTGGAGCCAACGCTGCGCGCATACATGCCGCGGTGCACCGTGCCGTATTCGTAGCGCAGGAAGCGGTCCATGCGCTCGATCACCGAGATGTGCTTCTGGGTGGTTGCGGCCGAATCCAGGTAGACCAAAGGCTTGCCATGGGCCTCGCCGGCTAAGCCGGGGAATTCTGCGCGCAGGGTGTCAACGTTGTAGCTCATGTGGGTTCCTGGTTCCTGGTTCCTGGTTCCTGGTGCGCGCTTCGCGCGTTGCGTGCCGGCTATTGAGTGCGAGCGGCAGCCGCTGAAGTCGAAACGCCCAAGCGTCGCAAGTACAGTCTACGACGCGCACAGCGCGCACCAGGAACCAGGAACCAGGAACCCGATCCACCAACAAGCTTGTTGGCGCACCCACGCTCAAATACCCAATAAACGCAAGAGCGCGGCTTGCGCTCGCTCGCGCAAGCTGCCCATCCCGGCGAGGCCTGCAATGATGAAACCGCCAACGATCAGGCTGCGAGCGGTGTCGGCGTCGAGACCGCGGGTCCGGAGGTAGCGTTGCTCTTCGGGATCAGGCTGGCCGATGGTGGCGCCGTGGCTGGCGATCACCTCGTCGGTGTGGATGTCTAGCTGCGGACGCGCCACGATGCGGGCCCCGGGCGACAACTGCAGATTGTTGGACTGCTGCATCGCGTCGGTTTCATCGGCTCCGGCGTCAACGTGGATGATTCCGTCGAAGGTGGCCAAGGAACGATCGTCGGCGATGGTTTTAAAGTTTTGTCGGCTGCGGGCCTTGCCAACGCGATGATTCAAGCGCACCAGATGATGGGCCTGGCTGGTGCCGGTGGTGACCGTAGCGCCGCCAACAATAAGCTCAGCGTTTTCGTCGAGCAGGTCGCCAATGGTGGTATGGCGTACCAACGTGCCGCCGGTGAGGGCGGTGGTCAGGCGCAGGCTGGCGTCGCGTTGCACTTCCAGGCGTTTGGACGCGAGGTGAACGCCAATCGTTTCGGGCGTGGTGGCGCCGCCTTCCATCTCGTCGATGCGCACCGCGGCGCCGCCCTCGCACACCACGTTGAGCGCGCTGGAGCAGCGCGCGAGGCCATGGTGGCGGGTTTCGATGGTCAGATCGGCCACGGCGCCCGGGGCCGCGAGGATGTGAATCCGCAGCGCGCTCTCACCGCCGGTGAGGTGATGCACGATGCGCAGGGGGGTGGCGCGCACGCCCCGCAATTCGATGCCGATGAAGGTGGCGTCGACACTGGCCAAGTCAGCGCGTTCACCGCTCGCAATCGCGGTGGCGATGCGTTCGCAGTCGGCCGCGGTGGGGCTGGTGCGCATGCCGTCGATGGCGCTGCTGGTGAGCGCGCCGTCAACGATCACGATGTCGGCATCGGTATCCGTGATCGCGTGGCTTGCGGCCAGCTCAAGCTCGGCGGCCGGCTTCCATTTAACGTAGCGCCAATCTTCAGACTTGGTGTCCGGCGCGCCCAGCTGAGCGAGGCGCTCAGTGGCCTGCGTGGCGAGGGCGGTGAGCGTGTCAGCCATGAGCCAGCACCCCGTCGTAGCCTTCGGCCTCGAGTCGGGAGGCGAGCGACTTGTCACCGCTGCGCACGATCTTGCCGTCGGCCAGGATGTGAACCTTATCCGGCTCAACCAGGTCGAGCAGGCGTTGGTAGTGGGTAATCAACACCACGGTGCGGCCGGCGCCACGAAAGCTGTTGATGCCGCGCGCCACGGCGCGCAAGGCGTCCACGTCGAGGCCGGAGTCGGTTTCGTCGAGCACGGCCAGCTTGGGCTGCAGCACAAACATCTGCAGGATTTCGTTGCGCTTCTTCTCGCCGCCTGAGAAGCCGTGGTTGAGGTCGCGATCGGTCCAGGCGCCGGGCGCCTCGGCGCTCTTGAGCGCGGCATCGAGAATCGGGGCGAACTCGTCTTTACTCAGTTCATCCTCGCCACCGGCCTTGCGCTTGGCATTGAGCGCCAGGCGGAGGAAGTCGGCATTGTTGACGCCGGGCACTTCAATCGGGTATTGGAAGCCAACGAAAATGCCTTTGTGGGCGCGCTCTTCGATCGCCCATTCGGCCGTGTCTTCGCCGTCCATCAGCACCGAGCCAGCGGTGACCAAGTAGTCTTCATGGCCCATCAGCACTTTGGACAGGGTACTCTTGCCGGCGCCGTTGGGCCCCATGATGGCGTGAACCTCACCGACGCCGACCTCGAGGTCGATGCCTTTGAGAATCTCGGTGCCGTCTTCGAGGGCTACGTGCAGGTTGTCGATCTTCAGCATGGTGATTCCAGAGTGGTCTAGCAGGCGGGGCAGGGAGCGCGGTGCGCTGGTCGCAATTAGCCGACCGAGTGTTCGAGTTTGAGGGCCAAGAGCTTTTGCGCTTCGGCTGCGAATTCGAGCGGTAGTACTTCGAGGACGTCTTTGGCGTAGCCGTTGACGACGGCGGCAATCGCGTCTTCCTCTTCCAGGCCGCGACTGCGCAAGTACAGCAATTGCTCTTCCGACATGCGGCTGGTGGTAGCCTCGTGTTCGAGTTGCGCGCTATTTACCCGCACGTCGATATAGGGGTAGGTGTGGGCCGAGCACTCTTTGCCCACCAGCATCGAATCGCAGACTGTGTAGTTGCGCGCGTTCTCGGCCTTGGGGTGAATCGTGACCATGCCCCGATACACATTCTTGGACTTATCGCAGCTGATGCCCTTGGAGATGATGGTCGACGAGGTGTTCTTACCGATGTGGATCATCTTGGTGCCGGTGTCGGCCTGCATGCGGCCGTTGGTGAGGGCCACGGAGTAGAACTCGCCAACCGAGTCATCACCGAGCAGCACGCAGCTGGGATATTTCCAGGTGATCGAGGAGCCGGCTTCGACTTGGGTCCAACTGATTTTGGAACGCTTGCCACGACACGCGCCGCGCTTGGTGACGAAGTTGTAGACGCCGCCTTCACCGGTTTCTTTGTCGCCGGCGTACCAGTTCTGCACCGTTGAGTATTTGATCTCGGCGTCATCGAGGGCAACCAGTTCAACCACGGCGGCGTGCAACTGGGTGCGCTTGGCCTGTGGTGCAGTGCAGCCTTCGAGGTAGCTGACGTGGCTGCCAACGTCGGCGATGATCAAGGTGCGCTCAAACTGGCCCGAATCGGTGTTGTTGATGCGGAAGTAGGTGCTGAGCTCAAGCGGGCAGCGCACGTGCGGCGGGATGTAGACAAAACTTCCGTCGGAGAACACTGCCGAGTTGAGGGCGGCAAAATAATTATCGGCGGTGGGCACCACGCTGCCGAGCCAGCGCTCGATCAAATGCGGGAACTGCTCCAAGGCCTCGGAGAACGAACAGAAAATGACGCCGGCATCAAACAGCTTTTGCTGGTGGGTGGTGGCCACGGAAACCGAGTCGAACACCGCGTCTACGGCCACGCCCGACAGGGCCTTCTGCTCTTCGAGCGGAATCCCGAGCTTTTCAAAGGTGCGCAGGATTTCCGGGTCGATCTCGTCGAGCGAGTCGTAGGTCGGCTCTTTGCGTTCACCGGCGGTTTTGGGCGCCGAGTAGTATTGAATGTCCTGATAATCGATGCCCGGGTAGTTGAGCGCGGCCCAGTCTGGCTCGGGCATCTTCAAGAAAATCTCATACGCACGCAAGCGGAACTGGAGCAGAAACTCCGGCTCGTGGCGCGTTGCGGAGATCGCGCGGACCACGTCTTCGTTGAGGCCGCGGCCCAGGGTCACCGCGTCAACGGCGGTGGTAAAGCCATACTTGTAGGCTTCTTGGTTGAGCTGTTCGATCGTGTCGTCGTCGGTGTCGGGCATGAGGTGCTCCTTCAGGACTTGACGGATACGGTGATGGCGGGGTGGATGGCGTTTTGTAACGCGCTCTGGATGAACAGCACCAAGGTTGGCTGCTCGTCTTCGGGCGGCATCCATCCGGTGCCGCCAAACTTGACGACTACGGCGAAGTCGTCGTGCAAGCCTTCGACGCTCCAGGCGATGTCACTGCGGTTGAGGCGCTCGCTCAAGGCCTTGCCGGCCAGGTCTTGAACCTGCATGATCTTCTTCATTAAACTCAAGGGCAACCAGACCCGGTCTTGCTCGTCCCAGTCTTGCTCGCGCTTGCGTTGGTAGCGCTCAACTTCCACCGGCTTCGGCAGGAGCTTGACGCTGGGCAGGGCGGCCAGGGCCAGGGCCTGGAGTTCGCTGATAAAGTTCAGCGGCTCAAGGCCTGCTTCGCCAAAGGCGGGGGTGCCGGATTTGTCGCGCAGGGCCGCTTCGATGTCTGCGGCTGCCATGTGGCAGACGGCTTCCACCGACTGACCACGCAGTTGCTCGGTCCAACAGTCGGCGATGGGGTGGCTGGCCAGGCTACCAAAGGCGAGGAAGCGTGCGTCTTCAACCACCTGGGTATTCAAATCGATCAGCCAATAGATGCGGGCCTGGCCTTGGGTATCGGCCACGGTGAGCAGACCAAACTCTGCGCGGGCCGCGTCCAGCGGACGGAAGCTCCCACGTCGCAACGGCTTACGCAGACGCTGACGGGCTTGGTCCGACATCGAGGCCTCAAGGATCGGCGCGGTCATCGTACTCACCATCCTGTGTCTCCTTAATAGGACCACGGTAGGCCTATTTAAAGTCCATGCAAGTGCGGCCGGCTTGTCAGGCGCTTCCGCTCAGCGTCGGGGCGGTTGTCACACCCGGTGTCAGGGGCGCAAGTGTCGACACGCACCAACACGAAAACCTTGCGTTTGGCGCATTGGGCACTGCCATGCGGCCATGATGAATCCTGAATTGCGCTGCGTGGTCTCGGTCTCGGGTATGCGTGGTATCGTAGGCGACACCATGGATCCGGCGGTGATTCAAGCGGTGGCGGCCTGTTATGGCACCACGATCGCGAAGGGTGGCACCGTCATTCTCGGTCAGGATGGCCGTCCGACCGGTGACATGCTGATGCAGGCGGCGGCCGCAGCCCTGCGCGGGGTTGGCTGCAATGTGATCGAACTGGGCATCGTGCCGACACCCACCGTGCCGATCATGATCCGGCATCTCAAGGCGGCTGGTGGCATTCAGCTCTCGGCTAGCCACAACCCTGTTGAGTGGAATGCGCTTAAGTTGTTTGCGCGCAGTGGTCGCAATATCGATGGCAAGGACCTGGCGCGTCTGCTCAAGGCCTACGCCGCCGGCACGCCGTGTTGGCAGCGCTGGGATCAGTGTGGCTCGTACCGCCGTGACGACACCGCCTTGGACGTGCACCTCGCTAAGGTTCTCGCCGGGGTGGATGTGGAGCGGGTGCGCGCCGCCGGCTTCACCGTGCTGCTGGACAGCGTGAATGGCGCTGGTTCGGTGATCGGGCCGCGTTTGCTTGAGGCCCTGGGCTGCCGAGTGGTGCCGCTGTACGACCGGCAAGACAGGCTGTTTCCGCGCGATCCCGAGCCCACCGCCGAGAAGGTGCGCGAAACCGGTGCGGTGGTCAAGGCGGTGGGGGCCGCGATTGGCTTCGTGCAAGATCCAGACGCCGACCGCTTAGCGATCATCGACGAGAACGGCCGCTATATTGGCGAAGAGTACACTTTGGCGCTGGCCGCCGGTGCACGTCTAGCAGCGGCACGCGAACAGGGCGTGAAAAAGCCGGTGGCGGTGACCAATCTGTCGACCAGCCGCATGATAGACGATATCGCTGCCCAGATTGGCGGCACGGTTGTGCGCTCAGCCGTGGGCGAGGCCAATGTGGTTGACGCGATGTTGGCGCATAAGGCGGTGATCGGTGGCGAGGGCAACGGCGGCGTGATCGACCCCGGCGTGGTGATGGGCCGTGACAGCCAGGCTGGTATGGCGCTGTTGCTCGAATTCGTGGCGCGCAGTGGCAAGTCGCTGTCGCAGTTGGTGGCAACCCTGCCCAGCTACGCGATCCACAAAGAGAAGGTTGATATCGATCGCGCGGCGGTGGCGGCGGCTCATGGCAGCCTGCGCGATCAGCTCAGCGGCGCCGTGGTTGATGAGCGCGATGGCATCAAGTTCAGCTGGGATCGCAGCTGGGTGCACCTACGGGCGTCTGGCACCGAGCCGGTTAGCCGTATCATTGCCGAAGCGCCAACAGCCAAGGAAGCCCGTGCCCTGGCGGCCCAAGTGCGCAAGGCTGTCGGCGCGCGCGTTATCGCTTAGGCCCTGATCGGCCGCGGTTCATGATTTTGACGAAAGGATTCCAATGAGTTCCAACAAAGATGACACGTTTGATCCTGGTTTTGTCGATGACGACGAGGCCAAGGCCAAGGAATCGGGCGCCAAGCAAGACTTCGACCCCTTTGCCGATGTGGGCCCGATCAACACCGGCGGCATCGCTGGCGTTGCCGATGGTGACGCTGGCGCACCCGGCGGTGGCCTGGCCGCAGCAGGGCCGGCCTCTGCGGCCAGCCCAAGCATCGCGCCAACCCCGACCGACGCTGACGACGATGTTGACCCGGACGTAGTTCCCGGATCGCGCAAAGACCTGTGGCTGTGCCCGCATTGCACCGCCAAAAACCGTCCGGGTCGCGACACCTGCCGGTCGTGTGGCAAGAGCCCCGATGACCCAGTTGAGAGTGCCCTCAAAAAGAAGGTGCCCTTGATCGCTGGTCTGGGCGTGGTGGTGCTGTTGGCGATTCTGGCGTTCGTGTTTGGCGGCACCGATACCGGGTTTCACCCGGTTGGTCGTGACCATGTGGACACCGATATTCGTGCCAGTGGGGACTTGGTCGCGGCGAGCGGCCGCGTGCTGAGTGTGCATGCCTCAGATCATGGTCCGGTAGCCTTGATGCTGGTGTTTGGCGGACCTGCTGCCAGCGATCAGCTGTTTTCCGAGTTGCGCGCTGAGGTTGACAGCCAAGTGGCGGTCAAGCGTGGCGACAGTATCGCTAACGATGTTGAGTACGCTTTGGTGCATGTGCTCAGTGACACCGAACTGCCGGCGGTATCAGCCGGGCAATTCGTCAGCTTTACCGGCGTAGAAGTAACCAAGCCGGCACTCAAGCGCGATGAGTGGGTGGTGAAGGTGGACCAGATCGAGGTCACCGAATAATGCCCAGCGTAGCGGTGGTTGGCGCATCCGCCAAGCCGGAGCGGTACAGCTATATGGCGGTGGAGCGCTACGCCGCAGCGGGGTGGACGGTGTACCCGGTGCACCCGGCTGGGCATTGCGTGGCGGGCATTGCTGGTTTTACCGAGCTCGCCGCGCTGCCCGAGCGCCCCACCGTGATCAGCATGTATCTCAACCCCAAGCTGGGTGTCGAGATGCTTGATGCGCTGGTGGCGGCCGCGCCTGATTACCTGTGGTTGAATCCTGGCGCGGATGGTGAACCCATCGCCCGCGCTGCGCGCGCGCGCGGCCTGCGGGTGGTGGAAACCTGCAATCTGGTGGCACTGAGCCGCGGTGATCCCTTGGCTATCGCTGCCGAGTTGGCTGGTCCGGTGGCGGATTAGGACTTAGCCGAGCGCGGCTAAGTCCTAGCCGGTCTTACCAGGACCTAGCAGGCTGTTGAGATA
>JAQIBG010000122.1 GCA_027859175.1 Planctomycetota bacterium | reverse complement strand
GGAGAGCACAGGCCAGGAGCGCGGCTGCCTCATCCGGTGCGCTGGCTGTGTCGATGGGGTCGACCTGACCGCCGTCGCTGCTCCGCCGGCACCGCAGGCGGCACCTGGTGGTTATCCGGGCGGCCCCGGCGGTTATCCAGGTGGCCCCGGCGGCTATCCGGGTGGCGGCCCTGACGGCTATCCTACACCACCGCCCATGCCCGAGGGGGGGTACTGATCCATGAATGCGCAAGCCTTCCTTATCGCCCATGGCGAAAAGATTTTGGTCGCGGTTGTGTTCGTGATCTGCGCTTGGTCGCTCTACGGCACCTACGCCAATGAGGAAACCAAGGCGGCAACCAGCCTCGGCGAGATTGGTCTGATCGCGAAGCAGTTGGACCAAGCCTATCAGAATCCAGGCCAGCCCAACCTGACTCAGACCCGCAAGTTCCAAGAAGAGATCGCAACCCGGTTCCAGCTCCAGGTGCCGCCGGCACCGGTCATGGCTTGGCTCGGTTCGCATCCCAACGGTTCCAAGGGCGATATCGGTGAGATCACCGACAAGAGCAACTTGCAGCTGTTCGGCTACGAGATCCCAACGCCGGTTGTCAGTGTTGTCGATCGCATCGGTGCCCTTGAGGTGGAGGTCAATGTGCCGCAGGGCAAGCGCGCCAACCAGGAGGGTGATTTCATCCAAGACCTGGCCGGCGGTGTCCAATGGGTGCGCTCCGAACGTGGCAGTGTGGTCAACTACGCGCGCCAAGTGGGCGTGTACATCGAGTATCGCGAGGGCGCCAGCGGCAGTTGGAAGCCGGCCGGTGGTCCGATGAGCCCGAATGGCGTTGCCCAATTGAGCAATGGCACGGCCACGACCGCGATTCCCGGGGTCAAGGAGTGGGAAGAGTACGAGATTCGCGCCAAGGTGATTGTGGCTGCAACTGGTGTCACCTCGCCCGAGCAGGGTTGGACCTATGGCCGTGAGGTTTTGCCCTTGGCCAAGCCTTTGGCTGACTTTACCCCTGCACCTACCACCTATGCCGATGCCAAGCCCTTCTTTGAGGCCTTCGGCGCAGGCACTCTGGCCGAATTCGTGGCCAAGCCCTTTCCGAGCGATTTGGTTCCGGCGGCTCTCGGCGGTACGGCGGTGGCCGCACCCGCAGCCCCGGTTACTGGTCCTGGCATGATGCCCGGCGGTATGCCGGGCGATATGGGCCCGGCTCCGGTCGCGGCAGGCGCAGTCAATGAACTGGATCTTGATCTGGATTACTACGCTGGCGCCTCTGGCAAGAGCGTGATTCTGGTGACCAAGGCCAGCATCTATATGGCGCTCAAGCGCGTGACTGGTGGCGAAGACCCAACGGCAACCGTGATCCTCAAACGGCTAGTCAAAGACCGGGCGGGTACCGACCTCGGGTGGACGCCCGGCGTGGAGTACAAGGTCAAGCCGGGTCAAAAGTTAGGTCAGAGCGAAACCTTGGATGTGCCCTGGAGCAACCGCAAGGTGCCGGTAGATCTCCAGACGCCGTTCCAGGTTGAGGCCATTGATAAGGACCTGGAGCGCGTGCTGTTCTGGGAAGTGCGCCTCAAGAGCGTGTCGACCCCCGAGGGCTTTAAGAAGCAGTTTGAAGTTAACCCGAAGACCAAGTCGGTTGATCAGGTGGTGCTGAGCAAGCCTGGTGTTGAAAATGGCACCGCGGTGCGCCTGGTTGAGTTGGTGAACATCCCGTCGCCGATCGCCAATCGTTGGGTCTATCCGATGGTGCCTGAGGGTGGGGTCCGGGAAGACGAGTTGTTCCGGGCTGAGCCCCAGAGCTTCGAGATGCCCGAGTTGCTGCCGGCAGAGCCGATCATGCATAATGATCACACATTGCTGAAAACGCTGATCAACCCGGCAGAGGCAGATTTGGTGCCGTTCCCCTATGTTGAGATGCCTGATGGCCGGGTGATCTACTTCTACCCGCCTGAGAATAAGCCCTTCGTTGAAATCATCCCGGGTAGCGAGGCCGCTTTGACCGGTGGCGTGGCGCCTGGCATGGCTGATCCGGGTCTCGATCCCGGAATAATGCCGGATGGTGACGAGCCCGGCATGATGCCTAGTGACATCCCGCCGGAGTATATGACTCCGCCCGAAGAGCCCTGAGGCTCCTTATTCGACCCATCTATCAAGCGAGGCGCGCCAGAACGGCGCGCCTCGCTTGATATGGCGTGGCCTTGAGGCCTGCGCCGGTGGATGTGTCAGTGACACGGTGAGTTAGACCGTTGGCCCTGGATCGCGGTTCGGGGCTTTCAACCGGGGTCGAGATTGTCAGGCTGGCCCGTCACCACCGGATTCCGGTGGAGGCGGGGGACGTTCCCCGCAGGAGGTACAGGATGAAGCGCCGCCTGACTCTGGTCGCGATGTGCAGTCTCATGACCGTATGGACCCCCGGTTTTGCCGAGGAAGCCCCGGTCGACACCAAGCCCGTAGATGGCCAGCCGGTGGAAGCCGCTGCAGCCGACGGACTCAATGGGAACCAACGCGAGTTTTGGCAAGGCTTCCAAGCCGACGCCGACGTGCAGTTGGATGCTCTTGGGGCCGAGGCCGAGCAGTGGTATCTCAAGGCTCGTGCTCTGCTGGCCAAAGCCCACTTCGTGGAAGCCCGCGAAGCGGTAGAGGAAGCAATCACGATCAACCCGGGCCACGCTGACGCCCAGGAATTGCGCCAGGACATCTTGGCCATTCTGTCGCAGCGTGATGACCGTCTGCAGATGGCCGCCAGTTGGCTGGCCTCGATGCGTGACGTCGCCGTTCAGGAACAGGCTGTCCGCATGGCCCGCTTGCTTGCTGCCGGTGAACGCCAGATGGCGGCCGGTGAGTTCAAGGAAGCCTTCCTCAACTTCGACCGCGTTGCTATCGGCCTGCGCTCCTTCCCCTACCAGTTCGACTGGGGCAATCTGCCCGACGAAGTGGAGGCCAAGAAGCTCCAGGCCCAGGCCCGTGCTCGTGACGCCGCCCTGGCACGCGATGCGGCCGTGCGCAAGCGCGCCGACCAGGAGGCACGCCTGCGCAGCGACCTCGAAGAGCAGGCGCTTGAGCTGAAGGTGAACGAGATCCTGCGCCGCGCTAAGGAACAATTCGATCGCGAGCATTACCGCCGCGCCTCGATTGATGCCTGGAACGCGTATCAGCTTGATCGCCGTCGCGAAGATGCGCGTAAGTTGTACCTGGAAGCGCGCCGCCGCGGCCACGTTCAATTCGACAGTCATATCCGTGAGGAAAAGAAGGAGCGCTTGGCGCGCCTGAACGAGAACATCCATCGCGACCTGATTCCGCAGTCTGAACTGCTGGTGTTCCCGGAAGACTGGTTCCGCCGCAGCCTGCGTCAGCCCGAAGAGTTGACTGAGTCGGCCGAAGAGCCGTGGCGTCGCGACCTACTCAATCGCCTCGAGCAAGAAGTCAGCTTTGTGTGGGAAGAGAACAGCATGGAGGAAGTCATCGACTTCCTGCGTCGCACCACCGGGGTCAACTTCGTTATCGCCCGCGAGGTCTACGCCGACGCTAACGTGCCGCCGATTACGCTGTCGGGCACCATGCGTTTGAAGACGGTCCTTAACTGGATTCAGCAGCTGACCCGCCTTCAGATGGCCATCCGGAACGAAGCCATCTACTTCTCGACCGACGAGGTGGAGGGCGACGTGGTGGTGCGGTTGTACAGCATCACTGATCTGATCTCTCCTGTGATCGACTTCCCGGGTCCTGAGTTGGCCTACAACCAATCCGGTGGTGACGCCGGCGGCGGTGGTTTCGACCTGTTCGGCGATGCCGGCGGTTTCGACAACGACACCGAGAGCTTGGATGCGGGCCAGATCGAAGAGTTCATCACCCAAAGCGTGGCCCCGGATACCTGGGACCTCGAGGGTGTTGCGATTCAGGTGCGCCAAGGCGGCACCCTGTTCATCTCGCAGACGCCTGAGGTGCACGGCTTGATTGCTGAGCTGCTGCAAGGTCTGCGCAACCAGGCCTCACTCGAGGTTAAGGTTCAGATCCGCGTCCTCGACGTCACCAAGTCCTTCATTGAGGAAATCGGCGTTGAATGGAATGACTTTCAGAACGACGTGATCTCGAACCCCTACACCACGCAGGGCTTCCTGGACGTGAATAACGAATGGGGTTACGCGGTTGCCAGTTCAAATAACATGCCTGGCAATGCCGCGCAAACCGGCTTTGCCAATGGTTTCGGCAATGGTCTGCGCACCGAGTACATCTTCGGTGAAGGCAACTCGATCCTCGACCTCCGTACCGTTAATGTAGCCCTTGAGGCCCTCGAGCAGGAAGCCGACGCCAATGTGCTGAACGCTCCTGAGCTCACCTGCTTCAACGGACAGCGCGCCCACGCCACCTTCATCGAGCAGTATGCCTACATCGAAGACTATGAGGTCTCCGCTGGCGGTAACTACGACCCGGTGATCTCGGTGATCAACTTTGGTGACATCATCGACATTCGCCCGTACGTCTCGGCCGACCGCAAATACGTGACGCTGGAAGTGCGGCCCTCATCGGTGCTGCTGCAGGGTGTATACACCGAAAACATCGTTGCTCAGCGCATCGCTGGTCGTGGTGCCGGTTCGGGTGGTGTGGTGTTCACCAACAACTACCCGTTGGAACTGCCGACTCTGGAGGTGCGGACCTTGCGCACCACGGTCATGCTCCCGGATAAGGGCAGCTTGATGCTCGGTGGCTACATTCGCGGCCTGCGTCAGCGCACGCACTCGGGCATTCCCTTCCTCAGCCACATTCCTTTCTTGGGCCGTCTGTTCTCGAAGAACGGTATCTATGATGAAAACCGCCACCTGATGTTCATGGTGACGGCCGAAATCATCGACCTGGGCGAGCGTGAGGCGCTCCAGTAGGAGCAAGGCACCGGGCACTGAAGCCCGGTGGGAGGGTGCATGCGGTCGATCCGCGTAACGGTCATGCTGATGCTGGCGATCGCAGTTGCGGTCGCCGCAGACGCGCCCGCAGCAGACGCTGCGGGCGAGGCGGCTTCGCACCATGCTGCCCAGCGCCAGAGCGGCGAGGCCCTGCTCGCTGAGGCCGCGCGCGCAGAGCAGTTAACCCAGTTCGATCGCGCCTTAGATCTGTACCGCAAGGCTGCGGCCCTAATGGGTGGAGACGAACGCGCACATCGCGGTGTTGAGCGGATGCGTGTCCAACTCGGTGGCGGCGACCCGCAAGCTCTTGATCTTGGCGTCGCGGATTCAGTGCGCGCCGAGTTGGCCGACGTTGAAATCCGCGTGGCGATGGAGCGCGCGGAGTTCCTAGCCAATGATGGCCGCCTTGAACAAGCCGCCGAGGCGCTCGCTACCGCCCGTGCGCAGATGCAGGCCTTTCCCGATGCGCCTGCTGGCGCTGGGATAGCGGCTTTGGAGGTCCGTCTGGCCGAGCTGCGGCATGAGGCGGACCGCGTGCGCGCCACCCAAACCGCCGATGAGCGCGCAGCAGCGCAAAACCTCGCACGTCAGCGCTCGGTGCAGGAGCGCGCCTATGAAGGCAGCCAGTTTGACGCCCGCGTCTCAAAGATCATCTCGCTCAAGCAGCGCGCCCACTATGAGTTGGCGCTGTCCTTGTCGCGCGAGTTGGTGAGCGACTTTCCCGGTAACGCTACCGCTGAGACCCTGTTCGGCGACATTCTTCGGCGTGCTCATCAACAGCGCAAGCTGTCGACGCGCGAGCGCATGAACGAATTGAAGCTTGAGCTGCACGAGCGGATTCGCCGGTCGATGATCCCGGAGGGTTTCGACGGCCGCCCACGGTTCCCGGCTGACTGGCACGACAAGCAGGGCAGTCGCGTTAGCGCTTGGGAAGAGCAAGTGCGCATGGCCGACTGGGAAGAGGCGCTGCAGAACAAGCTGGCTGGTCGCATAGACGTGTCGTTTGATGATGTTGAGGTGGCACAGGCCTTTGAGATGATTGCGTCACAGGCCGGCATCAATCTGGTGATCGATCCAGAGTTGCGTGCGGCTGCGGCAACCCCAGTGACCCTGCACGCCACTGGGATGTCGGTTGAAAGCGCCCTGAACTGGCTCGCACGCCAGGCCGACACGCAGTGGGTACTGCGCAATGAGGCGCTGTGGGTTGGGGCCGAAACGGCGACCGAGGCCATAACACAGGCCTACGACGTCACCGAATTCATATTCCGTCCGCAAGACTTTGCCGGCATGGGTATCGCCCAGTTTGCTTTGAGCGATGCTGGCGCCGGTGGCTTTGATCTGTTCGGCGGCGGTGGTGGCTTTGGCGACGATGAAGAGGGGCTGTCACCCGAAGAGTTGATCGACCTGATCGAGATCGCGGTGGCGCCTGAGGTGTGGGAAGATGCCGGCAACGAGCTCAACCTGCGCGGCAACTGGCTGCTCGTCACGGCTCCGCCTCGCGTGCAGCGCCTGGTGCAAGAATTCATGCGCAGCCAGGCCCTGGCCAATAGCATCTTGGTGCGCATCAAGATCGACTGGCTCGAGGTCAGCGATAATTATATGGAAGAAATTGGCGTCGATTGGTCGGGCATGCCTGACGGCGTGCTCGCTGCGCCATTCACCGCCGGCCTCACCGACTTCAAGCCCGAGTATTCCTATGGCGCGGGCGTGACCAACGCCTTGCCGGCGACGGCGGTCAACCTTGGCCAGTCTGCCATCGGTAACGGTTTGGTGCTGCAATACGCCAATTTGGCTTTCCCTCTGTTCCAGGCGATGCTGAAAGCTCAAGAGGCCAAGCAGAAGGTACGTCGTCTCGATGGCGTTGAGTTGACCTCGCTCAACGGGGTACGGTCCAGCGCCTTCTTCGGTGACCAGTACGCTTACATTTCGGATTACGAGACCGCGGCCGGTGGCAATTACGACCCGGTCATCGATGTCATCAACACCGGGCAGTCGATCGATATCAAGCCGCACGTGTCGGCGGATCGCAAATACGTGACCCTCGATCTGCGCCCAACAATTGCCAACGTCAGCTTCTTCACCGAGCGGATCCCCGTGATTCCAATCGCAGGCCGCGGTGCCGGCAGCGGTGGCGTATTTGCCGGCATCGCCTTTTACCCCTTGGAGTTGCCGACGATACGGGTCAAGAGCGCGGGCACGCGTGTCATGATCCCCGATCAGGGCACGGTCCTTGTGGGTGGCATCGGTGATGCAATTGAACAGAGTTCCGAGACTCAGGTCCCGATCCTGGGTCATATCCCCTTTCTGGGACGGCTTTTCGGTATGCGTGGCCGGTACAGCGTGAAGTCACAACTGTACCTTACGGTGTCGGCCCGGATCATCCTCTATGAAGAGGAGGAGGCGAATCTGTGAACGCCATGCGATGGATGACCCCTATGGATCGTTTAATGCGACCCCTCAGTGCCCTGGCCCTGGCCGCGTTGCTGCCTTTGGTAGCAGCCGAAGCCGGTGATGACGCCGCGGTGCCGGTGGCTCCCGACCCCACGACGCTGAGCCCTGAGCAGCAGCGTCTTGAGGCTTGGTCCCACGAGAAGGAACTGTTGAAGGCTGGCCGTGAGGCCGCTGCTCAGTTCCATTATGACCAGGGCAAGCGTGCCCTCGCCGCCGGTCGGATGCCTGAGGCAATCCGCCAGTTGACCATCGCGGTCGACTACTTCCCGGCTAACGAGGAGTTCCAGCGGGCCTTGGATGAAGCCAAGACCATCGCTGGTCTCAGCCGTGACCCGCGCTCCACTCACATCAACGACATTGCCGACCAGCTGACGGTTCAGCAGCAAGAGCTGTGGATCGAAGTGAAGCGCAAGATCGAAGAGGGTGAGCGTCACCTTGAGAAGGGTGAGTACAACCAGGCCGAACTCAGTTTCGAGCTGGCGCGCGTTCGTCTCGAAAGCTTGCCTTACGCTGATGAGCGCCGTGAAGCCGAGATGCGTCGCGTTGAGGTGCTGTTGGGTGAAACGACCCAGCGTCGTGCCGAGCAAGACCTGCAAGAGCACGCTCAGGCTGTTGAGTCGGCTCAGAATCGTGAGCGCACCCTGCGCGAAGAGAGCCTCAAGCTCGAACGCGACCGCATCGAAGCGATGCTGGGTCGCGCGCTCAAGGCTCGCGAGCGTCGCGACTTTGATGAAGCTATCCTGTTGTGCGAACAGGTCTTGCGGATCAACCGCGCTGAGACCCGTGCGCATGATCTCTTGGTTCGCTCGCGCCGTGAGCGCCATCTCTACCTGCGTCAGATCACCGCCGACAAGTGGGACGAAGAGCACAAGCTGCTCTCCGAGCAGATCCGCGAAGCGATGCTGCCCCAGCTCGATATCGTGACCTACGCCGAAGATTGGGACGAGATTGACGCTCGTCGTAGTGCGCCGGTGCGTGGTCTCGAGCAAGAGTCGATGGCTTGGAAGGGCGAAGTCGAACGTAAGCTCGAACAGACCCTGACCCTGGACTTCCCCGAGCTGGAAATCCAAGACGTGGTCAACTTCTTGCAGCGTAACACCGACGTGAACTTCGTTCTCGACCCGGAAGTGGTTGCCGGTGGTGGCGTTGCGCCAATCACCATGCAGCTCTCGAACGTGAAGCTCCGCAACGCGCTCGAGTTCATCATGCTGCAGACTAACCTGCGCTACACCCTGCAGGACGAGGCGATCTACATCTCTGATGTCGATGGCCTGCGTGGTGACTCGTACATGAAAGTGTACGACATCCGCGACCTGACCATCGGCCTGACCCAGTTCCCTGGTCCAGAGCTAGAGATTCCTGAGCCGGGTGGCACGGGTGCCAACCTGATTCCTGAGATTGCTGACGACGAACCGCCGGATGTGGCCGAGTTCCAAGAGATCATCGAAGAGGTGGTTTCGCCCGATAGCTGGGACGTCGACGGCGTTGGCATCGAAGAGTGGAATGGCAGCTTGGTGGTTACCCAGACTGGCGACGTCCACCGTCAAATCGAAGAGCTGTTGCGCACCTTGCGCAACCAGCAGGCTGTGCAGATCAACGTCAAGGTTCGCTTCCTGTCGGTCGAAAACGGTCTGCTGGAAGAGATTGGCGTCGACTGGAACAACTTCCGTGGCCCTCCTGGCTGGCCTGGTCCGAACCTTGCTGGTGATTCGCTGCATGAAGATGCCCTGGGTAGCCCCGGCCCCTACTTGGCTGGTGCCAACCCGGCTACGCCTGGTGTGACCCCGCCCTGGTGGCTTGGTGGTTACTGGCGCGATAACGACGGCGAGAACGTCGCTGGCGGTCAGGTCACCAACAACCTGCTCGACTACTTCTCCGGTTCGGGCCTCACCAACACCGGTGGTCTCGACGGTGAATTCCAGCTGTTCGAAGACCCGGAAGGCTTCCTCGGACGTGCCGTGCTCAAGGCGGTCGAGAAAACGCGCCGCGGCAACATCGTGATCAGCCCCGACTTGACCTTGATGTCTGGTCAGCGCGCTCACGTGGTTCGCATGAATCAGCAGGCCTATGTGGCAGACTACGATCTGGTGGGTGACCAGTACGACCCGATCGTAACCATCCTGTCCTACGGCACGGTGCTCGACGTGGAGGCCATTGCCTCGGCCGACCGCAAGTGGATCACCATGACTCTGCGGCCGACCACCACCGAGGTGCAAGCTTGGCGTCGCTTTGGTGGCGCGCTCGACAACTTCGGCGGCATCGCGGTCATCAATACCGACGCCCAGGGCAACCAGCTCGGTGCGATTGCTGACCAGTATCCGATCATGATCCCGCAGTTGACCTACCGTTCGGTTCGCACCTCGGTGACGATTCCTGACGGCGGCAGCCTCATGATTGCGGGCATGACCCGTGGCCTGAGCAAGCGCAGCCACTCGGGTGTGCCGGTCCTCAGCCACATTCCCTTCCTCGGCCGCCTGTTTTCCAAGAACGGTCGTACTGAGCGGGAATACAAGGACCTGATCTACGTGACGGGCAACATCATTATCTTTGATGAGATTGAAGAGAGGCTTTAGGCATCTAGGGGGCGGAGGCCGTAGGGCGGGGATAATGGCGACGCAAGTCGCCCCCGCCCGGAGGCCGTGAGCCCCCTAGATGCCTAAAGCCTCTCTTCAATCTCATCAAAGATAATGATGTTGCCCGTC
>JAQIBG010000106.1 GCA_027859175.1 Planctomycetota bacterium | reverse complement strand
TGGTTATTTTTTTAGGCCTCGGTGGCGGGTTCTATTTTTTTACCACGCTCGGCAGGACCCGATATGCTGCACGGCTCCGTCGCTCCTCGCGCCCCGGGGGCGCTGCGGGGCAAGACGGATCCGCGCAGCGGCACGGGCGCGGTGCGCCCTCCAGCCAGGGCTGGACCGCTGCGGGTTCGAGCCCTGCCTTCCGTTAATGGGGACGGAACGGGGGCCAGTCTGAATGGGTGTGGGCCTTTGAGGGCGCTGCAGTCGAGGAGCGCGAGTGCTAGGCGCACTGTTTGCAGCCTGGGCTCCCGATGGCTTGTGAACAGGCGGGAATCGCTAGGGTTTTGGCACTATGCGTCAGCTCCTTGTCTTATTGGTCATCGGTATTCTTGCTGCTTGCAGTAGCGATGGGCCGCCGCCGCAGCCGACGGTGACGGCGCCGGTGGCGCGGGGTGACCGCATGCTGTCGATCGATATTTCTTTGCCTGAAGATGATGATTATACGGCGGCTTTTGAGCGCGCCTTCGCAACCGATATGGATCAGGTCAAGCTGTCGATCGACTGGAAAGACCTGCGCGATGATATGGACTTGGCGAGCCCCACGTTTGCTCCTGCCGTCAACGCGTTTTACCACACCTATGCGATGCCAATCGTGGTGTTTATCCGGCCAATTCACATTGATAGCGATCACCGCCCGACCCTCCCAACCGACCTGACGGTCCTAGCGATGAATGACGCCAGCGTCGTTGCCGCGTTCAATCAACTGATCGACGACTTCATGGCCGCGATCCCCAACACCACCGTTGATGCGATCATCATTGGCTCTGAAATTGACGGCTACCTTGGCAATAACGCCACGCGCTGGACTGAATACACCGATTTCTTTGATCAAACGGCCACCCACATTCGCAGCACCTACAGCGGTGTGAAGGTGGGCAGTGAAGTCACTTTCCCCCTGCTCAAAGACGCCGCCAAGCGCGTTCACTGGAATACCCTGTGCGGCTATGCCGATTTCACCGGGATTTCCTACTATGGTATCGATTACGCCACCCTGCTGGCCCGGTCGCCCCAGGCGATTGCCGACGACTTCGCCCTCATCGCGGCCAATTGCCGCAGCGATCGTGACATCTGGATTCCGCAGATGGGCTATCCAAGCGGGGCCAATTCTGGCAGCAGCGAGGCGCTCCAGGCCGACTGGGTCAGCCAGGCATTCTTAGCCTGGGACCGCTGGGGTCACCGCATCACCATGGTCAATTTCACATGGATGCACGAGTGGCTCGAGGCTGACGTCGACGCTTTCCTGGTTGATGTTGGCATTAGTGGAAACGCCGCCCTGAAATCATTTTTGCTGAGCCTCGGCCTGCGTCACCGCACCGGTAGCGGCAGCGATAAACCCGCCTGGACCCGGCTCCTCAGCGAAACGGCCGCGCGCGGCTGGCAGCGCAGCGTGGTGTCGCCGATACCGGCTATCAGCCACTAGCCAGACGCGCCATCCGCAGCAATGTCGCCGCTAGCCACGCGTTGAAACACCACGTCAAAGGGTGCCGAAGCCACCAACTGGCCATCCACCTCAAGCTCAACGGTGTTGTGCAGCACGAGGCGGTCGGCACCAGGTTGCGACCACGACACATCGACCGCGAAAGGCGCGGTCACGACAGACATTTCAATCAACTGCGGGACCTCTTCAGCCACCGACATGCGCATGTTGGTCGCAAGCCAGCTTTCATCCCACACCTCTCGGCGCTCATCTTTCATACGCAAGGCTACTACGGTCTCACCAGCGCGTTCTGGGCGAAAACGCACATAGCAGCTGAGGCCGCCGGCGAAGCGATGCCGCGCCCGCGTTGCCGCGGCCGGCACCCGCACCGAAAAACTGCTTTTCGTGCCCGCTATAACATGCTGACCCTGAGCCGTTGTATAGACCCGGTCACAGAGAATCAGCGCTGCCGACAAGCCCATGCCGGCTCAGGCTTGCTTGGCGAAAGGGATAGCCCCCTCCGCTAAACCCAATATCTGACGCATCCGCGCTTCCACACCATCAACGTCAAGCCCATGGTCGGCTAACTGGCGTTCACGCTTAGCATGCGACACCAACTCGTCACGCACACCAGCGCAGTGCACAGCCAACTGCAGACCCGCTGCAGCTGCGTTCTCAAGCACCACCGAGCCAAAACCACATGGCAAGGCGTGGTCTTCCAGGGTCAGCACCTGCTTGTGGTCTTCGGCCAATTCAACCAGCAGTTCGCGATCGAAGGGCTTGGCAAAACGTGCGTTGACCAGGGTGACATCCTTACCGGCCTCGCCCAGGCGCGCGATCGCCTCCCAGGCCCGCCACACCATGCAGCCGTACGCCCACACCATCAGACCCGTACCGCGCTTGAGCACCTCAGCCTTACCCAGCATCACCGGGTTCGGCCGCTCAAGGCCCCAGGTCAATTCGGGCACCGGCTCCTTGGGATAACGGATCACGTAACTGGCGGCACGGTCTTGTTGCGGTTGTTCGCGTTGCTTATGCGACCAGTTGAGCATCGCCTCGAGCTCACCGCCGTCTTTCGGCGACATCAGCACCGTGCCAGGCAACACGCGGGCCCAACCGATATCGTACAGGCCCTGATGGGTCTCGCCGTCTTCACCCACGCAGCCGCCGCGATCCAAGGTCATCACCACGCCGAGATCGCGCTGAACCACGAATTCTTGGAAGAACTGGTCGTAACCACGCTGCGCGAAGGTCGAGTAATGCGCCAACACCGGGCGCAGACCGGCCACCGCCAAGCCCTGGGCAAAGGCGAAGCTGTGCTGTTCGCAGATCCCCACGTCGTACATGCGATCGGGGAACCTTTTGCCAAATTTGGACAGCTTGGTGCCCGACGGCATCGCCGCCGTGATCGCGACCAGCTTCGGATCCTGTTCGGCCAGCTTGATCATCGCATCGGCAAACACGTCACTATAGGTGGGAGCGGTGGCCTCTACCGCGGCGAATTCGCCGGTTTCGCAATCGAAGCCCTTCGGGCCATGAAAGGTCAAGGGATCCTTGGTGCTCGGCGCCCAGCCGCCACCCTTGGTTGTCGCCACATGGAGCAAAACCGGCACATCGAGTTCATTGACCTTGGCCAAGATACGCTCGACTTCCTTGCGGTTGTGACCGTCGATCGGGCCAAAGTAGCGAAACCCGAGGTCTTCAAAGATGTAGCCGGGCGTAACCATCTTATGCGCCACCTGCTCGGCGTGCTCGGCCATGCGCTCGATCTCATCGCCATACGGCATCTTCTTGAGAATGCCGAGCATGCGATCGCGCATACGGTTGTAGAGGCGACCGGAGCGGATCTGGTCGAGATAACGATGCAGGGCGCCGGTTGGCGGATCAATGAAGTTGCCGTTGTCATTGAGGATCACCAGCATTGGCATACCGAGATCGCCAGCGTTGATCAGGCCCTCAAAGCACATGCCGCCGGTCAAACTGCCGTCGCCAACCACCACCACGGTGCGGCGCTTCAAGCCCTGACGGCGATCGGCCTCAGCCACGCCAACGCCGGTTGAAATAGCGGTCGAACTGTGGCCAACCTTGGCGATATCGTAGGGCGACTCTTTCGGATCGGGAAAGCCACTGATGCCACCCTCGGTTCGATTGGAATCAAACTGGGCGGCACGGCCGGTCAGCAACTTGTGCGGATAGGCCTGATGGCCCACATCCCACAGCAGGCGGTCGGCACTGAAGTCAAACACCCGATGCAGGGCCACGGTGAGCTCAACCACACCCATGTTTGAGGCCAGATGCCCGCCGGTCGCCGATACCGTCTCTTTGATCCGAAACCGGATCTCATCAGCCAACTGATCAAGCTGGGTGTCGTCAAATCGACGCAAGTCGGCCGGGCTACGCAGGTTGTCCAATAAAGGCAAAGGCTTCATGGAAGCGAGCGTGCCAGACTAGGCCGCAAAGGGAAGCCATGAGCCGGTGTGTGTTTGGGTTCCTGGTTCCTGGTCCCTGGTGCGCGCTTCGCGCGTTGGATGCCGGCACAGGCTCGCGTGCGTCGTCGTTCGGTGGCCCAAAGCCGCCAGACGGGAGCAGTGACCACGCCCACGACGCG
>JAQIBG010000078.1 GCA_027859175.1 Planctomycetota bacterium | reverse complement strand
GTGGTGCTGCGCACCCAAGGCGCACCTGGCACCGCCGGCGCCGCCGCCCTGCCCCGGCCCATCCGCTGCACCTGCGGACCCGGCCGCATGCCCCTCGGTGAGTGGTCCCGCTTGGGGGTGTTAGCAGACTACTCCGGCGCCATCCGCTACCGCCGAAACTTCACCGCCGCATCCGCCGAACTCACCGGCGACATCTGGCTCGACCTGGGAACGGTGGCCGCCAGCGCTGAGGTATTTCTTAATGGAACATCCATCGGCACCCTGCTGGCCCCGCCCTGGCAGGTCCGCCTCAGCCCCCATCTACGTCCTGGCGAGAACACACTTGAGGTCCAGGTCTGCAATACCCTAGCTAACCATTATCGCTGCATTCCCACCAGATATCGCGGTGACCTCACCAGCGGCCTGCTGGGCCCGGTACGAATCACCCAGCATGCCCAGCATGCCCAGCATGGGTGAGCAGTTCACCGCCGGTAGGACCCCGGCGTCTGGCCCAACATCTGCTTGAACACTCGGCCAAGGTGAAACTCATCGCGAAAGCCGGTCTGCGCAGCAATGGCCCGCAGCGGCAGGGCGCTACTGAGCAACAGCGTGCGCACCTGCTCTACCCGCAGCTGACGCACGAAAGTCATGGGCGAACAGCCAGCGGCGCGGCGAAAGCGGCGGGCGAAGTGGAAAGGTGACAGATGGACCGCGCCCGCCAGATCAGCAAGGTAGATCGGCTCGGCGAGATGCTCATGGATGTAGGCGCGGATCTCGGCGAACAGGGGATCTTCGGCGGTGGGTAGCGCTTCGCCGTACGCGGCAAGCACGGCGGTGAAAGCCGCCTCACGAATGCCGGCCTGAGTGGGATCATTCCGGCGGTGAAGGTCAATCAGCCAGCGCAGGAGCAGGGCAAGCCGCCCCTGGGAGTCGGGGCGGCTTGCAGGCCAAGCGCTGGTATCGCTAGCAGGATCGCTCCACGCCACGAGCAACAGATGGGGAGCCGTCGGCCCCAAGGCCCATTCCGCATGGGAAACTCCGGCCGGGTGGAACTTGGCCCATCCCGCCGGAGTCGAAACATCCTCGCCGGCAAGGCGCATATCCACCCGCCCACGAACCACCACCACCAGCTCATGCAGAGCTGGGTGGTGATGGTCGTCCATGCGCCAGTTCCGAGGCAAAACACCGAGATCAGCGGCATGGATGAATTGGGATGTCATGACTGCTGAGTATGCAGGCACAGCACAAAAAGCCATGTATTGAGCACCCCCAGCCATACCCATCAATTTCATATGCCATAGAATACCTGTCGTTTACCGCATATGTCACTCATTAACCTGCTACAAAAAGACCAAAAGGATTCCCTGCATGAGCAAGATTCGTATCGGTTGTGTCGGTGTCGGACACATGGGCCAATGCGCCCACCTGCAGCACTATGCCGTCCATCCCGCCTGCGAGGTCGTCGCCATTGCCGAACTCCGACCGCACCTGCGCGAAGCGGTGGCCCAGCGCTGGAACATCCCTCGCACCTATCCCACCCACCGTGAGATGCTCGCCGCTGAGCAGCTCGACGCCTTGGTCGCGATCCAGCCCTTCGGCCTCCACGGCCAACTCATCCCCGAACTGCTCGCCTACGGCAAGCCAGTACTCACCGAAAAGCCCATCGCGCGATCCAGCGAGGCAGCCGAACTCATCCTCGCCGCAGAACAGGCTACGCCGGGAGCGCGTCTGTGCGTCGCCTACCACAAACGCTCCGACCCGGCAACGATCTGGGTGAAGCAGCGAATGGCGGAGCTCGCAGACAGCGGGGGAGCTGGGCCACCTACGCTACCTGCGGGTGACCATGCCCCCCGGCGACTGGATCGCCAACGGCTTCAACCAGCTCATTCGCAGCGACGAGCCCACCAGCAGTGGGCAGGTCGCGTGCGATCCCGCCCCTGCCGGCTTGAGTGACTGCCAGGCCAAGGCCCATGAGGCTTTCGTCAATTACTACATTCACCAAGTCAACCTGCTGCGGCACCTCTTCGGTGAGTCCTACCAGGTGACCTACGCCGACCCCTGCGGGGTGACCATGCACGTGCAGTCAGCCTCGGACGTGCCTGGCCTCCTAGAGATGGCACCCTGGAGCAATGCCATCGACTGGCAGGAGACGGCCCTGATCTGTTACGACAAGGGCTGGATCCGCCTACGCCTCTGCGCCCCTTTAACGCTGGGCCGCGCTGGCGAAGTGGAATGTTATGAAGACGGCGGGAACAATGCCACGCCGATCACCCGACGGCCAACCATGCCCTGGATCGGGGCGATGCAAAACCAGGCGACACTCTTCATCACGGCCGTGCAAGGCGAACCCACGAACCTGTGCGGCGCGGCTGATGCCCTCGCCGATCTACGCATCGCTGACGACTACATCCGCCTGGTGACAGCCGCCCAGGCCAAGCACGGGAGGGCTTGATCCATGCCGGTAAAATGGCGACGTAAACAGGTCAGTATGGAAACCCACGAATCTTGCGGGGTTTTCGACGTGAACGGTGATGGCATCCTCGATATCGTCTGCGGCGAGTTCTGGTACCAGGGCCCGGATTTCCGCCACATGCACCGCATCGGTGGCATCCGCCGCGAGGCCGACTACTACGACGACTTCTCGACCATCGCCCTCGACATCAGCGGCGATGGCCGCTTAGACTACGTCACCGGCGGCTGGTGGGGCGAGACCCTGCGCTGGCGGCAAAATCCGGGTGAAGCGGGCAAGGAATGGTCTGAGCACATCATCGCCACAACTGGCAGCATCGAGACCACTCGTGCCTGGGACATCGACGGCGATGGGCAATTGGAGATCGTACCCAATACCCCGGGCGCACCGCTGTGCGCTTACAAGCTGATCCGCGATGCCCAAGGGCGAGGGACAGGGCAATTCGAGCGGATCGTCATCTCCGAGACCCCGATCGGCCACGGCCTGGGCTTTGGTGACGTCGATGGCGACGGCCAGGGCGAGTTCGTCACCAGCACGGGAATTCTCAAGCGCCCGGCCTCGGGCAGCGGGCCCTGGACCTTCACTGAAGAGCTCGACATCGGCGGCTGGGACAGCTCGGTGCCGATTATTGTCGCGGACGTCAACAACGACGGCCGCGCCGAACTGATCGTTGGCCGCGCCCACAGCTACGGCCTCGACTGGTACTCCCAGTCGCAGCAGGACGGCAAACGAATCTGGACACGCCATCCCATCGATCCCTTCAACGCCCAATACCATGACCTCATCTGGGCCGACATCGATGGCGATGGCCTACCCGAGCTGATCACCGGCAAGCGCCACCGCGCCCACTGCGGCAACGACGCCGGCGAGGCCGACGACCTCGGCATCTATTACTTCAAATGGAACGGCGAAGGCTTCAGTAAACAAGTCGTCGCCTACGGCCCACTCGGAGTCGGCAAGGGATGCGGCATTCACTTCGCCGTCGCCGACCTACGCGGCAGTGGCCGGCTCGATATCATTGCGCCGGGCAAAGATGGCCTCGTCATTTTCTTCAATGAAGGAAACTAATATGCCGAGCCACCCGCCCAGACGCCCCGAATGCAGAGCAAGACTAAAGCACAGTTCGCATGATGCTTGGTTCTGCGCACTGACAGCCTCCACCGGATAAAATCCAAATATCCACCATTCGCAGCTCTTTTCTCATCAAATTGCCGCCAACCACCAGCCCGGACTCAACAACCGGGAGAAGCGCCAGTGCGCGAATACGGCCCTCGACAAGGCTCCGATCAGATTCGCAGAGCGCCGGGAGGGCGACCACAAACCCGCTTAACGCTGCGCGAAAGCTGAGCGGCATCAACCAGACCAACCATACCTGCGATGGCATCTAATCCAAGATCGGTCGAGACAAGCAGAGCCCGAGATGCGTCAACCCGCATGCGCTCCAAAAGGCGGCGCGGAGTCATTCCGACGTCGGCCAGGCAACGCCGACTCAGCTGCCGTTCGCTACAATGCAACTGTGCCGCCAAATCGGCAACCCGAATAGGCTCACGCATGTGTTCAGAAATAAAGCGACGCAAACAGGTCTCCACACCACCGCCTTCTTGCGACAACTGCTGCCATTCCAATACGAGACTCTCAGCAAGCGCTCGACAACGCGGGTCAGCAAGCTGTAATTCACAAAGCCAGGCAAGAATCTGACGGATGCGCCCAGCCCGGTCATGCACCGGCTCCACGCTAGCAGACAGTGGTGCCCCCTGCCACGCTATGAAAAATAATTCGAGGCTCCGATAGCTATGTGTAGCCTCGGCATGCAGACAGGCCGGTCCATAGTGGACGCAATCACCGGCTCCCAGCAAACGCTCCCGACCATCATCAAGGCGCACGGTCACATCACCACTGACTACAGCCACCAATTCATGCTGATCAAGGTGCCGGTGAGCCGCTGCTTGCCAAAACCGGGTCGGCCCGATTCGACCAGCGCAGACAAAGCGCTCCACAAAGATGTCTGTTTTTGCCAATTTCATGTCCGTTATTGCCGATGATATGAGGCTGCTGCTCAATACAATGGCTTAAAATGCACATACAGGAGCATCCATGAGCATCTCTATCGCCTACGTCGGCTGTGGCTATATGGCCCAACGCGTTCACCTCCCCAACATCTGCGATCTCAGTGATCGCTGCCACTTGGCAGCCATTGCCGAGACACGACCACACCTCCGGGAACAGGTCTGTAATAGCTTCACCGTGAGCAAGCGCTACGCCCACCACAGCGAGATCGCTGAGGACGACAGCATCGACGCCGTTGCCATCTCTGGTCACTTTGCCATGCAAGGAGAAATCGCGGCAGACATGCTGCGAGCCGGCAAGCATGTTTTCGTCGAAAAACCCCTCGGTATTTCGGCCGCCCAATGCGAGGCCATCATTGCAGCGGAGCAAGCAAGCAGAAAAACTCTGATGGTCGGCTACATGAAGCGTTACGACGCCGGCAACCATCTCTTGCGCAAGACTCTTCGCGACTGGCGCGCCAGCGGCGATTACGGCCTACCCACCTTCATGCGCAATCACGGGTTCTGCGGAACCTGGGATGCGGCAGTGGATCGTCCCTTCATCACCAGCGAAGAAGCTCCACCTGAAATCCCTACCGCTCTCCCCTTCCCAAGCTGGTTGCCCGAGAGTCACCACGGCTCCTACCTCGATTACATCCAGCAGTACACGCACAACGTCAACTTGATGCGATGGCTACTCGATGCGGATGACGACTGGGAGGTCCTCCATACTCACCTCGACGACCATGGCTGCGGCGGGGTGGCCCTGCTGCGCATCGGCGGCATTCGAGCGAGTCTCGAATCTGGATCGCTGGCGTACCACGCCTGGGACGAACACACGCAGATCTACTTCGAGGGCGGCTGGCTCAAAACCGACGCTCCCCCCTTGCTGCTGCGAAATGTTTCAGCAACGGTGGAATATTACGACGGCCGTGAGGGCCATCGAGGCAGTGGTTCGCTCATTCCCGACAACAGCTGGACGTGGTCCTACCGCGAGGAGATGCGCGCCTTCCTCGACATGATCGAACACGGCACTAAACCAGAGAGTTCGGCCAGCGACACCCTACAAGACATGCGCATGCTCGAAGCCATCTACCGCGACCACTGCCGCCGCATTGGCGTAGAGGTGACAGCATGAGCCTGCCCATCTCCTTCCGCACCTGCGTCAGCTTGGGCAACGATCTGCCGGCTTGCTGCGCATGGGCCGCCACCCAAGGCTTTGCCGCCATCGAGTGGACCACCAATCAACTCGATGGCATCTCGGCGGCTCGCGCTGCTGGCCTGAACTGCTTCAGCGTCGACCTGGGTGGATGGTCACTGTGGCCACAACTACTCAGCCGAGACGACAGCATCCGCAAGGCGGCCGTAGCTTCAGCTCGAATTCACATTGCCGCCTGCGCCGATGCAGCCCAAGGGCCGCTGCATCACCTCCTCATCCTCTTACCCGATTCCGGCTGTGACCGGCGACAAGCCCTGGCACCAGCCCAAGCCAGCCTAGCCGACCTGCAGCAGTGCCTGAACGACAACAACGCCCGCATCGGCATCGAAGGCTGGCCAGGACCACAAGCCCTGGGCTGCACTCCCGAGAGCCTGCGTGCCGTCCTCGGGGACCTCGACGAGAGCATCGGCATTAACTTTGACCCTTCGCATCTATTGCGCCAAGGCATCGACCCCTTGCGTTTCGTTGCCGAATTCGGCCACCGAATCCATCACGTGCACGGCAAAGATTGCGAATGTTTCACCGAATTGATTTACGATCATGGACGCGAAATCGGTGGCACTGTCACTAACGACCTGCCCTTCGGCGGCCCCTGGTGGCGTTACTGCATCCCCGGTCAGGGGCAGTTGCGCTGGCGGGCCATCATCAAAGCTCTACTCACTGCCGGATATACAGGTCCTCTTTCCATAGAACTTGAGGACGGCAACTACAACGGCACACCAACCAGCGAAGAAGACGGACTTTTGTTTGCCAAAAAACATCTCGAATCCTGTTTGGGAGACAAGGTCTAAACATATGCAAATCAATCGTAAGCGTTCGGTGCCCCTGCCCGGCAGCCTGATGCCAGCGCCGGTGGGCGCCTGGATCAGGCCTTAGCTTTGGGCAGGTCGGCCTTGGCTCGCACCGGGGTCAATGCTGCTGGGTCCT
>JAQIBG010000067.1 GCA_027859175.1 Planctomycetota bacterium | reverse complement strand
AGGACCCAGGACCGGCTGTCTTGCCCATTCCCGTCCCCAGCCCTACACCCGATCCAGATCTGCCCGCGAGCGGAAGTGCGTGTGCACGGCGCAGAGCCCGTCTGGCGCCGGGTGATGGCCGAGGGCGAAGCAGCACGCGCCCGAGCCGGATAACAGCCAGGGTGCACCGGTGGCACGGCAGGCAGCGAATACGGTCTCGAGTTCTGGGTAGGCGCGCGCGGCGGCGGCTTGCAGCCGATTAAAGAGACAGCTTGGTATGTCATCGAGTGCTTCGGCCCAGGCCACGGCACCGCGTGCTGGGCGCGGCCCGCGTTCCTCATCGCTGAGGGCGGCGAACACGGCTGGTGTGCTGCAGTGGAGCTTGGGCACCAACACGGTGACCGGCTCAGCCTGGGGATCCTCGAGCGGCGTGAGTTGCTCGCCGCGACCGGTGGCGTGAGCGCAACCGCCGAGCAAAAAGAACGGAACGTCGGCTCCGAGTTGCAGCGCAATCGTGGCCAACACGGCGGGGCTCAGTGGTTCGGGATCGAGTTGGGTGAGGGCCCGCAGCACGGCGGCAGCATTGGAGCTACCGCCGCCGAGTCCGCCGCCAGCTGGCAGCACTTTGTCGATGCGCAGGTCCAGACCGTTGGGCCAAGACCGGGCTGCGTGGTACGCGCTGGCGGCCTGATGGGCGAGGTTGCGCTCGTCTTCGGGCACGCCTGGCGCTGCGCAGCTGAGCCGGATGCCGGGCTGGTCGCTGAGCGCTACATGAACCGTATCGGCCCAGTCAAGCGTCTGAAATACGGTCTCGAGCGTGTGGTATCCAGAGCCGTCGAGACCAGTGATTTCTAGGTGGAGGTTGAGCTTGGCTGGAGCTGCCACAGAGGTCGTGCGCATTGCTGCAAGCTAGGCCCTCACAGGTGCTTGGTCCATCATACACTTTGGGAATCGCGGAGACATACCACTGTTGAAGGGGGGGTCTGTAACCAGAACTTGGGCTCCACTCACGGGTGGCGCACCATTGGAGATCCATCTCCTACGCGACACGGTGCTTGGACATGCCTGATGGAGGTCCTGATGCGCGGACTGATCGTCCTTATTGTGCTTGGTCTTGGATTTACGGCGGCTCCGCAGGTGCACGCAGCGGCTCTCGACGGTAACGTCCAGGCCACCGCTGCTGACCAGACGCGCGAGCTCCTCTCGGAAGGCGTGAAGCTTTACCGCGTGGGCCGTTACGACGAGTCGGCGTTGCGTCTCCGTGACGCTCTGCTGCTCGAGCCCGAGAACCGCCTCGTCTATGAGTTCTACCTCGCCATGGGCGATGTGCTGCTCATGAAGATGATGGAGCGCGCCGAGCTTGAGCCGGTGATGAAGGACGTCTTGCGCAAGGCGCGCGTCTACCAGAGCAGTCTGCGTAACGACCCGCGCTACATCCGCTTGCTGATCGAAAAGCTGCGCGCTTCTGAGAAGGAACGCCTGGCCGCCACCACCGAACTGGTTGCGATTGGCCCCATCGCCGTGCCGCACCTGATCGAGCGCATGGCCGACACCCGCCAAGACGACTACCGCGTCTGGTCGCGCATGGTGCTAACCCGTATGGGCTATCGCGCCGTGATCCCGCTGACCGAGGCACTGAACAGCACTGACGGCCGCTTGGTTGCCAGTGTAGCTACGATTCTTGCTGATATCGGTGACACCCGCGCCCTGCCGAAGCTGCAGCAGCTGGTGACCGACGCTGAAACCGAAGAGACCGTGGCTCAGGTGGCGCGCAACGCGATTGCGACCATCGCTGCAACTGCTGGTGTGGTCGATATTTCTGACCCCTCGCTGCTCTACTTCCAAGAGGCCATGCGCTACTTCCGCGATGGTGACCAGGTTCGCGACGAGCTGATCGCCAACGAGAGCCTGATCTGGCGCTGGGACGAAGACGCCCAGCCGCGCCTCGTCTACACCCGCGTGCCGCGCTACAGCTGGAACGAGCTGATCGCCGAAGAACTCCTGTTCGACGGCATGCGCCACTACCGCGATTTTGTGGCCTACCACCCGCTGCTGGCTGCTGTGCACGCCGCTCAGGATGTGGAAGCCAGGCTGCGCTTGCGCCTCGCCAAGGAGCGCACCGATAGCGCCGCCCGCCCTGAAGAAACCGCCGAAGCGCTGCAGCAGCGTGTTGACGCCCTGGCCGAGATGGTCGATCGCGTTGGCATGGCTGGTCCGTCGCACCTGTATCGCGCCGTGCAGCAGGCCATCGTCAGCGAACGCTACGATGTTGCCAGCTACCTCATGACCGTCCTGCGCGACCGCTGGACCGCCGACGCCGACGCCCTGCTTCCCCAGAAGGAAGAAGGCCTGATGGCTGGCAAGGCCGGTACCGTGCTGGTGGCCGCCCTTGATCACCCTGAGAAGCGCGTCCGCTACGCGGCTGCTGTGACTCTGGCCTATCTCGATCCCAAGCTTGAATTCTTCAACGCCGAGAAGGTGGTTCCGCTGCTGAGCGAGGCCGTTGGCGAATGGGGCATGCAGGCCGTGCTGGTGGTGGAGCCTGACTATCGTCATCGCAACACCGCTCGCGAACAGTTGATGCAGCAGGGCATGCTGGTTTTCACCGCCGGTGACGGCTTCGAAGCCCGCAGCCGCCTCAATGAGACTCCGGTCAAAGACGCCATCATCATTGCTGGCGATCTGACCCCGAGCCTGCGCGACGAGCATGGCGAAGTCATCGACGTGCCCGAGCAGACCGCTGCTGGCATGCTCGAAGTGCTGCGCGCTGATCCGCGCACCGAGAATACTCCGATCTTCATCGCACTGCCCGAGGACGCCGAACTGGCCAATCAGGTACAAACCGCCTTTGACGGCAAGGTTGACGGTTTCGTCAGCAAGCCCTTCAACGGTGTCGAGATGAAGGGCCGCGTTGAAGCTGCGATCGGCGATGCCGAACTGCCGCAGGTCAACCGGGAAGAGCGCGAGTCGATCTCTCTGGCGGCCTGCAAGGCCCTGGGTGTTATCGACCCTGTTCGCACCCAATACGACCTGACTGAAGCGGCCGCGGCCCTGACCGCCACCGCCGAGAACCGCGCCGACGAGATCCGCATCGCAGCGATGACCTCCCTGGGTCACACCGGTGTTGCCTCCTCGATCGATCGGATCACCGAAGTCTACCGCAGCCAAGCGGCCGTGCTGGCCACCAAGCCCGCTGTTCGCGCTGCATTCCTCTACGCCATCGGGTTACTTGACCCGACGACCGAATCCGCCAAGGACATTCTCCTCGCTGCTCTTCAAGCTGAAGAACGCGAGGTCCGCCTGGCCGCCGCTAAGGCGATCGAGCATGGCGCCACAATCACCGATGCCGACCGCTATGACTATCAGGTGCAACAGCGCCTGGACGTCCTTGGTGCAGGCGCAGGCGAGGAATAAGCACCTACTCGCCCCGATTCACGCCCTGTTGGGAGTTCCCGCGATATGAACACCGTCACCAAGGTCTTCATCGTCCTGAATCTTATCCTCGCCGCCCTGGTTGGCTTTGTGGTGCCTGTCACCTACGCCTACCAGGAGAACTACAAGCGGCGCTGGGCTAAGGACACGGCCGCCATGGCGCAAGACGTCAAGGACGCCAACTTTGCCTCGCTCGATCAGAGCTTTAAGGCGAAGCAGTTCGAAGTCTTGCTCCAGTCGGCCAATAGCGACCGCGAGTTGCTGGCTACGCAGGTTACCGCTCAGCTGAGTCAGATTGAGCAGTTGGCTGCCGAGAAGGCCCAGCTGAACACCACGGTGTCTGACCTCAACACCTCGCTCAATGCGCAACGTGAGTTGCTCATCTCGCGCGAGGCCTCGTTGGAACTCGAGCGCAAGCGCCGTTCTGAGCTCAATAAGATCGCTCAGGTTGCCCGCGCCGTGGCCTTCCAGCTCAACGTGAAACTGGCCGAAGTTGAGGACGACCTCAACAACGCCCAGGCCGAGCTGACCCGCCGCGAGCGGACCATCTTCGACATGGAAGAAGACCTCAAGCGCAAGAACGCCTACCTGGCTCTGGTGCGCGAGAACCACCCGCAGGTGTATCGTGAGATCACCTCCGACGTGCCGCCTTCCGACAAGGTCATCCGCGCCGTGGTGGCTGCCGTTCGCATCAACCCCCAGGGCAAGCAAGACCTCGTCATGCTCACTGTGGGAAGCGACGAAGGCATCCGCGAAGGCATGGAGTTCATCATCTATCGTGCCAACGAGTACATCGTCAAGGTGCGCGCCGAGCGCGTCATGGGCGACATGGTTGCCGGCCGCGTGATCGCCGACACCTGGAACGCTCGTGGTGACGAGATCAAGCAGGGCGACCTCGCCCAAAACCGCCTGTTCTGATCGGGAGGCCACGATGGAAAACGACAAGACCTACATGTGGCTGAGTATCATCACCTTTGTGTTGTTCACGGCCGGCCTGTTCGCAGGCGTCAACCACATGAACAGCTACAAAGACGAGGGCCTGACCGCCGCGGTGCAAGGTAACCCCTTCGCCAAGTAAGCGTTCAGATCAGCATCCGCATTCAGCAACAAGCCAGCGCCTCGCGCTGGCTTGTTGCGTTTGGGCCTTGGGTAGCCGATTGGCGCGGCTGTTCAAAAGAAGCGCATCATCGCTTCATCAATGGCCTGCAGCGCATCTTTGGCACCCATTGGCAGCGCGAGCTCGCCGTCGCCGACTTGAGTATCGCGCAGATTGATTCGAATCAGCCGTGCTTGGTGCTCGCGTGCAATCCATTCACCGTCCATCCGAACGGTGGGGACGGCCGTGCCCGCGCCGCATTCAATGACAACCAGTTGCCGACGGTGCATGCGGTGCAGCCAGCGTTCGTGCCGTTGCTCTTGTTCGTGGCTGCGGTCTGACACCCAGTTGGCGTCGCCGAACATCAAGATGTTGGGACGGGCCAAGGCATCGCAGGCACCGCAGCGTGGCAAGACACCGCTCTCGTTGAGCGTTTCCGGGTCAATCTGGGGTCGGTAGTGGTCGGCCCGCCAGATGGCGCTGCAGCAGGGTCGCGTGCATTGAAAATGATGTATCGAGCCGTGGACTTCGCAGATTCGCTCGGGATCAAATCCAGCCGCCGCGAAGTGGCCATCGACATTGCTGGTGAACACGGCGTGCTCGCGGCTGGCGCACCAATCGTGCAGGATTCTATAGCCAAGGTGTGGTTTATGCTCGCGGTACAATTCGAGGCGGTGGCCGTAGAAGCCCCAGGCCAGGCGCGGATCGTGCTGAAACCAGCGTGGGTTGGCCATGACCGAGAAGTCGAGGCCGAGTTTGGCGAGTGGGGGGTAGGCTTCCCACAGGCCTTCGCTGCCGCGAAAGTCAGGGAGGCCACTGTCGACGCCCATGCCAGCGCCGGCGGTGATAACCAGGGCGTTGGCATCCTGGATCCACTCGGCGGCGGTGTTGACGGCTTCATCGATGGCGGTCATCGCAGCAGGTTCGCTGCCTTTGGCCTCAACGAAATCACAAACTGAGTGCCCGTTCTTACCTTCATCACAGCACTTAGAGATCGAGAACCGCCACCACCTCGTCTTCGGCCATGGGCATGAAGCGATAGCCCATGTGGCGTGCAAGTTCAACGGCGGCGCGATTGCGCGGGTCGAAGACGCTGCTCAGGCAGCGCAGGCCGCGTTTGCGGGCTGCTATAATCAGGGTTTCTTTGAGCACGCGGCCAACGCCATGACCCTGCCAGGCATCGGCTACAACCAGCGCGGTTTCGCCTGATCCACCCCGGCCAATAATATTGAGTCGGCCAACGCCTAGCAGACTGCCGTCGCTCTCCATGAAGCAGCCGAGGACGATTTCATCGATCTGGTCGGCGCAGCAGATCTTGTGAATGCGGCCGGTTTCCTTGCGATCTTGGGCTGGGAAGTGACGGTGGTAGCGCGCCCGCACGGTTTCGTCGCCGAGGGTGTCATGGAAGGCCTTGAGTCGATCTTCGTCGTCGTGCACCAGCGGGCGCACAGTCACCATGCCGCCTTTGAGATCGTGTTGGGTCACAGCTGCAAAGGGTGCCGCTTCGCCGGTTACGGCCTGAATGCCGGTGAGCGCGATGGTGTAGACGATGTCTTCAACCAGGGCGCCGCGCGAGAGGTCGTTCACGGGTTTGGCGAGGCCTTGCAGCATGGGGCCAATCGACACCACGCTCGCGCTGCGTTGCACGGCCTTGTAGGTGGTGTTGCCGGTGTTGAGATCGGGGAATACAATCACGGTGGCGCGCCCGGCAACCGGGCTGTCGGGGGCCTTTGATTTGGCCACATCGGGCATCACGGCGGCATCGTATTGGAGCGGACCGTCGATGAGGAGGTCGGGCCGGGCGGCGCGCACCAGTTCAGTGGCGGCTACCACCTTCTCCACGTCTTGGCCGCTGCCTGACGAACCCGTCGAGTAACTGATCATGGCGACACGCGGCTCAACGCCGAAGTTCTCGGCCGAGGCCGCCGATTGCAGTGCGATGTCGGCTAGTTCTTCAGCGGTGGGGTCGGGATTGACGGCGCAGTCGCCGTATACCAGCACCTGGTCAGGTAGGCACATGAAGAACACCGAACTCACGATGCTGGCGCCGGGTGCGGTTTTAATCAATTGCAGGGCCGGTCGAATGGTGTTGGCGGTGGTGTGAATTGCGCCAGAGACCAAGCCGTCAACTTCGCCAAGGGCCAGCATCATGGTGCCGAGCACCACTGTGTCGGCGAGACGCGACTCGGCCGACGCTGCAGTCAGGCCTTTGTTCTTGCGCAGTTCAACCATCGGCGCGACGTAACGCGGCAGCACCGTTTCCGGATCGATGATCTCCAGGCCCTCGGGCAGGGTTAGGCCTTCTTGTTGGGCCACCGCTTCGATGCGCTCGGGTTTGCCGAGCAGCACTGGGATTGCGATGCCGCGGTTGAAGCAGATCACTGCGGCGGTGAGGGTGCGTGGCTCTTCGCCCTCGGGTAGGACGATGCGCTTGTTGGCTTCGCGCGCGCGGCAGATCAGGCGGTGGCGGAAGGCGGCTGGCGACAGGCGACGCGCACGGGCACCGCGGCGTGTTTCATCAATCCAGTTGCGATCGAGGTTGATCGCGATGGTGGTCATGGTCAGCGCTGCGCGTTCGGCGTCGTCGGGCGCGATAACCCACGACTCGTCGATCAGGCGTTTGCCAACGGTGAGTGTATCCTCGTCGCAGACCAACATGGGTAGGCCGAGTTCGGTCGCCTTCTGGCAGAACTCCAGCATCGAGGGCTCGGGCGTAATACCGCCGGTGAACAGCAGGCCGGCGAGTTTGGTGCCAGACAGTTCGGCGTACGACGCAGCCAGTACCACGTCGTGGCGGTCACCTGGCATAACCAGGAGGCGGCCGGGGCGCAGACGCTGGCAGATATTATGCAGGCGCATGGCAGCTACCGCGTAGGTGCGCATGCGGCGGGTCTGTGCGCCGCCTTCGTTGAGGTAGCGTGCACCAAGCGTGGCGGCGACGTCACAGATGCGCGGGGCGGCAACCATGTCCCAGGCTGGAATGCAGCCAATCAGGCGCAGGTGGTGTTTCTCCAGCGTGCGGCGGTAGTCTTCACGGACCTCTTCCGGAACCGACACGCTGACGTCGTTGGGTAGCTGGTCGGCGGTCTGGGTGCGCTGATCGCCGACGACTTCAGGGACCTTATTGATGATGCAGCCCACCACCCGGTCGCCGACCACCTGTCGGTGAATGGTGAGTTCTTCGGCGACTATCTCATGGCTGCGACCGAAAGGCGCGCAAACCAGCACCACGTCGGCATCGAGGGTGCGTACGAGGTGCTCGTTGACCTGTTGGTCGAAGTGGAAATCACCACTCGGAACCAGGCCCTCAACCACAATGACCTCGGCCTTATGGTGCAGGGGGCCGAGTCGTGCAATCACCTCTTCGAGCAATTCTTGGCCGCGCCCTTCGGCCATGTAAGTCTCGAGGTCGGACGCGGGGATTGGCGCTGGTGGCGCTTGGCCGGTGGTGAGTTCGATCAGGGCGGTGCTGTGATCACGACCACGGTGCTCGCGGCCCGGCTGGGCGAAGGGTTTGGCGAATACGGCGCGCTGACCGGCCAAGTCAAAGGCGCGCACCAAGCCCAGGGCCACCGAGGTCAAGCCAACGCTCTCGCCAGTGGGGGATACGAACACGATACGTGCCATGTCGGATCAGCTCCCGATCGCAGCGAGGGTCTCTGCAGCGATCATGCCTTCTTCATCGGTGGCCACCACCAGGATCGCCCGGCTCTCGGCGCTGGCGATATTGCCAGCGGTGTCGGCGCCGTGAATGGCGTTGGCGGCGGGGTTTTCATGCAGGCCAAGCACCGCAAGGTGGGCCAGGGTCCGCGAGCGGACCGCTGCGGCGTGTTCGCCGATGCCGCCGGTGAACACCAGGGCGTCGAGGCGTGCCAGCGCGGCGCTGAGGCCGGAAATGGTTTTGGCCAAGCGATAGCAGAACACCTCAACGGCGAGGCTGGCGGCCGCGTTGCCCTCGGCTTCGGCCGCGAGCAGGCTGCGCATATCATTCGACAAGCCGTCAGACAGCGCGAGCAGCCCGCTGGCGCTATTGAGTTGGGCCGTTATGGCCTCGGCATCGAGCCCGCGTTGGCGTTGGAGAAAGGCGAACAGGCCCGGGTCAACATCGCCGGAACGGGTCCCCATGACCAAGCCTTCGAGCGGCGTCAGGCCCATGCTGGTGTCAACGCTGCGGCCATTGGCGATGGCACAGGCGCTGCAGCCGTTGCCGAGGTGGGCCGTGATCACGCCGTGTTCAGCGCCGAGGCCAAGCATGGCAACGGCCCGCTCGCTGACGTAGCGATGCGAAGTGCCGTGGAAGCCATAGCGGCGAACGCCGAGTTCGCGATACCAGTCGCCCGGCACCGCATAGCGGAAGGCGCGTTCGGGCATGCCGGCGTGGAAGGCGGTGTCGAACACCGCAACCTGCGGCAGGGTCGGAAAGGCTTCGCGCGCCGCGGCGATCCCGAGGAGGTTGGCCGGGTTGTGCAGGGGGGCGAGGTGATTGCAGGCGGTGATGGCTGCCACCACCTCGTCGTCAAGTGGCACCGAACCGGTAAAGCGTTCGGCGCCATGCACCACGCGATGGCCCACCGCTACGAGGCTTGCGTCGAGACCGCGTTCGCTGAGTAAGGCGATCAGGGCGGCTAATGCGGCGGTGTGGTCGCCGCCGGGCAGGGCTTGGCTGTGGCCATCAGTGCACAGGCAAGCTTCGTTGCTGCCGAGCCGTTCACACAGGCCACGCAGCTCAACCCGCTCCGCGGTCGGATTGATGACCGCGAACTTCAGAGATGAGGAGCCGCTATTGAGGACGAGAACGTCGGACATTGTTTTCTGCGGCACATCATCAGACGCAGCGCCCGGGCGAGGGCAATGCCAGGGCTATGCTGGATGACCTGTCCATGCGCTGCGTTCATCGACTATCGAGCGCAGGGGGGCAGTTCCTGTGCGTTCAGCGTCCGTTCATCGGAATCTGATCGACCTGCCCCACATAACGAGCGTTGTGGTCATAGCCCCGGTAGGGGCTCAGCTCTTCGCGGCCGCCAACGCTGGAGCAGCCAGCGGCACACAGGGCAAGGGCGAGCAGGGTCACGAACAGGGCGATGCGACGGGCAAACATGGGCTAGATGCTAGGGCTGGTGCTGGCATCGCAGCTGCGATCGGGGGCGTGGCGGATCTGGTGTGCGCTGTGGTCAGCGCGCGCTGGACCCGTTGCCAGAGGCGCCGATAACCGGGTGCGCGAAGGAGCGACCATGGCCTGTCTCGAAATGCACTATTCTTCTGCGGCTTTGAGTAAGCAGAGCGGCCTCTACGTGGTGACGCCGGATGCCTGGGACGGGGCGCCCTTGCCGGTGCTGTATCTGCTGCACGGCTTGTCTGATGATTTCTCGTCGTGGTTCCGCCGTTCGGCGATCGAGCGCCATGCGCAGGCGCATCGGATGCTGGTGGTGATGCCCGATGGTGGGCGTGGCTGGTATACCAACGCGGTGCAGCCGCCATCCAATCGCTTTGAGGATCACATCCTCGAGGTGGTGCACCGTATTGATGGTCTGTTTAATACCGTGGCTGACCGCTCCGGGCGTGGCATCGGTGGTCTCTCCATGGGGGGCTATGGTGCGGTCAAGCTTGGCCTCAAGCATCCCGAGTTATTTGGCTCGATTCACAGCCACTCCGGGGCGCTTGATGTCAGTCGAATGGAATCGCATTGGACCGACGAGAAGTCGCTGATTCATGGTGACACCGTGCCGAACAGCGAAGACCCGATGTGGCTGGCGGCCCAGGTCTCGCCGCGACCGGCCGTGCACATTGACTGTGGAGTTGATGATTTCCTGATTGAAGACAACAGACGCTTCCACGCCCACCTCGAGGCCATCGGCTATCCGCATACGTATCTGGAGCCAGCTGGTGACCACAGTTGGCCGTATTGGGATGCCAACATAGTGGCCGCCCTGGCCTTTCACGCGGAGCATTTCGCGGCGCTGTAACATTGGCCACGGGCGCGGGTATATGCGGCGAGGAGTCGTTATGCAAACCGTGCGTATTGTGACCGTTTTACTGCTGGCGGTGGTCAGTTGTGCTGCCGCGAGTTATCGTGGCAGTCAGCAGCAGATTGTGACCTGGACCCAGATCCATATTGTTGAGATGGAGCAGAAGGGCTTGGCCGGCCCGCCCGCCGAGGCCCGCAA
>JAQIBG010000053.1 GCA_027859175.1 Planctomycetota bacterium | reverse complement strand
CGGCTTTGGGCGAAGAGTTGCGGCGCTTGTCGATAGCAATGGACCTGCCCAAGCGTTTGAGCGCTGCCGTGATCACGCTGCTGCGCGGGCAGTTGTACCTCCTATTCATGGCGGGTCGCAACAAGCAGATGCGTCGCTTCGTCCAGAATCAGGAATTCGACTGGGTGTGGCGCCTGCACGACTTGGCCTTCGGTGACATGGAAGAGTTGCACGCGCTGCAAGAAGCTTGGCTGCTCGAGCGCGAGCGTTTGCCGCACGCTATCGACGGCTGGGCCGACTCGCCCGATAAGCGCGATATCTTCTCGTTCCGTGGCAAAACCGGCGGTGGTCGTCGTGACGAAGGTGATGCGGCCTCGGTGGTGTCGCGGCCGAATCGTAGCCGTCGGCGTAGCCGCAGCAGGCGCT
The DNA here is from genome assembly GCA_027859175.1 of Planctomycetota bacterium. Lineage (GTDB taxonomy): Bacteria > Planctomycetota > UBA11346 > UBA11346 > UBA11346 > GH22. The sequence goes on along the minus strand of JAQIBG010000053.1, from coordinate 16,810 downwards.
AGCAGGCTGGGGCTGCGCGATGCCAACCTTCGCTCTCGAGCTTGAGTTCGACGGTGCCGGCTATGCCGGCACCGCCTTGCAGCGCGACCAGCGAACCGTGCAGGGCGAGTTGCGGCGCGCGCTGGAGCGCATTGACGGCCCGGGCGCGTTGACGCGCAGCAGCGGTCGCTTGGATGCCGGCGTTCACGCCGAGGCCTTGGTGGTGAGTTGCATTCTGAGTAAAGACTGGGAGCCCGGTGCGCTCGGCCGGGCCATCAATGGCAACCTTGATCACGATTGCCGCGTGTTGCGGGTGGCGGCGGTGGCTGAGGGCTGGGATGCCCTGCAGGCCAAGAGCCGCAAAACCTACGCCTACCGTGTGATTGAACGTGCCGCCGCGCCGGCGCTCGAACGGCGCAGTTGGCATTGGCGCCGGCTGGTGTTTCCACAGCATCTGCAAACCTGCGCGCACGCCCTGGTCGGCGAGCACGACCTCAGCGCCTTCGCCGGCCTGCGCAATGATGGCTCAGATTCCGGCGACCCCGTGCGAAAGTATGCCGCTGCGGGCTGGAGCAGCGCCCCGCTGCCGGGCGGCGGCACCGAGTGGACCTTCTGCATAACCGGGCTTGGCTTTCTTTACAAGCAAGTGCGTGGCTTGGTGGGGGGGCAGATCGCTGTGGCCATGGGGCAACACAGCCTTGATGAGTTTTTGGCCGCGATTGGCGCTGGTCGCAGCCACCCTAAGATCGGGCAAATGGCTCCGAGCGAGGGCCTGCGCTTAGAGCGGGTTGCCTATCGCAGCCCGCCGGCCTGGCAGGCCCTGTTCTGATGTTGCTGCACGGCGCGCGCTATTTTCACGATGACGCGTTCCCCTTGGCGGTACATCGCGTGGCGGTTGGTGAACCGGTTGCGATGCACGGTCACGACTTCCACGAGTTGGTGATCACGGTGCGCGGCAGCGCCTCGCATTGCATTGAACGCGGCGACGAGCAGTGCAGCCGGCGCTTGGCGCCTGGCGATGTGTTCGTGTTGGCACCCAATGAGCGCCATGCCTATGACGAGCCGAAGGGCTTGGAGGTGGTGAACTGCTTATTTCGTCCGTCGTGTCTTGATGCGCGGATGGATGAGTTGGTCGCCATCGACGGTTTGCACGACTTGCTGGTGGTGGAGCCCTTATGTCGGCACAAGCCGGGCGGCGAGCGCCTGCGTTTGGCCCCAGCTTCGCGCCGGAGTGTGGTGGCCGAATGCGAGGCGCTCGAGCTTGAGTTACAGCAGACCGCGTCGGGCTATCGCAGCGTTGCCATCAACCGCTTCATGACCGTGTTGATTCTGTTGGCGCGCGATTGGGTGCAGGCCGGGCCGGGGCAGCGCGCGGCGCTCGATGGGCAACACGCCGCGGTGGCCGATGCGATCGCCTTGATTGAAGCCCAGCATGGCACCGAGTTGCGCTTGGAGGACATCGCGCGCGAGGCGCACCTGAGTCCGCACTATCTGTCGCAGCTGTTTCATCAGCAAACGGGTCAGTCGCCGTGGGACTACCTCACCCAGGTGCGCATCGAGCGAGCCAAAGATTTACTGCGCACCACCGATCGCAGCATCACCGAGATCGCCTTTGCCGTTGGTTTCAATGACAGCAGTTATTTCGCCCGGGTGTTCAAGACGCGCGAAGGGCAGACGCCGTTGAAGTGGCGCAAGGGGTGCTGATCGTACTATAGTCCGGAAATTGCCGTACCGAGTACCGGCATCACGCTGACGTTGGGCTAGCATCGGTGCATGAACACCACCGAACTCGCCAGTTCGATCAGCGCGGACCAGCGTGCCGCCTTTGCCCGTGACGGCGTGATCGTGATCCGCAACCTGTTGTCGCCTGATGAGGTGGCGCGCTTTCGGGCTGCGTTGTTGGCGCGCAGTGCGCCTGATCGAGCGGCCTACTGTCGTCACGACGTCTTCACCCAGGTCGTCGATACCTGGCGCGATGATCCGGTGTTACGCGAACTGGCGCTGCATTCCAAGTTGATTGCGGTGGCGCGCGGCCTGTGCGATGGCGCGGTGCGTTTGTGGCACGACCAGATACTGACCAAGGCGCCAGGCAATGGCGCCCCAACCCACTACCATCAAGATCAACCGTATTGGCCAGTGCCGCCCACGGCGCGCAGTTTTGCCTTTTGGCTTGCCCTCGGCGACACGCCCGAGGCGCACGGGTGTATGAGTTTTTTGCCGGGTTCTCAGCGTTTGCGTGAGCTACCAGCGCAAGACCTGAACGACGCTGGGAGCTTACTCGGCCTGTGTCCTGACTTGGCCTACGCCGAAGCGCGCACCATCCCCTTGCGGGCGGGCGACGTCACGGTGCACGACGGCATGACCGCCCACCGCGCCGGCGCCAATCAACTCGACCGACCGCGCGTGGCGCATTCGGTGATCTATCTGGAGGCCGATGTGTGTTACCGCGCGCAAGCCCATGTGGTGACCGATCCGCTCGGGCTCACGCCGGGCCAGCCCCTTCCTGATGATCGCTTTCCCCGATTCGAGTGAACCATGACAACCCAGACTATGTCCGTTGCCGAACGCTTTCGCTGCGCCTTGCGCGGCGCGGAGGTAGACCGTTTGCCGGTCATGGAGTGGGCCACCTGGTGGGATCAAACCATCCTGCGATGGCACAGCGAGGGGCTCTCGCCCACGCTCGACCATGCCGGCATCAAGCGCGCGCTCGGCTTGGATGTGGATCACCAGTTGTGGTGTCGCCAAGTGCCGGCCGATCTGGTGCCCGCGCAGCATGGTGCGGGCATTATTGCCGATGCGGCCGATTATGCCGCCAAACGCGGTCGTCTGTATCGGCACGACAGTCCGTTAATTAAGGATGCCGACGCTGTGGCTCAGTGGCGTTTGGCCTGCGCTGAGCGCGCCGCGGGCCAGGCCCTGTGTTGGCTGACCTTTGATGGTTTTTTCTGGTGGCCACGCGTGCTGCTCGGCATTGAGCCGCATTTGTACGCCTTTTCCGACCAGGCCGACCTGCTGCATCAGATCTGTGACGACCAATGCCGGCATATTGCCGCGTGGCTGGAGCAGGTGTGTGCGATTGGCGCGCCCGACTTCGTGACCTTCGCTGAAGACATGAGCTATAACCTCGGGCCAATGCTCTCGAAGCGCCAGTTCGACACCTTCTTGGCCCCGTACTACCGCCGCATCCTGCCCCTATTTCAGCAGCGCGGCATCCCCGTGCTGTGTGATAGCGATGGCGATGTGGCGATGCTGGCGTCGTGGCTCAGCGAAGTCGGATTTGACGGTGTGCTGCCACTCGAACGGCAAGCCGGCTGCGACATAAATAACCTGCAGGCCAATAACCCCAGCTTCGCCTTCCTCGGGCACTTCGATAAAATGGTCATGAACCAGGGCGAACAGGCGCTGCAGTGCGAGTTCGAGCGTCTTGCACCGGCCATGGCACGCGGTCGTTTTATCCCCTCGGTTGACCATCAGACCCCACCGAGCGTTTCGCTGACGCAGTACCGTCAGTATGTGGGGCTGTTGCGTGATTACGCTTCCGGCATGCCTTATTAACTTACTACTAGGCGCAACACTTGGGTCGATACTCCCTGGCCTGCTTCGCTATCGGTCTGTCCTATGAGTACTTGGGTCATCTAGGCAGGATCTACGGGGCTGACTAGACTCATCCGCCATGAGCGAGTCAATTGAGACAAACCGGGCTCTGCCTCGGGTCACCGGTGTCGTCTTGGCGTGGCCAGCATGGCTGGTGGTGGCGATACTGGCAGCGCTGGTGTATGTGCCAGGGCTCGGTGAGCGGAGTTTGTGGTTTCCAGATGAGCCGGATGTGGCTGAGCCGGCGATAAGCATGGTGCTCACCGGTGATTGGACGGTTCCGCGGCATAATGATCTGCCCTGGGCCGATTACCCGCCCCTGACCTATTGGGCCTCGGCGACGAGTGCGTCGCTATTAGGTGTGAGTCCATTTGCCATGCGCTTGCCGGTAGCCCTGGCCGCGATCTTACTGTTGGCGCTCACCGCACTGGTAGTGGAGCGCTTGGCAGGGCGTGCTACGGCGGTGTTTGCAGGCCTAGCGATGGCTACGGCGCCGCAGTTCATGTTTCAGTCGATCATGGTGCACCCAGACATGTTCTTTGCCTTGTTTCAGGGCGCTGGCATCGCTGCCTACGCCTACGGACTGACCCGCCCTTCGACGGCTGGGTCGTGGGCATGGCGCGCGGCGGCTTTCGCGGCATTCGGTTTGGCGGTGTTGTCGAAGGGCCCTCTGGGTTTGTTGTTGCCAGGGTTCATTCTCACGCTGTGGCACCTCAGCAGTGGCTTTCAATGGCGCCGCATCCTGGCGATGGCACCTCTGACCTTGGTGGCTTTGGTAATGGCAATTCCCTGGTACTTGATGTTTGCCAGGGCCATTGGTGCTGAAGATGTGTGGCGCGAATTATATCTGCAGAATTTTGCGCGTTTCGTTGATGCTGACCGTGGGCATGGACAGCCGTGGTATTATTACCTGGTTGACACCTGGGCCCAGTGGCTGCCATGGTGCATATTCATTCCAGGTGCGCTGTGGGCGGCGTGGCGAGATCGATCGGATCCGTACGTTCGCTTGGCCTTCATTTGGTTTGTGGCCAGCTTCGTATTTCTGAGTCTCGCCACCACCAAACGTCCAGTTTATCTGATGCCGGCTTATCCGGCGCTGGCCTACCTCATTGCACGTCATGGTCTCGAACTTGCTGAGCGTGGGGTGTGGTTCCGGGCTCGACGTGGCGCGGTGGTGCTTATTTCGTCACTCATGGTCGGTATTGGTGCCGTCACCGTGCTCGGGATGCCCTTTGCTGGGCTGCTGCCGGTACCAGAGAAATACCAACCCGACATTATTGTTCCCAGCTTGATCATCCCGGGCGTAGTTGCGGGTCTGATTGTGTTGCTTGGAGGGGGCGCGGCTTTGGTTCAGGCTCGCGCTCGGTGTCTGCAAGCAGCAGCGCTGGTGTTGGCTCTGAGCTTGATTGGATTCGCTCTGGTAGCCCATGCCTTGGTGTTACCCCGCTTGGATCGCGTTCGTGGATATACCGCTGCAACACTGTGGATGCGTGAGCGCGCTGGTGATAGGCCGTTCGGCCTCTACTTCGCCAATGCCCAACACAAGCGGTGTGGCTTTCGGGTTAATGATCCGGCCTATTTGCCGCTGCATGACATCGCCACGCCTGAGGAGGCCGAGCGCTGGTTGGCTGATGAAGGCAATGTCCTGATTATACGCAGCGATGTCATCGCACAGCTTGAGGTGGTCAGTCCGGCTGTGGCAGCACTGCCACGGCGTCAATTTCAGTTGAGCTCGAATGCATTCACCGTCGTTGGGCATCCGGTCCAAGGAGGCGAGAAATGACCCAACAGACAGCCTGCTCTACAAGCCCGCAGTTTTCGACTTCTCCCGATCACCCGCATGGCGTTGCGGTGAGTGTTGTGGTGCCAAGCTTCAACGAGGCGAACACCATCCGGGCTCTGATTCTCGCCGTTCAGATGGTGTTGCGAGACCAACCGAACTATGAGATCATCGTGGTGGATGATAACTCGCCCGATGGAACCTGGCGCTTGGTTGAAGCGATGGCCTTGGACGACGCACGGATTCGCTGCCACCGACGGGTTGACCGCAAGGGCCTGGCCAGCGCGATCGTCGATGGCCTGAGTCAGGCTGATGGGCAGTGCCTTGTCGTTATGGATGCTGATTTACAGCATGATCCGAACGTTATTCCGCAGCTTGTGGCCAGCCTTGACGAACACCCAGTGGTTGTCGCGAGTCGTTATGTGAGCGGGGGGTCGGTTGCGGGGTGGAATCGCACGCGCCGCTGGGGCTCGATGGCGATGAGTTGGTTAAGCCGGCGCATCTTGGGCCTTCAGGTGAGCGATCCGCTGAGTGGTTATTTTGCGATGAGGCGCGAACTGTTCCATGAAGTGGCAGGGCAGCTGCGCCCGCGTGGCTACAAAGCCTTGCTTGAGATCCTGTATCGCGCCAAGTGTGAAGCGGTTGGCGAGGTGCCGCTGGTGTTCAAGCTGCGCCAAGCCGGTGTCAGCAAATTGGGCTGGAATACGGTCTGCGACTTACTGGTGTCTTTGCTTGAGCTGCGCAGCGGTCGCGTGATCTCTCAACGCTTTATTCAGTATGGGCTCATCGGGGCGTCGGGTGTGCTGGTGCAAATTGGGCTCTATTTGCTGTTTCGCGGACAACTGGGGATTGAGTTGGCCTTGGCGCTGGCGATCCTCTGCGCCATGGTGTCTAACTATCTCCTGAACAACTGGTGGACTTTCGGCGACCGGTCCATGGCAGGGGCGGCTCTCGGTTGGGGCTTTGTGCGATTTGCTGCTGTGAGCACGGTTGGAGCTGTCATCAACCACAGTTTGACGATCCGGAGTCACGATGTGATGGGTATTGACGTGGTCCTGACCAGCTTCATCGGTATCGCAGTAGCCACAGTTTGGAATTATCAGCTCAATAGCGGTCTGACCTGGCGCATGTGGGAGCGGTCTGAATGAATGCGGCAGATGATCAGGCAGTTGATGCCGTGCCGAGATTCAGGTTCTCTTGGATTGGATCTGGGTTGACCTTGGCGGTAACGCTGAGTTTTTTTGTTTATGATCAGGTGGGCGATAATTGGGCTGACATCCACAAGTGGCAAGAGTGGGTTGAGTTTGGGCTACAGGTTCCTGGGACAACCTTGTTGGTGTATTTATTGATTGCTCGTTTAGAGGCGCGTTCGCTGATCTTATCACGTGAATTGACGATATCGAAGCGTGAGCACCTTCTGCACCTTGGCCATTTGGCCGCTGGCGTTGCGCATGAGGTGCGCAATCCCCTGCATAATCTGCGCCTCATTGCTGAGCGCGTCGCCTTGGATTCGTGCTCGCCACAAGATCGCGCCGGCTTGTTGGCGCGTTTGCAGGTCAACATAGATCGCGTTCAGGCAGCGGTCGAATTGATCTACCAACAGGCGCGACCGCCCGATCTGGAGCCTGATCATCACTGCGAGCTTGTTCCGGTGTTGAATGCGGTCCTTTCTCAGCTGCCGGGTCCGTTCACCGTTTCGTGCCCGCCAGAAGTTGTCGCCTCAGCTCAAGCCGAGGGCCTTGAGATCGTCCTGCGCAATCTGCTCAAAAATGCCCGTGAAGCCAATGATGGCGAGGTTTCGATTGTGGTGACGGTGGAGGATGAATGTGTTCAGATTGTGGTGCGTAATCGTGGTCAACTGCACCGAGAAGACTCACCCGCAAGCGGTGCGGGCCTTGGTATCGGCCTGCATCTGTGTCGATTGTTGGTTGCGCGTTGGAATGGAACGTTGGATCTGACTCAGCGCGGCGAGTTTGTGGAGGCAAGGCTCGCAGTGCCTTGTGCGGAGGCGGCATGAGCAAACGCCGCGTGCTGGTGGTGGAAGATGAGATCGATGCCAGAGAATTACTGGTGCTCGGTTTACAAGATCTGGGCTATGAGTGCCAAGGCGCCGCCGATGGCCATCAGATGCTGGCTGCCATGCGCGATTCCTGGGACGTGTTGGTGCTCGACATTGTGTTGCCAGGAGCCGACGGCATCGAGTTACTGAACGCGGTGCGCACAGCCGGGTTGAGCTGTAGCGTGGTGATCATGTCGAGCTTCGCGAGCAAGGAGCGCGCCATTGCTGCCTTGAATAGCGGCGCAGACTATCTCCTCGAAAAGCCCTTCGACGTGGCCCAACTGCATGCGGTGTTGCAGAATCTCGCGCCGGCGCGAACGGCCTCGCTGGAGAGTCGTGTGGCTGAATACACTTCGCTCTCGCCACGCGAGCGAGAACTCGTCGTCTACGTGCTCAAGGGTCTGTCGAATGAAGAGGTGGCGCACTTAGGTGGTATCAACCTGCAAAGCGCCAAAAACGCCCTGAGCCGCATCTACGCCAAGATTGGCGTCACCAACCGACGCGAACTCTTTAGTCTGTTCGTTGATGATGCGCCCTAGTTTGGAAGGGCAGGGGCGAGGTGGAGTCCGTGCGCGTGAGCATGCCTAGCTGAGCCCGCAGATCGACTCCTTGCTGTGTCTAGGTTGGCCTTTCCTGTGCCGTCCATGGGCCACCCGGAGGCCAAACTAACGTGGCTGCCTGAGTGTTCATCATTGGCTTGAGAAATGCCATCACTGCAGAGCAGATATCAACAAAATGCTCAAGGTCTTGGGCAGCCAGGTTGCTGCGTCTGATGAAGGCTTTCCATTGCGCCTGCTTTGCTGGCAGGTTTGCGAAGGTCGTGGAAAAGCAGACTGCCTCTGGATCGAGTCTGGTGTTGCGGTGGATGAAGGTCTGTGAAATGGCCTTGCTGAGTGCGGCGCCATTGAAGGGCCGAGATTGGGACAAGGTCCAAATATCGAAGAAGTCCTTCATGCGACTGTTTAGTTCGCCGAGTTTCACCATCGCTTCAAACTTTCGGCGATGACGGTTTCTTGGTTGTAGGCCATCAACTCGGCTTGTGGCATGTTGAGGAGCGACGGGTACAGGATGGCGATGGGCCCTGGGGTGATAAGGTCGCTGAAGCCGAGGTCGATTTGCATCGGGGCCTTGGCGTTGCCGAGGCGACCGGTGAAGGTTGCCCGCACACCCTCATAGAGCGCGTCTTCAGCGATGCGTTCGGTGCGAACAGACTCGGCATCAAATAGGAGGCCATCGCCATCGACAGTGGTTTGGCATACTTCGGCCACGAGTTCACGGATGTGTTCGAGGTCATTGTCTGCTCGCGCCAGTACATCGATATCACGGGTCGGCCGTGAGCGCGGGAGGCCCCAGGCCACCAGCATCAGTGCCCCCTTGAGCACCAATCGGTTGCGATGGGGTGAGACTGAAAGTCGGTAGAGCCAACGTTCCAAGGCATAGTGCTGGAAGAGATCGCTGAACCGTTGGCCGCGATGCTTGGCAAGGTTGAGCAATCGTTGGTGTACAGACTTGGCAAGATTCACGGTCACAGGATCGCCTCCAGGTAGGGAGTGAGCTGCGTGGCTACACGGTTAACGCGGGCGTAATCCAAGATGCGCTGGGGGCTCCATTCAGATTGGCGGCGACGGTTCTTCAGGGCCTCAAGGACCAGGTCCAGACCGATCTTGTTGCGATACTTGAAGCAGTCCGCGATCGTCTTGTCGGGATCGTATACCTGTACCGTTAGGCCGTCGTGGTCGAGCCTTTCGATGCCGGTTTCATAGGAGGCGCTCGCGAAACGGTAGACCTCCAGCGAGACTTCGGGAAGGGTGGGATATCTCGCCGTGCGCGGAATGGCAAGATGGACCGCATGGGGAATTTGCGTGGTCAGTTCGTGGATCGCGAGGGCTGAGATTAGGCAGATGACGCCGTGAGGGATGCGCTCCGTAACCAGGGCCAGGTCGGGATCGGCGGGAGGGTCGATGTCCATCAGTCGATAGACTCCTCGCGCTTGTTGCTCCAGCTGACCGCCATCCCGCATGGCGTAGAGCGTCCTGCGATGGATGCCGGCACGGAGTGCGTCCGAGGTGCGGATGGTCCCGCCTCGGTTGCGAATGATTGCGTGGGCACGCTGGATGGCAGTGGTCATGCTGATAACGGTACAAAAACGCAGCCATAAATCAATATATGGATGCGATTTGGACCGGCCGTTATCCTGGAGTAGGCAGGGTGGTGGCCGTCGAGGATAATGTGACAGTCTGCCTCAAGGTCTGCTGCGGCAGGGCCGAGTCGTGATATTTAGGACAGGTGAAACCTTGCTTGTCAGGCAGGCACCTTTTGGTTTGGCCCAGGCTTGGCCGCTGATGTGAAATGTGTGTGTCCCAGACTGCGTTTGTCCCAGACTGCGTTTGAAAAGTATGCTCTGTTTACGATTGACCCTCAATCGTTGCGAAAGGCGTTTCGGTCCCAGCAATGGCCGCTTCGCGGAAGATGCTGATCGAAAAACCCAAAGCAGATAGACATGCTTCTTCTGGCACTCGGCCCCCACGTCCACTCCTCGCAGTAAGCGTTAGCGTTGAACGAAAGAACCCCAGTCAATCGACTGGGGTTCTTGGCTGTTTAAAGGCGGTCCAGCGGTTTAGGGCCGGCTCTCTTTCACCGTCCGAGCCAGCCGCCGTCGACGGGGAGGATGGTGCCGTGGACGTAATTGGCGGCGGCTGAGCAGAGGAATACCGTGGCGCCGGCTAGGTCGGTGGCTTCGCCCCAGCGGCCGGCTGGAATGCGGCCGCGGATCGCTGGTTCGCGTTCGGGGTCGGCGCGTAGGGCGGCGGTGTTGTCGGTGGCGATGTAGCCGGGGGCGATCGCGTTGACGTTGATGCCCTTGGCGGCCCACTCGTTGGCGAGTGCTTTGGTGAGCTGCGCGATGCCGCCCTTGGCGGCGGCGTAGCCGGGCACGGTGATGCCGCCCTGATAGCTCAGCAGGCTGGCAGTGAACACAATCTTGCCGTGGCCGCGTTCGAGCATGCCGCTGGCGGCTGCTTGGCTGAGGAAGAATTGTGCGTTGAGGTTGACCTCAATGACTTCGTCCCACCACTCGGCGCGGTGTTCTACCGCCGGTTCGCGGCGAATAGTGCCGGCATTGTTGACCAGGATGTCGATGCGCTGGCTGCGAATCTGATCACACAGCGTGGTCACGGCGGCGCGGTCGGCGAAGTCACAGCGGATCGCGGTAAAGCTGCGCCCAACTTCACGCACCGCCGCGCCACACGGGCCGCCGTCGTCGGCGATGGTGGCGCTGACACCAATAATATCGGCACCGGCTTCAGCTAGGGCTACGGCCATGGCGAGGCCAATGCCGCGATTGCATCCGGTAACGAGGGCAGTTTGCCCGGTGAGTTGGAAAGCGTTGAGGATGGACATGTGTGAAAGCTCCGACGTGCGGTGAGGGATGTTAGGGGTCCTAGGTCCTTGGTCCTGGTACGCGCCGTGCGGCGCTTGGGTCCTAGGGACAGCCTGTGGGTCTTGTAGAAGACCATTGGCGGGGTATCGGGGCGGCAGCCCCGCGCCCAAGCCTGCTTGCAGGCGTTCCAGGACCCAGGACCCCGCTAGGCCAAACCCGACCGATTAACTAATATCTACCAAAGTCTTGATCCCGCTCTGGGCCTGTTCAAAGGCCTGTTGGATTTCGGCCAAAGGGCGACGACCTGTTATGAGTCGATCCAGGGGGAGGGATCCGCTCGCGGCGAGGGCGATGGCGCGTTCGAAGTCTTCGGCTTCATAGACGCGCGCGCCGATGATTTCGACTTCCTTCCAGAATACCTGGAACAGATCGACTGGGACGGCGTTGGGGAAGATGCCAACCACGCACACGCGGCCGCGCACGCCAACCAATTTGGTCATCAGCTCTGCGCAGGGCGCTGCCGCGGTGCATTCAAACACCACATTGCAGCCGGCGCCATTGGTCCATGCCTGAACGTTTTCAAGCGGGTCAGCACTGCTGGGGTCACAGGTTTCAAACCCGAGTTCTTTGGCCATGGCGCGGCGGCCGGCGTCGATTTCAAACAGACGCACCGTGGCGCCGCTGTCACGAGCGACCATGGCCACCAGTAGGCCAATGGGGCCGGCGCCGAGCACGGCCGCTGTTTCACCGGGGGCGATCCGCGCGCGACGTACGTCGTGGCAGGCTACGGCTACCGGTTCGATCAGGGCGCCGTGCGCGAGATCCATGCCGGTTGGCAGGCGATGGCACAGGGCGGCGGGAACGCACCAGTATTCCTGGAACGCGCCGGCTTCGTCGATGCCGATGAAGCTGAGGTTCTGGCACACGTGGCTGTGGCCGGCGTCGCAGGCAGCGCAGCTTCCGCAGCTGCGCAGAGGGCGCACGGTGGCGCCGTCGCCAAGGCTCCAGCCGGTTACCTCGCTGCCGAGGGCATCGACCACGGCCGACATCTCGTGGCCGATGATCTGCGGCGGGGCCACGCGCGCATCCATCTTGCCGTGGAAAATATGCATGTCGGTGCCGCACACGCCGCAATGAGCCACGCGCAGGCGCACTTCATCGGCCTTGGGTTCTGGGATCGCGGTATCAACGATGTCGAAGCGGTGATCGCCGCAGTAGCGGGCTGCTTGGGCCATGGTGTTTGTCCTTAGCAGGCTGTTGAAATACAGCCTGCAGGGGGTTGAAGGGGGTCGCAGCCCCCCTGGGTAAAGAGTCGTCTCAGGAAAACCTTGGATAATGGCGACCGCAGGGCGCCCAAGGTTTTCTTGAGGATAGCAGGCTGGTGTATTTCAACAGCCTGCTGGTAAGGTATGAGTGCTTAGCGGGCAACGATCTGCCACATGTTGTGTTCGGGGTCGGCGAAGCTGCGTACGCGGCCGCCGCCAATCGCGGCGACTTCTTCGCCGGTCCACTGCACGCCGTGGGCGCTGAGTTCGGTGACGGCGGCGTCGAAGTCGGCCACGCGCATCGCCAGGTGTGACCAGCCGGGGGTCCAAGTGGTGCGGTCGGGGCGCGCGGTGTCGTCTTGCGGCATGATTTCAATCAGCGTGCCGTCGGCGCTACGCAGAATCCACACCGGCTTGTCGTGACGGAACACGCGCTCGAAACCGAGCACGCTGCAGCACCAGTCGGCGTAGGCGTCTACGTCAGCGACGGCAATGGCGGGGTGATCGATACCGGTGATCTGGCTCATGAGGGGTCCTTGGCGGTAATGGCGACGGCGCAGCGTTGGAAATTTGCTGCAAGGGGGCGAGCCTTCCCGAATGCCGGGCAGGCATCCGGGAAGGCACGTTTGCTAGCTGAGTTGTTTCAGTTTGCACTCGCCCTGGGTGCTCAGGCGCCAGCTGCGCTCGAGGCCGACCAGGTCGATGGTGCCGGCTTGTTCATCGATGCGCAGGCTCCAGCGCTCGGTGCCACCGGGCGCTTCGAGCACGGCTGCGGCGCCGTCTTCGTCGCGCAGGTGCCAGCCAGCGATCGCGCCGCCGTCATCGATGGCGAAGGCGTGCACGGCCCAGCGTTCGGTGGCTGCTTCGGTTTCGAAGAAGGGCAGGATGGTGGCGCTGCCATTCTTGCCTTCGCCGAGTTGCCCGGGGAACACGTGGTAGGCCTCGTGCAGCCAGCCGTGGCGGATGAAGTTACGGTGGGCACCCGAGCAGTTGAATAACTTCATGCCGGCGGCCCCGCGGCGGGCAACCGCGCGATCGTCAAACACCTTGAGGTCGAGCGCATCGGCTCGGTTGTTGAGGACCCAGTTCCACGTGGTGCGCACCGGCGTGCTAGCCACGATGTGGTCCACCACAAACAGCGCGTTGCTGCCTGCCATGAACCAGAAGCGCGCGAAACGTTCAATCGGTTGGCCGTAGCACTTGGCTGCTTCGCTGCCCACCACCGCGAGTTCGGCATCGTGGGCGGCGATCAGGCGGTAGGCACCGCGGTCGATAGTCGGGCCGGGTTTACCGTCAATGTAGACCCGCTTGGGCACACTGGTGGTTTGCTCCATGTGGCGCGTTTTGCCGACGTCTTCTTGCAGTTCCGATTGAACTTCGGCGGTAAAGGTGCAGGTGTTGTGCTGCGAGCTTTGGCATTCGATCTGATGCAGCACGTTGCGATAGCAGCTGTGGCCGGGGTCGGCCAGCAGGCGCTCTTTGCGATGTGCCAAGATGAAGCTGTTGAGGTCGCCGTGAAGATGGCCATGGCCGTACAGCTCTTCGCCGCCGCCACGAATCGCGAGCACGGTATCGCCGTCCCACTTGTCGCGCACCAGCACGTCACCGTTGTCGACCGCGACCACGCGCTCGAGGCCTGCTTCGCTGGGGCTGATCGCTGGCGGCGCTTGCACCAACAAGGGCAGGGTCAAGCCGCCCCAGTCGGTGAGGAGGCCAAACGAGGCCCGGTCGTGGGGGCCGATGTCGGGCATCGGCGACCAATAATTATCGCAGATCCAACGTGCGAGGCCGGCCTCGGTGGGCAGGCTGTCTTTGCAGCGCACGGCGATGTGGCACAGCAGTTCGGGCGAGGGCGCGAAGTGGGTGCCGCAGTCGTTGAAGTTGGCGGCGCGTGGGCGTGGGTGCTCGCCCCACTCGCCACCGAGCGGTTTGCGATACAGCAGCGAGGCGGCGTGCCAGCGCATGCCACGACCGTAGCGCTCAACGCTGAGGTTTTCGGTGAGCTTGGGATCACGGCGATACAGCGCCTCGTAGGCCAGCATCATTGAGTACATCGCGTAGTGGCTGTATTGAAGCGATTCACCGTAGGTGCCGTCTTGCTGGAAGCACTCTACCGTGCGCTGCCATTCCATGGTGCAGCGTTCGAGGACGGCGGTGTCGTTGAGCAGGGCGGCCGGCATCGTGGCGCCAGCCAGCAGGACGCAGCGCCAGTTGGCGAGGTGTTTGGTGTTGTCGATCCAACGCAGGCACATCGGAATCGCGCGTTCACGCAATACGGTTCGGATCTCGTCTTGTTCTGCGGCGGTGAACACGTCGGCGGCCAGATCAAGGCCGATGGTGCAGGCCCACGAGAGGTGCGCGGTCTCTAGATGACCGGTTTTGTGCTCGCCGCCGTGGTTGCGGAACCAGGGGCCAACCCAGTCGTCGTCGCTGCGGCGGGCCAGTTCGAGCACGGTTGCGCGGATCCAGGTGCCGATGGTGTCATCGCGCTTGAGGGCGTAGGCCATGGCGGCATCGGTGAGGTATTCCATTGCCACGAACCACCACTCGGTGGTGGTGTCGCGGTCAACCAGGCCGGGTTCTTCAGCGTGCTTGGCGGCACGCCGATACAGGGCCCACAGATAGCCTTTAATGGTGCTGTCTTTGGATTGGAGGATGAGCTCGCGCTCGGTATCGGTCAGAAAGAGGGGCATCTTGGTGTCGAGTTTCTAGTGTCGAGTTTCGAGGGGCGGGGTGGTTCGAAGCTCTTGGGGTGTGGGTTACTAGTGTCGAGTGTTGAGTGTCGAGGTGGCGATTCGAGACTCAGTGGGGTGGAGCGGGGCATGGTCGGTTTCGAGTTACCCCCCGGGTGGGTTTGGGGCGGTGGCCCCGGTAACTCGAAACGCCCAGCTAGCTTACTTAGAAGTATCCACCATTCTTGACGACCTCGGTTGGCTTCATGCCCGACCGAACCATGTCTTTGATGTCTTTTTCCTTGGCCAGGATCGCTTCGGCAGAGATGAGAACGGCCTCGGCGATGGCTTGCGGAATCGCCAGCGCGCCGTCGGCGTCAGCGAAGATCCAGTCACCTGGATTGACCACCACTTCGCCCATCAGCACTGGCTTCTGGTAATGATACATCCGGAACCGGCCGAGCATGCCGGTGGAGGTGGTGTATTGGTGGAACACCGGGAATTCCTGGTCGAGGACCGGGTCTACATCGCGCACGCCGTTGATAATGGCGCCACGACAGCCAGCGCGCATGGCAGCCATGGTCATGACCTCGCCCCATTGCGCGGTAACGGTGTCGCCAGTGCAATCCCACACCACCACGCTGTCTTGGTGCAGGTCTTCGAGCATCTGGGCACGCTGCTCGAATTCACCATCGGTGGTGATGTCGGGGCCGCCTTTGACGGTGAAGGCGCGGCCACACATCCGCATGCCAGGCTTGAGCGGCTTGTAGCAACTGGGCAATGACGAGGCGTGGTGTTGGTGCTCAAAGCGTAGCACGTCATTGAGTGCGCCGGAGAACAGCTTGAGGAAACGCTCACGCATTTCAGGAATCGGAATGCCGGTCATGTCTGGCTCCTATTTCTTGAACATCGCGAGGGCTTCGAGCCGCACGTCGTGAATGTTGACGCCGGCCGGTTGTTCCAGCACCCACAGCACCACCTCGGCAACCTGCTTGGTTTGCAGGAACTTCTGGCGCGGGACCTCGCGGTCACCCCAGTAGTCGCTGTCAACCGCACCGGGGCTAACTTCGCTGACCCGGATACCGGCGGCCAGCGCTTGGTCGGCCAGGCCGCTATTGTAGCCGCGTTGGCCAAACTTGGACGCGCAGTACAGCGGCGCGCCGGGGTTGGTTTTGTGGCCAGCCATCGACACCAGGTTGATGATGTGGCCGCTGCCGCCGCTCTTCATGTCGGCGAAGGCTTCGCGGCCGCATAAAAACGAGCCGCGCACGTTGGTTTCGAACATCGCATCGAAAGCGCTGACATCAGTGGTGGCGAGATCCGGCGTGGGGATGCCAACGCCGGCGTTGTTGACCAGCACCGCAATCGGCCCGAAGCGCTTGCGCGCGCTGGCAAAGGCAGCCTGAACCGATTCTTCGCTGCGCACATCGCACGCGATGGCGGCGAGATCGGTATCTTTGTTGTCGGCCATAAGGGCATCGAGTTTATCTTGGCTGCGGCCAAGCGCGCTGACCTTGGCGCCACGCGCGAGCAGGAGTTCGGTAACGGCGCGGCCAATACCGCCGGCGCCGCCGGTAACCACGCAATGCAAGCCTGAAAGAGAAGATGTCATTATTATTTACTCCACACTGATGTGGGTGATGCCGCATTGCGCGGCTTGAGTGAAAGCGAGAACGGGTGGGCCGAAGCTGTGGGGGTCATCCACGGCGTGACGCTTGGCGAGGTACTCGGCCGGTGTGCCCTTGCCGGGTGACAGGCAGCCCATGCAGGTATGGTGGACCGAGCCGTTGAAGGCGATGTAGCGCAGCATGCCGCGCAGGCCCAACTCAAGGGCCGCGCGGGCCTCGGTTCCGGGCATCAGGCCGCGTTCGATCGCAACGCCGAGGGCGAACAGGATCAGCCCGGTGCCGGAGGTCTCGACCCAGGCTTCGGGGTCGGCCATTTCTTGATGCCACATGCCCAGTGCGTCTTGACAGCGTAGGCAGCCGCCGAGCAGGCGCACGAGGGCCGCTTCTACTTCACTGCGGCGCGGGTGCTCGGCCGGCAGGCCAATTGCCAACTCGGCCAGGGCGATGGCAGCCC
>JAQIBG010000047.1 GCA_027859175.1 Planctomycetota bacterium | reverse complement strand
AGCCATTTGTTTGGATGAAAACTGCGGATGAAATCCTAGAGTCAATTGCCCGCTTTTGCTGCCACCTGCAGGCGGAGCAGGGTAATCTATGAGTTATTTACGGGACACAGCACTAGTGGCTGCATGGGTCGTGGGGGCAGCCGCTTGGTGTGGCGTGACGGGGCTTGGATGTGCGCTTAGCGAGGGCCAAGTGAGGCCTGCTGTGCATCGTGCCGCGCTAATCCATCTTCCGGTCTTGTTCCTGTCGCCGCTCGACTAGCATGCGCCGATCATGGTGTTGCTGCCGTTTCGAAAAAAGCGTCCTTCCGACAAGCCGGAAGAAGCACCCCGTGCGAGCAGCGACGCGCCGGAGGGGGCCGTGAACATTCTCCGTTTCTTGCAGCCTGAATGCATCTTGCTCGACCTGCAGACGGTTCTGCCTGAGCCGGTTGAAGACGAGAACGAATCGCAGCGCGAGCGGCGCCTAGTCGCCACCAAAGAAGCGATTCTGCAGGAGCTGTGCGATCTGTTTGACCGCAGTGGCCAGATCAGCAATCCAACCAAGTTCTACAAAGACATGGTCAATCGCGAGCGCAAGGCGACCACCGCGATCGCGCCGCGGATTGCCATCCCGCATGTCCGCACGATGCAGGCCAAGGGCTTTGTGATGGCGATGGCACGCTCGCGCACGGGCCTGCCTTTCAATAGCCTGGATGGCACCAATACCAATCTGTTCTTCTGCCTCGCGGCGCCGCCTTACGAAGACAAGATGTATCTCAAGGTGTACCGTGAGTTCGCTGAGATGATTCAGAACGAATGGGTGGTCGATGCCTTCATGGACGCCGAAAGTGAGCAGGACGTGCTGAACGTTCTGCGCGGTTTCGTGGCTCAGTAGGCCTGCGTTCGCGATCGCAATCGTACTAGTCCCGCTTGCTCAGAGCACTAAATTGGTGCCATGCGCTACTTCGTCTGTGTCTTGGTTCTTGTACTCGCTGCTTGTGGCGGATCGGGCGGCGGCGGTGACGTTACCCAAGACGGTGCGCCGACGGTTAATGGCGTTCCGGTCGTCGATCTGACCCAGACCGACTACACGACCGATCAACAAACCCAGGTGATCCAGCCCAACGCCACCGATCCGGATGGCAACCCGCTGCAGTACAGCGTGAGCGTGCGGTCGGGTTCGGCTGCTGACGTTGTGGCTCTGACCGGCCCCGCGGGTGACGGCAGCTTGACCCTTAGCTTCCCACGTAACGGCGCGTATAATCTGACCTTAGAGGTTAGCGACGGCTCGGGTGGAGTGGTAACCAAGGATTTCACCGTCGACGTGGGCGTGAGTGCGGACTTTACCTTCTCTGGCAACGTCAAGGACGACGATAGCGCTGTAAATGGCCTCAATTGTCTGCTCCTGTGGCAGCCGACTGGTGCGAGCCAAGTCCTCAGCGTCGCAACCAGCAGTGGCGACTTCAGCTTCGACGGTCTGATTGGCGCCAAGACCGACTTTTCGGTTATCGTTCCCGGTTCTTGACTTCGGGGCCGTGAAGCCATCATTCGGCCCTCCCGTTGGGGGCGCCGGGTGTTCCGTCGCCGCCATGCACTAGCCAACCAGGCCGATCGTGGAGCCGTGCGGGACGGAACTGCGGCCATTGACCCATCATCCGTTGAGCCACTTGTGGTTCCGGGTGGTTTGGACAATCCATGAATATTGTTGCACGCGCTAAGCGCATCACTGCGGTCGACGATCAGTTGCTCGCTACTGAGATGGAAGCTGCCGGCGTTGCCGAAGCTGAAGCTCTCCTCACTGAAGGCACCGACGCCCGCGACCAGTTCGCCGTCCGTAGCATCGTCACCGGCTTTGCCGTGGCCGATCTCGGCGACGAGGTGGTTGTCGACATCGGCTACAAGTCTGAAGGTTACGTCAGCCGCGCCGAATTCGGCGAAGGCGACCAGATCGAAGTTGGCTCCAAGGTTCAGGTCATGATCCTGGACATTGAAGACAACGGCGAACTGATCCTGTCCAAGCGTCAGGCCGACCTCGAACTCGGCTGGCAGGAAGTGCTCGGCACCAACAAGGAAGGCGACCGCGTTTCCGGTCGTGTTGTTCGCAAAATCAAGGGCGGCCTGCTGGTCGACATCGGCGTGCCGGTGTTCCTGCCTGCTTCGCAGATCGACATCCGCCGCGCCACCGACGTTGGTGAGTACATCGGCCAAGACATTGACGCCGAGATCATCAAGATCGACGCCGAGCGTAAGAACATCGTGGTGTCGCGCCGCAAGGTGCTCGAAGAAGAGCGCAAGAAGAACCGCGAAGAGTTGGTTCGCGACCTGCAGGTCGGCGACCTGCGCCAGGGCATCGTCAAGAACATCACCGACTTCGGTGCGTTCATCGACCTGGGTGGTCTCGACGGCCTGCTGCATATCACCGACATGTCGTGGGGCCGGGTCAACCATCCCTCCGAGATCGTGTCGCTGAGTCAGTCGATCGAAATCGTGGTCCTCGACTACGACGCCGAGCGCAACCGCATCTCGCTGGGCCTCAAGCAGAAGACCCGCAACCCGTGGGAAGTCATCGAAGAGCGTTACCCCGCCAAGTCGTTCCATCACGGCGAAGTGGTCAACCTGATGAACTACGGCGCCTTCGTGAAGCTGGAAGACGGCATCGAAGGTCTGGTTCACATCTCCGAGATGACCTGGGGCAAGGCGCCCACGCATCCGAACGAGGCCGTCAAGATTGGCCAGCCGGTCACTGTCATGGTTCTGGAAATCAACCACGACAAGCAGGAGATCTCGCTCGGCATGAAGCAAGCCGAGAAGAACCCCTGGGACGACATCAGCGACCGCTACCCGCTCGCCACCACGGTGAAGGGTGCTGTTACCTCGATCGCCAACTACGGCGCGTTCGTTCAGCTCGAAGAGGGCGTGGAAGGCCTGTTGCATGTCAACGACATCAGCTGGACCAAGAAGCTGACCCACCCGTCGCCAGAAGTGAACAAGGGCGACGAGCTCGAGTGCATGGTGCTCGGCATCGACCAGGAGCGCCAGCGCATCAGCCTGTCGCTGAAGCATCTCAAGGATGACCCCTGGGAGAGCGAGATCCCCGAGAAGCTCAAGCGCGGCGACGTGATCGACGGCAAGGTTTCGAAGATCACCAACTTCGGCGTGTTCGTTGAGATCCTCGACGGCCTCGAAGGCCTGCTGCACGTGTCCGAGCTGCCCGAAGAGGCCGCCGACGACCCAACCAAGGTGCTGACCGAAGGTCAGGACATCAAGGTCAAGGTCATCAATGTCGACGGCGAAGAGCGTAAGATCGGCCTGAGCATGAAGGACGTCTGAGCGATAGCGCTCACACGCTTTTAGTGTAGTTCAGAGCCCGGGCCTTTTGGTCCGGGCTCTGTGCGTTTTTTAGAGGGGCCAGTGCGCGTCTGCTGGGGCTTGGGTCCTGGATCCTAGTACGCGCCTGTCGGCGCTTGGGTCGTGGGAACAGCCGGCATACAGAAAATCCGGGCGGGGTTATCGGGGCGGTCAGCCCCGGTCCTAAGCCTGCTTGCAGGCGTTCTAGGACCAGCTGGACCCGTTGAGTGTCCATCATTGTGACACGATTACCCCCCGCAGATGCCTTTAGTCTTCGTAATGCGGGCCGATACTGGACTCAGGATGGACGATACACGCCCTGTTGATGGTCTCGCTGGTGATCCCGGCGGTAGGTACCGCCCGATTAAGCAAGCGGGTAAGGCGGAGAATGATTTGGAAGATAGCGGCGGCCAAGCCTATACCCCGCTGCCGCCTCGTGACTCTGAAGACGATGAGCCAGAGCGGCGTCGTAAGCGGCAGGCGGATGCCAACTATGTAGACGAGCCAACGCCACCGGTAGTGGAGGCCCTGGAGCGGATGCGCACCACCGGTGGGGGTGGTGACCAGGAGCAGTTGCGTCGCTTGCGTGGGCAGAAGCACTATCGTGACGACCCAACCACCAATTTTTCCCGTCGTCGGGCCGCGCCCGCGGCCATGGCTCGTGCCCAGCCGCATCAGACCCAGCAGCGCCCACGTCCGCGGCCGGTTATCGATGACGACGATGAACTCGGCCCCAGTGATGACCCCAACGAGCACCCGCAAGACCTCGAAGTGGAGGAGGGGAGCACGGCGCTCGAGCGCCGTCGTCACGACGAGGATTGAGGGTTCCTGGTTCCTGGTTCCTGGTTCCTGGTGCGCGCCTTCGGCGCGTTGTGGGCGCGGTTATTGCTCCCGTCCAGCAGTGCCGCATATGGGGGTCTGACGGGCGCGAGCATCGTTCTTGGGGCCGGAGTTGTAGGTGGGGCGGGTTCCTTCCTGTGGCGCGTCGTGGGCACGCTCATCGCTCCCGTCCAGCGGCGCCGCACACCAAGGTCTGACGCGCGAGAGCACCTGCCGGTATCCAACGCGCGAAGCGCGCACCAGGAACCATGAACCATGAACCAGGAACCCCCACTTAAACTTGACCGAGCCCCCCGAGACATACCCTGCCGCGCCCTTCGAGACCGTATTCGCGGTCTCGCCGTTGTGCTTGGTCCTCAGGCGGTTCGCCGCTAGGGAGACGTGCCAGGAGCGCAGCGGGGCTAGTAAAACTGGTGCGTTTCCCGCCATGCCCCCGTGCAGAGGGGGTGAGGAGAACAACATGGCGATCGTTACGATCAAAGAGCTGATTGAAGCCGGTGTCCACTTTGGCACCAAGTCGAGCCTGTGGCACCCCAAGATGAAGCCCTTCATCTTCGGCAAGCGCGGCGGCATCCACATCATCGATGCCCGCGAAACCGCCAAGGCCCTGATCAACGCTCACTACTTCATCCAGAAGCTCGCACGCCAGAACAAGCAGGTCTTGTTTGTTGGCACCAAGCGCCAGGCCAAGGACGTGGTCCGCGATGCGGCTCGCTCCATCGGCATGCCCTTCATCTGCGAGCGTTGGCTCGGTGGTACCCTCACCAACAACAGCACCATCCGCGCTTCGATCCGCCGTCTCGACGACATCGAAAACGAAATGGCGCGCCCTGACTATCAACGCGCCTCGAAGAAGGCTCAGGCCCGCTACGCTCGTGAGCGTCGCCGCATCCTGCGCAACCTCGAAGGTGTGCGTACCATGACCAAGCTGCCTGACGCGCTGTTCGTGGTTGACCCCTCCAAGGAGCAGACCGCTGTGCGTGAGGCCCATCGCCTCGGCATCCCGGTGATCGCTCTGACCGATACCGATTGCAACCCCGACCAGGTCAACCTGCCGATCCCCGGCAATGATGACGGCATCCGCTCGATTCAGACCGTGGTCAAGGTGCTGGTTGAGGCCATCAAGTCGGGTCGTGCCTTGCAGACCCAAAAGGCTGACGAGAAGAAGGCCAGCGAAGAAGCCAAGCCGGCGGCCCCCGAAGCCAAGGCTGACGCTCCTGCTGCTGCGGCTCCCGAGGCGGCCCCCGAAGCCAAGGCAGACGCTCCTGCTGCTGCGGCCCCCGAAGCCAAGCCCGAGGCGGCAACCGAAGCCTGATTTCGATCAGCTTCGCCTGCCCCCCGCCACACCGATTTAGTGAAGGAATGGATCTATGGCCATCACCGCCTCCCAGGTGAAGGAACTGCGCGAGCGTACCGGCATCGCGATGATGAAGTGCAAGAAGGCCCTCGAGGAAACCGCGGGTAACTTGGAGGCTGCGGTTGAGCATCTGCGCAAGCAGGGCGAAGCCACGGCCGACAAAAAGGCTGACCGTGCGACCAACGCCGGCGGTCTAGGCATTGCGTTTGACGGCGGCAAGGGTGCCCTGGTGCTCCTGTCCTGCGAAACCGACTTCGTGTCGGGCAACGCCGAGTTCAAAGACTTCGTTGGTGAGGTAGCCGCGGCTGCCCTGGCTTCTGGCGCCACCGACCTCGATGCGCTCGCCGCCGCTCCCATGAACGGCAGCACCGTCAAGGAAGCCATCGTTGGTCTCGTGGCCAAGATGGGTGAGAACATGCAGCTCGCGACGCTCGACCTGGTTGCTGGCGACGTAGTCGCCGGCTACAACCATGGCGGTCGCGTGGCTGGCTTGGTTGCAGGTAGCGGCGACGCCGGCGCACTGCGCAACATCGCCATGCACGTCGCTGCCGCCAACCCGGCTCCGCTGTCCTTGGACCGGAGTGGGGTGCCCGAAGATGTGGTTGCGAAGGAGCGCGAGATCGAGTCGCTCGTTGCGCCGCT
>JAQIBG010000043.1 GCA_027859175.1 Planctomycetota bacterium | reverse complement strand
AGCCATTTGTTTGGATGAAAACTGCGGATGAAATCCTAGAGTCAATTGCCCGCTTTTGCTGCCACCTGCAGGCGGAGCAGGGTAATCTATGAGTTATTTACGGGACACAGCACTAGTGGTCCTACTACGCGAGGATGCGTTTGCAGTTGGAGCTTGGGGTTCCTGCCTGGACAGGCTGCTCTACGCTATCAGCATGCCAACTGGCCCCAAGCTCGTGCTTGTGGTGGGGGAGCAAGGGGGCTCATGAAAATCGGAATCGATGGGCGCTGCTTCTTAGTACGTCGAACCGGCGTCGGCCGCTACGTGTGGTCGATGTGTCAGGCCCTGAATGATGCCTTGCCTGAGGCCCAGTTTGTTGTTTATGGACGCTCAGATATCGAGTTGCCAGTCACCTCACCTCGCTGGCAGGTGCGCGATATCTACTCCCGCCGTAAACGGTTTCCGCTCAACATGCCACGTTACCTGCTCAGTGGTCGTCATGTTGCGAACGATCAAGTAGACGTGTTCTGGGCCACCAATACCGTGGTCCCATTTGGGCTCGGCAACATTCCTGTGGTGGCGTCGGTTTATGATCTCACGCATGTGATCGCCCCTGAGACGATGGACGTGCGTAACCGCGTTCTGTTAACGGCGCTCTACGCCCGATCGATTCGGCGTGCGCAAGAATGCGTTTCGATTTCCCATGGCACAGCGCGGCGTTTGACAGCTCGGTATGGCAAGCCGGTCCGTTGGGTTGCGCATCCTGCCCTGGATGGGGTTTTCGCAGTTCCTGCGCCGCATGTTCAGCAGGCGGCCATGGATAAGCATGGTCTATCTGGTCGCTATGTCCTATGCGTGGGCACGCTGGAGCCTCGTAAGCGCTTGGAATGCGCGATTCTCGGTTACCTCCATGCGCAAGACCGCGGTCTCGCTCAAGATTGGGCCCTTGCCATCGTGGGCGGCCGTGGCTGGAAGGGCTCGCGCCTGGAGGGCTTGGTCGAAAAGGGCATGGCTCGCGGTGTGAAGATGCTCGGCTTTGTTGACGATGAGGACCTTGCTGCGTTGTATGCGCGAGCCGCCTTTTTGTTCTTTCCGTCGCAGTATGAGGGCTTCGGCTTTCCTGTGCTTGAGGCGGGGGCATGCGGCAGTGCGGTGGTGGCGGCCGACCTTGAAGAGGTGCGCGAGGCGGCGGGGCCTGGTGCCCGCATGGTTGGGCCAGGCTTGCGGCCGGTCGTTTCGGCTTTTGCTGATGCATTGAGCGTGCCGCCAGGGCCTGCGGGTGTGCCCAGCCCGATGCCAACGTGGGAGCACTCGGGGCGTGTATTGGCTGCTGCGCTTCAGGCGGCAGCTCGATGAGAGTATGCGAGAATTCCATATGGAAGCGAGCGCGCTGAGGTGGCAGGCCTTGAATCCGTCTGCATCAATTGGCGCAGCGTTGCTGGCGGCGCACGCACCGGTGTGCAGCGTTACGCCATGGAGGTCGCCAAACGTTTGCCGGTGAAGGCCAGGCTGTTAGCGCCTGACCCGCGTTTGCGGGTGCCGGGCATTGGTCATGCCTGGGAGCAATTGGCGTTGCCGATCATGTCGCGCGGTGAGGTGCTGTGGTCGCCCTGTAACCTTGGGCCGGCTGTGTATGCGCGCCAGGTGGTTACCGTTCACGATTGCGCGCCGGCAGATCATCCAGAGTGGTTTTCGCGGCGTTTTTCAGGTTACTACCACAGATTGTGGTCGCGCTTGTTGCCACGGGTGCGTTGCGTGCTGGCTGATTCGGTTCACACCCGGCAGCGAATCCTGAGTCTGTTCTCTGTGCCTGAATCGCAGGTGCGCGTGGTGTACCCTGGCGTGTCCGAGGCCTTTCTGGAGCCTGGCTCGGTGGCCATGCCTGGAGACCTACAGGCGCTGCAGTTGCCGTCGCGTTATGTGTTGTGCCTTGGTTCGGTAGAGCCGCGGAAAAATTTACCCAATCTCATGCGGGCTTGGGCCCAGATTGCCGATAGCCATCCGGGCGTAGAGTTGTTGATCGTGGGCGGGCGTGGCCCGCAGCACATTTTCTCTGCGGTTCGCTTAGATGCTGAGGTCAAGCGCGTTCGTTTTCTTGGACGCGTGGCTGATGAACTGTTGCCAGTGCTCTATGCGCAGGCTGAGGCATTTGTGTATCCGTCTCTCTATGAGGGCTTTGGCTTGCCGCCGCTTGAGGCTATGGCAGCTGGAGCCCCAGTTGTCTGCAGTAATCGCACCTCGCTACCGGAGGTAGTGGGAGATGCGGCGGTTCAGGTGAATCCGGATAGCGTGAGCGACATTGGTGCCGGCATCGATGCTGTTTTGAGTGATGGGTCTTTGCGCTCGGTTTTGCGTGTGCGTGGGCGCGCCCGCGCCGCGCGCTTTACCTGGGGCGCTTGCGCCCGGCAGATCGCCGCCATCTTGGAGGCATGCTAATGGGCGCGTCACCTGAAGGTTTTCAGCCACCTGGCAAGGTGGCTGTGGTCCATGAATGGCTGGCTTCGTATGTGGGTTCAGAGCGCGTGGTGGAGCAATTCTTGGCGATGATGCCCACGGCAGACCTATATGCCGTTGTAGATCTACTGCAGGGCGAAGACCGGGCGTTTCTGGGTGGCCGCACGGTGCATACCAGCTTCATTCAGCGTTTGCCGCTCCGGAAGAGGTTTCGCGCTTGGCTGCCCCTCATGCCGCTGGCGGTCGAGCAGTTCGACCTGCGCGATTACGATATGGTGGTGTCGTCGAATCATGCCGTGGCCAAGGGCGTGCTCACTGGGCCAGACCAGGTTCACTTGTGCTACTGTTATAGCCCAATGCGGTATGCTTGGGATCTCCAGGCGCAGTACTTGCGTGAATCTGCGTGGCGCGGTTTCGCGTTTGATGCTGGCGCGTCTGCGCTCGTGGGATGCCGGGTCGGCAACACGTCCAGATTACATCGTTACCCTGTCGCGCTATATTGCCCGCCGCATTGCCAAGTGCTGGGGGCGCGGGAGCGTTGTTGTTTACCCGCCAGTGGCGGTCGATCGTTTTGGCTTACAGGCTACCAAATCGAAGCATTACGTCACCGCTTCGCGGATGGTGCCGTACAAGCGGATCCCGCTCATCGTGAAGGCTTTTGCCCAGATGCCCGAGCGCGAGTTGGTGGTGATCGGCGATGGGCCAGATTGGAAGCGCTGTGTCGCCGAAGCTAAGGGCTGTGCCAATATCAAGTTGATGGGCTATCAGTCGCACGAGGTACTGGTGCGCGAGTTGCAGCACGCGCGTGCCTTCCTGTTTGCGGCCGAGGAAGATTTCGGCATCGCTCCTCTTGAAGCCCAGGCCTGTGGAACGCCAGTGATTGCCTACGGCCGCGGTGGCGCGTCAGAAACCATCCTGCCCGGCGAAACCGGGGCCTTCTTTGATCGGCAAGACGTGGCTTCCATATGTCAGGCAGTTGAGGCCTTTGAGCAAGGGTCGGGCTTTGATCCGGCCCGGTGTCGGCGGCAAGCCGAGCGCTTTTCCTCGGCCAATTTCCAGGCTGGGATGGCGGTGGCTCTGTCGGAGGCCTGTGCTGGTGTGCGCACTGATCAACCCGCTGAGCCGCGCGTTTGGGGTGGCGGTGCTTGGTTAGCCTCACGTTAAGGCTCGAGGCTTGCGTGCCCTATCGTCGCCAAGAGGATGCCACCTTCGCCCTGAGGAGGGGTCTGTGCGGCTGCTGGTGACAGGTTTAGGTGGGTTTGTGGGGCAGCACGTCGCCGTGCGCTGCCCTGATTCGATGGGCCTGCGGGCTGATCTGCGCGACCCATCGGCTGTTCTTCAGGCGGTTAAGGACTGTCAGCCGGATGCTGTAATTCATTTGGCAGCAAAGAGTTCGGTTGCTGAGTCGTTCCGTGGCTATCGTGTTGCCTTTGATGTGAACCTCACCGGTACCTGTAATCTACTTGAGGCACTGCGGCATGCGGATTTCACCGGCAGATTCTTGTTTGTTGGGTCTGGTGACGTGTATGGGCAGGTTGAAGAGTCGGCCCTCCCGGTAACCGAGCGCTATCCAACGCGGCCACGCAATCCCTATGCTGCCAGCAAGGTCGCGGCCGAAGCCTTTGTGCATCAATGGGCCCAGAACGAGAGCCAGTTTGCGTGCATGATGACTCGCTCGTTCAATCACACCGGGCCGGGCCAAGATCGGCGATTTGCGATTGCAGATTTTGCCGCCCAGGTGGCGGCGATTGCACGGGGTGATCAGGATCCGGTCCTCACTGTGGGCGACATTGACGTGACCCGTGATTTCACCGATGTGCGCGATGTGGTGAGCGCCTATTTCGCCATCCTTGAAGGCGGGCGGCCTGGTGAAATCTACAATGTCTGCTCCGGTCGTGAGATCAGCCTGCGCGATGTGATTACGCAGATGATCGATTTGGTTGATGTGCCAATTGAACTCGTGGTTGATCCCGCGCGTTTGCGCCGCGCTGAACAGCGCCGCATGTGCGGATCAAGCGCGCTCTTGCAACACGACACCGCCTGGGCTCCAAGTTATTCACTAGAACAAACGCTGCGCGATACCCTCGCGTATTGGAAGGATTATCGAGAATGAATCAGCGAAAGGCTCTGATCACAGGGATCACCGGTCAAGACGGCGCCTATCTCACCAAGCTTCTGCTTGATAAGGGCTATCAGGTGACGGGCCTCTTGGCGCGCCGTAGCAGCGATACCTTGTGGCGACTGCGCTGGATTGGCGTTCTCGATAAGATCGATTTAATTGACGGTGATCTCGCCGACGTCACCTCGCTAATGCGAGCTCTCGAAAAGTCCCAGCCAAATGAGGTGTATAACCTCGGCGCGCAAAGCTTTGTGGGTTCATCGTGGGATCAGCCGCTGTTGACTGCGCAGGTTACCGCGCTCGGTGCATTGCATCTTTTGGAGGCCGCGCGCATCGTTGATCGAAGTATTAGGATTTACCAGGCCTCCACCTCGGAGATGTTCGGGCTGATCCAGGAAGACAGGCAAAGCGAGGCAACGCCGTTCCATCCGCGCAGTCCTTATGGCGTATCCAAGCTGTTTGCACATTGGTCAACGATCAATTACCGCGAGAGCTTTGGGATGCACGCATCGTCGGGCATCTTGTTCAACCATGAGAGCCCTTTGCGCGGCATTGAGTTTGTGACCCGCAAGGTCACCGATGGCGTAGCACGCATTAAGCAGGGCAAGGCTACCGAGTTGCGCCTGGGCAATATCGATTCAACGCGCGACTGGGGCTTCGCCGGTGACTACGTTGACGCCATGTGGCGCATGCTGCAGCAAGATGAGCCCGACGATTACGTGGTTGCCACCGGGCGAACCACCACGATTCGCGACATGTGCAAGATTGCGTTCGAGTATGTTGGCCTTGAGGCAGATAAGCACATCGTGATTGATCCGAAGTTCTTCCGCCCTGCCGAAGTCGAGGTTTTGCTGGGCAATCCTGCCAAGGCGAAGGCCAAGTTGGGCTGGGAGGCCGAGACCTCACTTGAGGATCTGATCCACATGATGATGGATGCAGATATGGAGCGGGTCGGTCGGGAGGCCTAGGTGCCGATGCGTGCTGCGGTGGCTGCTTCGCCTTGGTTCGTGGCGTTGGTTGGTGTGGTTGCACGCGCGCTCGGCATGCTCGTGGGGATCTTCTCCATCCGCATCGTGTCAGATGGTGTCGGCGAGGTAGGCTACGCTGGGTATGTAGTCCTGGTTGGTATCCAGCCGTGGTTCATGTTGCTGGACCTTGGTCTTGCTCCTGCCATCCAGAATCAGTTCGCTCGTGGTGAGCGAAATCGATACAGGCGTCCCTTGTATGCGGTGCTGGTGCTCTCTGCCTGCGTTCTGGCTTTTTGGTCGTCACTTGCGGAGCCGCTTCGTGCCTTGCTAATTAGCGAAGCGGGGACGGCCTTCGATGTGGCTGTCGGCGGCAGCATTGGGGTCGTTCTTGGTGTTGGCGCGATTGTGCATCGCGCTTGGTTTGGCGAGCATCGTGGATGGATGTCGCATCTGGTTCAGATCTTATCCTCGCTCTTTGCGCTTTGTTTGCTTGTCGCAGTGCGGCCGGAGACGATATCGGTTGCTCTACTGTGTGTATTCGCCCCACATTGCTTCATGGTATTGCTTGCGGTTCTGCGGCTCGCGGGTGGGCGAGGCGATAGGGATGCCGCGTGGGTTGCAGGTGTGGAGCAGCGCGATTTTTGGCTCATGGCGTGGATGACTACCTTGACGACTTATGCGGATTACCTGGTTTTGGCGCTACTCTCGTCGGGGGGTGAGGTCGTTGCGTACTTCCTGGCAATGAAATTTTTCGCGATCATCTACCTGCCTGTGACCTTATTGACTCAGGCCTTTGGTCCACGCTTCACCAGTATGGCCAAGGCTGGCGGCAATGGGGTGATGCGGTTGGTGATGCGCATGATTGCGGTGGCTCTCTTGGCTGTCGGTGTTGGGAGTGCGGCCTTTGTTCCTTTAAGCGATTTGGCGTGCGGGTTGGTGGCTCCTGAAGTGAGCACCTACCCGTCCACCGGGCTCTTGTTGGTCATGGTCGCATATTGGTGTGCTCGTGCCTGGTGCGACGGTTTCGCTCAAGTGGTGTGGAGTCTGGCTGGCGTTCATCGCTATTTTGTGGTCCTGCCTATTCAGGCGGCATTGGGTATTGGCGGGATGCTGGTCTTGGTGCCGCGTTTTGGCGGCCTTGGGGTTGCGATTGCGCAGACAGGTGCTTTGGTGGTAACGATGTTGTGGTACTCGCCGCTTGCGGCGCATAGGAGCCTCAGGGAGTGTGTGGTGGTGTCATGAGTAGCCTGTATGATGACTATTTTTCTACCTCGGTGGCCGTCGATCGGGCGGCCCTAGGTGACGCCGTGCGAAATGCCCATCTTGATCTTGCGTGCTCGCTGCGCAGTGCAGGTTTGGATCCTCGCAGCTGGCAAGTGGAGTCCGCGCTGGATGTGGCTTGCGGCTACGGTCGACATCTGCTGGCCTTGCGCGAGATGGGCGTGTCTCGGCTAAGGGGTGTTGATATCTCCGGCGAGCAAGTTGCGGTCGGCCAGGCGCTCTTGGTGGACACGGCATGCGAACTTGTTCACGGGGATGCGGAGGATTATCTCAAGACCTTGGATCAGCATTTTGATCTGATCCTATTTATTGATGTTTTCGAACACCTACCAGTGGAGAAGGCCGTAGATCTCCTGCGGCTTGCGGCGCACAGCTTGACTGAGCGCGGACAGATCGTGATTCGAGTCCCGAATGCTCGCTGTCCCCTTTCACCGTTCTTGGCCGATGACGTCACTCACCTTCGTGCGTTCTCCCCTGGGAGCATTCGTCAGACAGCCCGCATGGCGGGTGTGCAGTGCTGTCGGGTGGCGGAATGCCCAATTGTGCCGATCGGGAAGAAGGCGCGGTTGCGTAGTTTACTATGGCGAATTTTGGTCAGGCCACTGATTCGCGCGTACTTCTGGGTCATCCTCGCTGGGGATGAGGGTGTCCATACGCCGAATCTGATCGTCGTTTGTCGGCGCGCGGTGGAAAAGGGGTGAGCCAGGTCTGCCAGAGATGGCGCTTGAGGAGCGCAAGGTGCTGATGCTGTCTCCGGTTCTTGGCGTGGTATTTGCGCTGTGGCTTGGCGCAGCCTTGCTGCGTTGGGTGGCCGGATTTTGGGTTTTGACGGCAGTGCTCCTTTCGTTTCCGGCGAGTGCTTTGGTCACAAGGCCTCTTTCTGTTGGTGCCGTGACTGGTTACCAGGCAGGCTTGATCCTGTTTGCCCTTGCTGCAGCAGCCTTGCCTGTCTTGGCGTGGCGGTCTCGCGACTTGTTGCGCAACGCACATCCGTTCCTGACGGTTCATGCGGCGCTTGTGGGCTCACTCATCGTGTGGTCTGCGCTTGGTGTTGCAGTGGCGCCGTTGTTGTTCGCAGACCTCCTTGTCTTGGCGCCCACGCGGACAGATTCTACGGCTCTGACTCGGCTTGCAGATGTGCAGGAGCGATGGGGGCACTGGCGCCAGTTGACCGTCATGCTGTTAGGCTACCTCTCGCTCGTGCTTCTGATCGCGCAGAGTGGCGCATCACGCCAGTGGTCGCAGCACTCTGTGCTCGTGTTGGCCCTCTTCATTGTTGGTGGCGGCCTACTGCATTGGCTGCTGTTGGTGTGCGGGTTGCCTTTGCCAGAGTTCATTCACAACCACCCAGTGTACTATCAGGGCGCCGATCAGGAACTTGTGCCAGGATTGCGGCGCCTCAGCGGTTTTTTTCCTGAACCGTCGAACTTGGCGCGTGCTTTGGTTGGGGTGTATGCCTATGCGGTGGCGGCGGCGCTGCGGTCTGAGCGCCGCTGGCCTTGGGTACTGTTGGCGTTGGTGGCATTGAGCGTCGGCGTGCGGTCAACGAGTTTTACCTTCGTCGTTGCGGCTCCAGTGGCGGGTGGTGCTGCGCTAGTTCTGAGTCTACGTGTCGCTCTTGTTCGACGTATAGCGATGGCATTTGGGATCGCCGTCGGGACGGCTGTCTGTCTTCAGTTCCTTGAGTGGATCTTCCTCTCGGGCCTGTTGGAGACTGGTCTCGATGGAGGCTTGGTAGGACAAAAGAAAGGCAGTTTCTCGCTCCATGACCGTTTGGCTGGGGACTGGAGGTCCATCGTCCTTGTCTGGGAAAGTTGGTTTCTGGGTGTGGGCGCGGGCGGACATCGGTCGTTCAGTCTGGTGCCCAACCAATTGGCGACTCTAGGGCTCCCAGGCTGTTTGGTGCTTGGGGCTTTGTGGCTCCAGGTTGTGCGCCGTGGCTGGCCCGGGGAGCAGGTCTACAGCGAGTCCAAGTCGATGCCACATCGCGCAGTGTCCGCGGCGGCAGGGGCGTTTTTCATTGGGCAGCTGGTTGCTTCGTGCGCTTCTGATCCAGACCTCGTTCGTTTTGAGCTCTGGTTCCCGCTTGGGGTTTGGCTGGGTTGCACCCTCGCGCCTGTGATCAGCCCCAACGTTAACACTGCGTAGTCTCTACTTTAATATGTGCTAATGCCGGGGCTGATTACACTCGCAGCTTGACCACGCCTGGCAGGCTTGCTGGAGCTGCGGTATCGGGGTTACGTGACAGGGACGTTAGTGCTTGAATTGCGGGTCAAAGCTGCGCCGCTTGTCGGCCTGCTTCGGTTGGGATTTGCGTTGTGCCATGATGACATCCTGTCCGTGCGATTGCACTTAAAAGGGTGTCCACGGAACGG
>JAQIBG010000420.1 GCA_027859175.1 Planctomycetota bacterium | reverse complement strand
TGGACCTACGAGGGCGCGGATAAGCTGGCGTGTGGGCTTGGGGATCGCTGCGACGGGTGTGTGTCGCCGGGGGCGGCGTCGCTGGTGGCGACTTGATGGTTAGTGGGATGGCTGGGTGGGATCGGGGTGCCTGGTGGGTGGCTGGCACATAAGACTCAGAACTCAGAACTCAGAACTCAGAACTCCGAACTCAGAACTCAAACCTCGAAACTCGAAACGCCTCCCCCAACGAAACAGGGCCCGCCAACCGGCGAGCCCTATTACTATTATCCCTCACTCGGACCTCAACTTCCTCAACTCCCTCCTGCTAGAAGGGATAAAAGGAAGACTAGCCGGCAATTAAATTATCAGCAGTCATCTCGGCCGGCTTGGGGATGTCGAGCAGGTACAGCATGGTGACGGCGATGTCGGCCAGTTTGCCGCGCTCGATGAGCTTTTGGCCCTTGGCCTTTTCGCCGATCCACGAGCACAGCACGGGGTTCATGCTGTGGCTGGTCATGGGGCGGCCGGTTTCGTAGTTTTCCATCTGGTCGGCGTTGCCGTGGTCGGCGGTGAGGAGGACCTCGTAGCCGCAGGCCAGGAGCTTGTCGACCACGGTGCCCACGCATTCGTCAACCACTTCGCAGGCCTTCTTGGCCGCGTCGAACACGCCGGTGTGGCCCACCATGTCGCAGTTGGGGTAGTTGAGCACGATCGCGTCGTACTTGTCGGGATCCTCATCGAGAATCGCGAGCAGCTTCTCGGTGGTGGTGTAGGCGTCCATCTCTGGATGTCGTGCGAACAGGCTCGGATCGAAGCGGCCCTTGATGTGGACCTGATCTTCGCCTTCGCTGGGGGTGGTGTTCTTGCCATTGAAGAAGCTGGTTACATGCGGGAACTTCTGGGTTTCGGCAATGCGCAGCTGCTTCTTGCCCTTGGCGGCGAGCCATTCGCCGAACAGGTTGCTCATGTCGGTGCCATCGTTGCCGTCGGTGGGCAGCAGGTAGGCCTCAAACTCGTTGAAATAGCGGCTCAGGCCCAAATAGGTGATCTGCTTGCGCTCTTTCCGCGTGCCGGGGTAGCTGTTGTCGATGAAGGCGCGGGTCAGCTGAATGGCGCGGTCTTGCCGATAGTTGGTGTGGAACACCACGTCGCCATCGCTCACGCCGGTGTAACCGGGCAGGATGCTGGCGGGGATATATTCGTCAGACATGTCGCCGCCATCGGGCAACTTGTCGTTCGCGTAGCTATCTTCAACCAACTGCTCGATGCTCTGGGCAGCGCGGCCCTCGGCCGACACAATCGCATTGTAAGCGATGTCGGTGAGCCCCCAGGCTTGGCCGCGATCCATCGCGTAGTAGCGACCCATCGCGGTGCCGATCTCGGCATTGCCCACTTCGGCCAGCACCTTCTGCAGCACGACCACGTATTCGAGGGTGGAACGCGGCGGGGTGTCGCGGCCATCAAGGAAGGGGTGGACCACGATGCGGCCAGCCGGGTTTTCTTGACGCGCGCGACGCAGGATCTTGAATAGATGCTCTTGATGGGCGTGAACGCCCTCATCTTGCAGCAGACCGAGCAGATGCAGGGTACCGCCCGACTGCTTCCAGTTGGCGACCGCAGTTTCCCAGATCTCGCGCTCAAACAGCACGCCAGTGCTGAGGCCGTCGTCGATGCGCTTGAGCTCTTGCAGCACCACGCGACCGGCACCCATGTTCATGTGGCCAACTTCGCTCGAGCCCTGGTAGCCCGCGGGCAGACCCACCGCCTCACCACAGCACTCGAGGGTGGTGACGGGGTACTCGGCCACATAGCGACGATGATTAGGCAGATCGGCAGCAGCGGCGGCGTTGGCCTTGTTGTTGGGATTCTCGCCGAAACCGTCGCGGACGATCAGGCAGACCTTGGGCTTGCTCATGGGGAACTCTCGTAAGGCATTCGTGGTACGGGCGGCCCGAAGGCGCGCTGGGCGGTTACGCTAGTGGAGCTGGCGAGATGGTCCAGCGGTGGACGGATCCTAGGTGCGCGCCTTTCGGCGCTGTGGGTCCTGGGTCGTGGGGGCAGCCTGTCGCGCGCTAGCTTTCTGCGGGGTATCGGGACACAGCCGGCTGCTGCCCTCGCGCAATGCCGCGGAATCTCCGGCTGTCCCTATGACCTAAGCGCCGCAGGCGCGTACCAGGACCCAGGACCCGACTTAAACACAGGCGCGGTTCCTGGGTTCGCGCCTGCGGCGCTGTGGGTCCTGGGTCGTGGGGGCAGCCGGTGGTGCGCACTGCGCAGGGAATCAAACCAGAGCCTGACTGCTTTCCAGCCATTAGACGCAATGCACACTAGCGCTGCTTTCCGGCTGTGCCCATGACCTAAGCGCCGCAGGCGCGTACCAGGACCCAGGACCCGCAACGCCAATTGGCGCACCTACCCTGCGTCAGCCAGGATCCGCTCCTTGCGGCCCATCTCGAGGTCGTGCTCAACCATCATCGCCACCAAGGCCTTAAAATCGACCTCGGGCTTCCAGCCCAGCTGCTGCTGGGCCTTGCTGCTGTCGCCGTGGAGGTGATCGACCTCGGCTGGGCGCAGATAGCGGGGGTCAAACTCAACGTAGTCTTGCCAGCTCTTATCGACCACCGCGAAGGCCTGTTCGAGGAATTCGCGCACGCTCCATGAGGTGCCCGTGGCCACGACATAGTCGTCGGGGGCGTCTTGCTGCAGCATCAGCCACATGGCGCGCACATAGTCACCGGCGAAGCCCCAGTCGCGCTTGGCATCGAGGTTGCCGAGGAACAGCTTGTCTTGCAGACCGTGGACGATCCGCCCAAGCGCGCGAGTGATCTTGCGCGTCACAAAGGTTTCGCCACGACGCGGGCTCTCGTGATTGAACAGGATGCCATTGCAGGCAAACATGTCGTAGCTCTCACGATAGTTCACGGTGTACCAATGCGCCGCCACCTTTGCCGCGGCATAGGGGCTACGCGGATGGAAGGGTGTGGCCTCGGTTTGCGGGGGCGCGGTGGCGCCGTACATCTCGGATGAGCCGGCTTGATAGAAGCGGATTTGCTTACCCGAGGCTTGCTGGCGGTTACGGATGGCTTCAAGCAGGCGCAGACAGCCGGTGGCTACCACATCAGCTGTAAACAGCGGCTGATCGAAGCTGACGCGCACGTGGCTCTGGGCGCCGAGGTTGTAGACCTCATCCGGGTCGCTCGTGGCCAGGACCTGATTGAGGCCGTTGCCGTCGAGGAGGTCGCCATAATGAAGGAACAGGCGTGCGCCGGCGTCATGCGGATCTTGGTAGATGTGGTCAAGGCGCTCGGTCGAAAAGGTCGATGAGCGACGCACGATGCCATGGACAGTATAGCCTTCACGCAACAAGAACTCGGCCAGATAGCTGCCATCTTGGCCGGTAATGCCGGTAATCAGTGCGGTCTTAGGCATCTGGTCTCCTCGCGGAGCGGCAGCCTAGTATCTGAAGGTGGACTGACCAGCCTCGAACCACGTCAGCATGGATTACCCGCTCCTCAAGGCAACCAGCGCAGCGCCTCAGACCAGTCGGTCTGCGTGCCCCCACGAACGGCACTGAGGGTGTGGCAGTCGAGAAACAGCACGTTGACCCGGCCATCATGGCGCTGCCAATCGACGGCATCGGGCGTGCCATAGCCGTGCTGACCGCGCCCAGTTTGCCCACCCTCGGCATCGAAAAACCCGACCACCTCGGCTTCGCCCTGCCAACTGCCGAGCATGTGGTGTTGGGACCGCCCAGCGTTATCCAGCCACGCGTTCCACTTGTAACTTTTGGGCGAGGCATCGGTGAACACCTGCGGCGCCGGCCATGTGAATACTGGGCACTGGAACACCGTGCTGCGATCCTGCACCGTTTCGCCCCCGAGGTAGGGCGGGAGCCGGTAGAACCAGGCGCTGCTCTGATTCGGGTGCGCGGCGCCGGCGTTATCCTCGGCCGGCAATAGCCCCGCATGATCATCGGCATAGCACGAGGCAGCCATACCGACTTGACGGAGATTGTTCACGCAGGCTACGCGCATCGCCGAAGCCCGTGCCATCGCGATGACAGGGATCAGGAGCCCAGCCAAGATGGCGATGATGGAGACCACCACCAGGAGTTCGATCAGAGTAAAGCCAGGTCGCATGCGCATGGGAGGGGCGATAGTGAGGCCATGCCCCATTCGTCAATGTAGTGGGTGGTACTATGTTGGCTCTTCATAGACTCGGCGCATAGATCTAACCTAGCCCCAAGCATCAGTCGCAACATCCCTTCAACCTAGACATCTTGATTCTGGCGGGATACCTTAGCGCAGAGGGCATGAAATGACTGCGATTACAGAAGCCAGCAAGGTCTTCGTTGCTGGGCACAGAGGCTTAGTCGGAGGCGCTATCGTCCGGCACTTGCGCAACCATGGACACCAAAAGGTGGTGACCCGCACCCGCGCCAAACTCGACTTGCGCCGACAAGCAGAGACCGAAGCCTTCTTCAACGCAGAAAAGCCCGACGCTGTTGTTCTAGCTGCCGGCAAGGTTGGCGGCATTCACGCCAACGACACCTATCCCGCCGAATTCAGCTATGACAACCTTGCCATTCAAACCAATGTCATTGAAGCCGCTTATCGAAACGGCGTGAGCCGCTTTATCTTCCTCGGATCAAGCTGCATTTACCCCCGCGAATGCCCACAACCGATTCGTGAGGAATACCTCCTTTCGTCACCGCTTGAGCCCACCAATGACGCCTACGCCATTGCTAAAATCGCC
This sequence comes from Planctomycetota bacterium, assembly GCA_027859175.1. Taxonomy (GTDB): domain Bacteria; phylum Planctomycetota; class UBA11346; order UBA11346; family UBA11346; genus GH22. The sequence continues at coordinate 15,338 of JAQIBG010000420.1, read as the reverse complement.
GGGCTTAAGCAATGCGCCTCATACCGCCGCCAATACGGCTGGGACGCCGTCAGCCTCATGCCCACCAACCTCTACGGGCCAGGCGACAACTTCCACCCCGAGCACAGCCATGTCATCCCTGGCATGCTGCAGCGCTTCCACGCGGCCAAGCTGGCCGGCGCTGAGCGCGTTGGCATTTGGGGCTCAGGCCAACCGCGGCGCGAGTTTCTGTACGTCGACGACCTTGCGACTGCTGTAGCCCACGTACTGCAGGCGCCGGAACTCCCGCACGACATCTATAACGTTGGCACCGGCACCGACCTCCCAATCGCCGATCTCGCCGCGCTGCTGCTGAAGGTGATTGGGCACGAAGTCCCGATTGATCTCGACCCCAGCAAGCCCGACGGCACGCCCCGCAAGCTCCTCGATATCGGCCGCATCAAAGCGCTCGGCTGGGCCCCCCAGGTAGATCTCGAGGAAGGCCTAGCACGGACTTATGCCTGGTTTCTTGAGCATGAGGATGAGTTGCGGGCGAAGTAAGAGGCTACCACTCGGTGCTTTTGAGGCCGGGTGGCGGCGAGATCTAAACGCGCGATGGTGGCGGAACGGCCTAGGGCACATAGCCGGCGGGTGTATGTCGCTGAGGGCAGCGACACTCCCAGGAGGCGAGCGCTGGATCGCTCGGTTGGGCAAGACGTCAGAACTCACGGCAAGAGGGCGAAGTGGCGGCGAGGCCTAAACGCGCGATGGTGCTGCACATAGTCGGCGGGTGTATGTCGCTGAGGGCAGCGACACTCCCAGGCGCCTCCGCGCTTGGCTACGCACAAACAAACACAACGCACCCATGTCAGCCGAGCGAAGCGATGGCGAGACCCAGTCAGCCGAGCGAAGCGATGGCGAGACCCCAAGCCAACAACGGATAGCACGCCATCTCACCAACCCCCCACCATCAACGGATCACCCTCCCCAGCGAGCAACGCGAGCGCCGGCCGCCCGAGGACCGGTGCGCGGCAAAAATGGGGCGTAGCCCCGCCGCGCAGGCCGAAGGCCAGGCCCGACCAAGGCCGCGAGCCCAGCAAAGCGCAGGCGACCCGGGGATCCTAAGGGGTTTACCCCTTAGATGTATTAGACGTCGTAGAGCGGATCTTGTAGGCCGCGCCAATCAAAGCCTTGAACAGCGGATGCGGCTTCACCGGGCTCGACTGGAACTCGGGATGGGCCTGCGTGGCCACAAAGAAGGGGTGATCCTTCAGTTCCATAATCTCGACCAAATGCCGCTCGGGATGAGCGGGGTCGGGGATGAACAGGCCGGTGAACATCATGCCGGCTTCTTCGAACAGGGGCTTGTAGGCCAGATTGAATTCGAAGCGGTGGCGGTGACGCTCGTGGACGAGTTCCACGTTGCCGTAGGCCTTGCTGGTCTTCGAAGTCTTGCGCACCAGAGTGCAGGGGTAGGTGCCGAGACGCATCGTACCACCGAGGTCGACCACGTCTTTCTGGCTCTCCATCAGCACGATGATCGGATGAGTTGGCTTGGCTTCCATCTCCACCGAGGTGGCGCCTTCGAGCTTGAGCACGTTGCGGGCGAATTCGACTGCGGCGGTTTGCATGCCGAGGCACAGGCCGAGGTAGGGCACGCCCTGCTCGCGGCAGTATTGGATCGCGCGCAGCTTGCCTTCGAAGCCACGCTGGCCGAAGCCGCCCGGCACCACGATGGCGTCGAGATCCTTGATCTGCGCCTTCCAGTCGACGTCGCCCTCAAGGCTTTCAGACTCAAGACGTACAATCTCGGCCTTGAGCAGATGGCCCCAGGCAGCGTGGTCTATGGCTTCGGTCACCGACTTGTAGGCGTCTTGGTGGTTGATGTACTTGCCAATCAAACCAACGCGGATGGTGTCTTTGGGATTGCGGATATGCCGCAGCATCAGGTCCCAAGCGCGCATATCGCATTCGCGCGGGGCTAGGCCTAGGCGCTCGATCAGGCGCGTGTGCAGGTCTTGCTTAAGCATGATCTGCGGCACTTCGTAGATCGCATGCGGCACATCGCGCAGCTCGATCACGTCATCAAAATCGACATTGCAGAACAACGCCAGCTTCTCACGGATCTCGCGGTTGAGCGGATGCTCGGTGCGGCACATCAGGAAGTCGGGCACCAGGCCGATTTCACGCAACTTCTGCACCGAGTGCTGGGCGGGCTTGGTTTTGATCTCGCCGGCAGCCTTGATGTAGGGGATGTAGGCCACGTGGCACAGGGCCACATTGGCGCGTCCCACCTCGTGGCGGAACTGACGCACCGCTTCCATGAACGGCAGGCCTTCGATGTCACCAACGGTGCCGCCGATCTCGGTGATCACCACGTCAACGTCGTCGGTGGCGAGCACGCGGATCGCCTCTTTGATCTCGTTGGTGATGTGCGGTACCACCTGCACCGTGCCGCCGTTGTACTCGCCAGCGCGCTCCTTCTGGATCACCGTCTGATAAATCTGACCCGAGGTGAAGGTGGAGTCGCCGGTGCAGGGCTGATCGAGGAAGCGCTCGTAGTGGCCCAGGTCGAGGTCGGTTTCCGAGCCGTCGTCGGTCACGAATACTTCGCCATGCTGGAACGGGTTCATGGTGCCCGGGTCGACATTCAGGTACGGGTCGAGCTTCTGGATCCGCACCGAATAGCCCATATTCACCAGCAGGCGACCAATCGAGGCCGCCGTGATGCCCTTACCGAGCGAACTCACCACGCCGCCAGAGACGAACAGGTGCTTGGTTGGTTGGTTGGACTTGCGCTTGGACATGGTCACTCCGGTCGGACGGCCCGGTAACGGGCCAAGAAAGCGTCGTAATCAGCTCGGACGTCGATGCCAGGGGCGGCCTGAGCCAGGACCCCACAGGCGATACCCACGCCGGCCTCGAGGGCGCGCAGCTGTTCCAGCTTTTCGCAGGCCTCAAGTTGGCTCGCGGGCAGGCTGGCGTAGCCGAGCAGGGCCGCACGCCGATAGGCGTAGATGCCCAGATGGCGTAGGCATTGGGCCGCTGGGGCAGCGGCGTCACGATCCCAGGGGCAGGGCGCCCGGGTAAAGGTCAGGGCGCGATCGTGGTGTCCACACACCACTTTGACCGCGTTGGGGTCGTTCTGATCAGCCAGCGTCCCTGGCGTCGCCAGGGTGGCGATGTCGGCCCAGCTGTGTTGGTGCAGCAGACCTGCAACCTGCTGAATCGCGGCCGGCTCGATCTCGGGCTCGTCACCCTGTACGTTCACCAGCACCTCGGCGTCGAGTTCGGCCGCCACTTCGGCAATGCGGTCGGTACCCGACTGGTGGCCGGGGCTGGTTAAGCGTGCCTGGAAACCGGCCGCCTCGACCACGTCAACCAGGGCCTGGTCGTCAGCGCACACCGTTACCGCTTCGCGGCCAAACGCGGCCGCAGCGCGCTCACAGGTATGCACCAACACGGGACGACCAGTCTCAGCCAGCAGGAGCTTTTCCGGCAGGCGGGTTGAGGCCCGGCGCGCCGGGATCAACACGGCGATCGATAATGAGTCCACGTTGTCGTCCAAGCACGGAAGCTAGTGCCCGCTGCGGTGCTGGCAATGCGACAGCTTGAACGCGAATGCGCCGATAGCGGCCAGGCATCGACAGAACGCTGACCTGTCAACGCGGGGATACACCCAGCCTGCGCCAACAACGCCAAAATCCTTCCATTTCGCATCGGTTCATTAGAACCCATTCATGACTGAGCGCCCCATCAGCGTTGGCCGATTGACTAAGCAAATCGGTGATAAACTGGCCGGACTGGGCCCCCTGCTGGTCAAAGGCGAGCTGTCGGCGCCCAAGGTCTCGAGCGCGGGCCACTTCTACGCCACCCTCAAAGACGCCAACGCCACCATCTCGGTGGTCATGTGGCGCAGCACCATGGCCCGCCATGGCCCGATGCCGAAAGAGGGCGCGGCCGTGGTGGTGCGCGGCAGTTTGGACGTGTACGGCCCGCGTGGCTCCTACCAGTTGATCGCTCGCCGCGTGGAAGCCCAAGGCCAGGGCGACCTCGCCGCCCGCTTTGAGGCCATCAAGGCCCAACTCCAAGCCGAAGGCCTGTTCGACGACAACCGTAAGCAAGACCTGCCCTATTTGCCACGCGGCCTCGGCATTGCCACCGCCGCCGGCAGCGCCGCCCTCGCCGATATGCTGCATGGGGTTCAGGCCCGCTTCCCAAGCATGCCGGTGTTCCACGCGCCGTGTCAGGTGCAAGGGCCAGGCGCCGCCGCCACCATCGTGGCCGCGCTGCAGCGGCTCGACGCCCATCCCCAGGTTGAGCTGATCGTTCTCGGTCGCGGTGGTGGCAGCCTAGAAGACTTGTGGGCCTTCAACGAAGAGCCCGTGGTTCGCGCCATCGCCGCCTGCAGCACACCCGTGATCAGCGCGGTGGGTCACGAGAGCGATACCACGCTGGCTGATCTGGTAGCCGACCTGCGGGCCAAAACGCCCACCGCCGCGATTGAGGAAGGCCTGCCTGAAGAGGCCGAGCTGCGCAAGCAACTCAGCAATGCGGTTGCCGACCTGCACGAACTCATCACCGAGCGCCTCACGCGTGAGCGCAAGCGGCTCGGCGCCCTCGCCACCCACCGCGCCCTCGCCACCCCTGCGTTTCAGATTCGCCTGCGCCGGCAACGCCTCGGCGAACACAGCCGCGAGCTTCAACACCTGGGGCAGAGCCGCCTGGATACAGCCCGGCAGCGCCTGCAGGGTCTTGAACGCTACCTCGCCCTACTTGACCCTCGCAGCCGCCTCGCGCCGCACCGGCGCCGTCTCGAAGAACGCGCCGTCGAACTAGCCAAGGCGATGCAACGCCGCCTGGGCGCAGCCCAACAGCGACTCGGCGCCCAGGCCGGCCGCCTCGACGCCTACTCCCCCCTCGGCGTCATCGCCCGCGGCTACAGCGTGGTGCGCGATCTCAACGGCGAGGTGGTGCGCCACCTCAACCAGGCCCCGGCCGGCACCCCAATTCGCGCCCGCGTTGAAGATGGCTGGCTCCATGCCACCGTTGATGGCAACGAACGCCGCCGCTTGGCGGAAGCCAGCGATATCTACGAGGTGTGACCTCGCACACCGCCCAGATTGCACATGCATCCGGAACATTTCCCCGGTATCGACGCACATCCTGGCATTGCTGAGCGTAGCCTCATGCTAGGCTACGCGTGCGTGCAATGACAGGTCTCGAAACCGTTACCATCCGCGGCATGGTCGACTGCTGGCCCAACGAACTCGCTGATGGCGAACTGCCAAACAGGTATTGGCAAATCGTGCGCACCTTGCCGCGCCAAGAGAAGAAACTGTGCCACGACCTGCGCCTGCGCGGGATACCCTACCTGCTGCCGATGGAACAGCGGCTGCGGCAATATCGCCGCAAAGGCATTCAGCGCTTCCTGGTGCCCCTGATCAGCGGGTATGTGTTCACGCCCAGCGGACCGGATGACCGTGAAGACATCTATCGCACCGAACGCACCGCCGGCATCATCCCGGTCGATGAACCGGTCAATCTGGCGATCGAGCTGCACGCTCTGGTGGCCCTGCTGCGCTTTGCGGAATCGGCACCCATGGTGCGCCCTGAGATCATCCCCGGCAAACGCGTGCGAATCACCCACGGAGTGCTGACCGGCGTGGAGGGCATCGTCCGCAAACGCCGCGGCCGCTGCGAACTGATCGTCAATATATTCGCGCTCGGCACCTCGGTATCGGGCATGGTAGACGCCGAATTAGTGGAAGTGCTGGAACCGCTCTAGCGCAGGTGGGGTGATAGCTCAGAGCCGGCGCACGGTGTGAATTCCTGGGTCCTGGAACGCCTGCAAGCAGGCTTAGACGCGGGGCTACCGCCCCGATACCCCGCTCCGTCGCAGCGCGCATATCGGCTATCCCCACAACCCAAGACCCACAGCGCCGAAAGGCGCGAACCCAGGACCCGCGCGAAGCGCTTAAGTCGGGTCCTGGGTCCTGGTACGCGCCTGCGGCGCTTAGGTCAGAGGGACGGACAGCCGGATATTCCGCGCCATTGCGCGAGGGCAGCAGCCGGCTGCGCACCGATACCCCGCTCAAGCGTAGCGCACCACTGGCTGTCCCCACGACCCAAGACCCACAGCGCCGCAAGGCGCGAACCCAGGACCCGCGCGAAGCGCGAAGCGCGCAGGAACGACTTGCTAGCACGGGCGCAGGGTGATCATGAATGCCATGAGTGCCGACACGCCCCCGATCCGCAATTACCATGACAGCATGCAATACCGCCGCTTTGGCAAAACCGAGCGCGAGATTTCGGTGATTACACTCGGCGGCATGCGCTATCTCCATGGTTGGGAGCAACCGCGCGACGAGGTGCCGACCGACATGCTCGAGCAGGCCGTAAATGTCACGCGCCTCGCGCTGGATGCCGGTGTCAACCACATCGAAACCGCCTACGGCTACGGCAAGTCAGAGCACTGCTACGGCAAAGTGCTCAACGAAGAACTCCAGATCCCGCGCGATAGCTACCATCTGATGACCAAGGGTGGCGCCCAAACCGCCGACGACATCAAGCGCATGGTCGACGAACAACTCGCGGCCCTGCAGACCGACCACATCGACCTGTACGGCTGGCACGGCATCAATACGGCTGAGATCCAGCAGTCGGCCTGCGCCAGCGGCGGCCCGGTGGAAGAGTTGCTCAAGCTCAAAGAGCAGGGCGTGATCGGCAGCGTTGGATTTTCAACCCATGGCCCGGTTGACGTCATTTGCCGCGCCGTGGAAACCGGGCTGTTCGATTTCGTCAACCTCCATTATTATTACTTCTTTCAACGCAACTGGCCGGCTGTGGCTCTGGCCGCCGCGCGCGACATGGGCGTGTTCATCATTTCGCCCAACGACAAGGGCGGCCAGCTCTTCAACCCCTCAGCTAAGCTCAGCGCACTTACCGCCCCGTGGACGCCAATCCAATGGAACGCTCGGTTCTGCCTCAACCGACCCGAAATCCACACTCTCAGCTTCGGCATGAGCGAACCCGAACACGTCACCGAGATGCAGGGCGTGACGCCGGTATCGGTACCGATGACCCACGATGAACAAGCCGTGCAACAGCAACTCGACGCGCAAGTTTTGTGCGACCCGATCAGCGCCTACGAAGGCCACGAATTGATGCCCGATCCCTCCGGCATCAATATCCCAGAAGTACTGCGCTTCCGCCGGATGTGGAAATGCTACGACATGCACGACTTCGGCGTGTATCGCTACAATATGCTGCAAGAGAAGGGCCACTGGTTCCCCGGCGTGTTCGCCACGCCCGAGGCCGTGGCCAAGGTTGACACCAGCCGGGTGCCAGCCGGCATCCACCTCAAGGCCTTGCTGAGCGAAACCCACCAGGCCTTCTTCAAGCCGAAAGAATCTAAAGAGTAAGCGCTCGGGCGGTGTCTAGCCGTGATAATCACGGTACCAGGCCACAAAACGATCGATGCCATCTTGGAGTGGCGTGCTCGGCGCGAAGCCAACCGCATCCTGCAGGGCCTGCGTGTCGGCGTAGGTTGCTTCCACATCGCCAGCCTGCATCGGTTGGAGATCGAGCTTGGCCTCACAGCCGGTGGCGCGTTCGATGCAGCGGATGAACTCGAGCAACTCAACCGGCTGATGATTGCCGATGTTGTACACCTTGTACGGCGCGCTCGAACCAGCCGGTGACGGCGCCTCGCGATCGAAACCTGGATCTGCCGTGGCCGGCTTGTCCAACAGGCGCACCACGCCCTCAACGATGTCGTCGATGTAGGTAAAATCGCGGCGCATCTTGCCGTGGTTGAACACCGGGATGGTGTCGCCCGCCAAAATCTTTTTAGTGAAGGTCCAATACGCCATGTCGGGCCGGCCCCAAGGGCCGTAGACCGTGAAGAAACGTAGGCCGGTGGTGGGCACCTGGTACAGATGGCTGTAGGTATGCGCCATCAACTCATTGGCCTTCTTGGTGGCCGCATACAGGCTCACCGGATGATCAACCCCATCACTGGTAGCAAAAGGCATCTTGGCATTGAGACCGTAGACCGAGCTTGAGCTCGCATACACAAGGTGCTGCACGTCATGATGACGGCAGCCCTCGAGGATATTCATCGTGCCGACCACGTTGCTATCGATGTAGGCATGCGGATTCTCGAGCGAATAGCGCACGCCGGCCTGGGCGCCGAGATGGCACACCCGGGTAAAGGCGTGATCGGCGAATAAGCGCTCGATACCGGCGCGGTCAGCGAGATCGAGTTCGTGAAAGGTGAACCCGGGCTGGTCGGCCAAGCGCGCCAAGCGCGCCCGCTTAAGGGCTGGCGGGTAGTAGTCATTGCAGTTGTCGATGCCAACCACCTGCTCGCCACACGCCAGTAACACCTGGGCCGTATGCATCCCAATAAAGCCGGCGGCGCCGGTCAACAACACGGTCATGAACGTGGTTCCCAGCCCGCTTCGAGGACACTACGAAAATAGGCTACGGTGGCCTTGAGGCCCTGCTCGAGGGCAATCTCTGGCTCCCAGCCGAGAATATTTCGCGCCTGCGTGATGTCGGGCTTGCGCTGAGTTGGGTCGTCTTGCGGCAACTCTTGATGGGTGAGGGTCGATGATGACCCGGCTTCGGCGATCACCAACTGTGCCAGTTCAAGCATAGTAAACTCGTGTGGACGCCCCAGGTTGATCGGCCCGGTGATCTCGTCGGGGCTGTCCATCAAGGCAATGAAACCGCGCACCAAGTCGTCGACATAGCAGAACGAACGCGTCTGCAGACCATCGCCATAGATCGTGATCGGCTCATTGCGCAGGGCCTGAATGATGAAATTCGACACCACCCGGCCATCATCGGGCCGCATATGCGGACCGTAGGTATTGAAGATCCGCGCAACTTTGATCCGCAGCTTATGCTGACGGTGGTAATCGAAGAACAGGGTCTCGGCGCAGCGCTTGCCTTCATCGTAACAGGCACGAATGCCAATCGGGTTGACCCGGCCCCAGTAGGTCTCGGGCTGCGGGTGAACTTCAGGGTCACCGTAAACTTCAGACGTGGAGGCTTGGAAAATCTTAGCTTTGCAGCGCTTGGCCAGGCCAAGCATATTGATCGCGCCATGCACGCTGGTTTTGGTGGTCTGGACCGGATCAAACTGGTAATGCACCGGCGAAGCCGGGCAGGCCAGGTTGTAGATCTCATCGACCTCAACAAACAAGGGCAAGCACACGTCGTGGCGTATCGCCTCGAAGCGCGGATTGGCGAGCAGCGGCGCGATATTGTCGCGGGTGCCGGTGTAATAATTATCGACACAAATCACCTCGTCGCCGCGCTCAAGCAAGCGCCGGCACAGGTGTGAGCCGATAAAACCGGCGCCACCGGTCACGAGAACGCGTTTCCTGGTCATGCGCCCAGGCTAATCGCCCTGGGCAGCAACACCACACCCGCTCAGACCGCGATCACGACCCTGCCGCCACACTCAACTCGAACAACTTGAGCACGTCGTCCTTCTGCAAGGCCTTGGCCAGACCTTCGAGGGCCAGGTCACCCACAAGGCGGCGTTTTTCAGCCTGGAGACGCAGCACGCGCTCTTCGATCGAGTCGTTGGTGACGATGCGGTACACCATCACCGGCTTGTCTTGACCGATGCGGTAGGCACGGTCGGCCGCTTGGTCTTCGGCCGCCGGGTTCCACCACGGATCGAGAATCAGCACGTAGTCGGCGGCGGTGAGGTTGAGCCCCACGCCACCGGCTTTGAGCGAGATCAAGAACAAGGGGTCGTCGCCGTTTTGGAACGCCTTGACCCGGCCGCCGCGGTCGCGCGTGCGGCCATCCAGGTACTGGAAGGTATAACCGCGCTCTTCGAGGGCGGTGGAGATCAAGCCCAAGAACTTGGTGAAACTCGAGAACACCAGAGCGCGGTGGCCCTCGGCGATCAGTTCGTCAACCAGATCGAGGAACAGATCCACCTTCGACGAACTAACATTCTCACCACCGACCAAGGCCGGATGACAAGCCGCCTGGCGCAGGCGGGTGATGGCGGCCAAAATTGACACGCGGCTGCGCTCGAGGCCCTTGGAGTTGAGCAGATCGCTCACGCCCATGGACTCACGCTCCATCAGTTCGCGGTAGAAGATCTGCTGATCTTCCGCCATCTGCGCATGCAGCTGGATCTCGGTTTTCGGCGGCAACTCCTTGGCCACTTCCTTCTTGATCCGGCGCAACACAAAGGGCGCCACGCGCGAACGCAGGCGGTCGATGGCGTCGCCATCCTCTTGCAGGGTCTCTTTGAGCGTCTTGCGACGACCCAGGAAACCAGGCATCAGGAAATGGAAGATCGGCCACAAGTCTTCAGCGCAGTTTTGCACCGGCGTACCCGACAAACACATCCGCCGCTGGCCCTGCAATTTCAGCGCCGCCCGCGTGGTTTTGGCCTCGGGGTTACGGATGATATGGGCCTCATCGAGGATGATGGTCGCGTAGTCAATCTGTTGCAGCAGCTTGATGTCGCGCTGCAAAATATTGTACGAGGTGAGCAAGATGCCGCCCTTGGGCAACTCGGCAAGTTTCTTGGTTCGGTCGAGACCGAGGTGGACGTAAACCGGCACCGAGGGCACAAACTTGGCGCACTCTTCGAACCAGTTGTCGACCACGCTACGTGGGGCCACCACCAGGTGGACCCCGCCATCACTATCGTGGCGATACTTGATAAAAGCGAGCGATTGCAGAGTTTTTCCGAGGCCCATGTCGTCGGCCAGCACGCCGCCGAGGCCGCGTTCACCCAAGAACTGCATCCAGCTGAAGCCCTGATGTTGGTAATCACGCAGGGTGGCGTTGATGTCATCAGGCAGCGGAATCTCGGGGATGTTGGCGCTGCCCTTGGCCAGCTTGGCTAGGTCGGCGGTCGCGTCGTCCATCTTCATGGTCGAGCCCGACTCGGCCAAGCCCACCGCAAGCGCGGCCGCGTGGCGACGGACTTTGACCTTGGTGGTCGTCTTGTCGACGCCGCCAAACTCAACCAGGGTGCGATAGCGCGACAGCCACTCGTCGTTAATACGCGCGCGCAGGCCGTCTTTGAATACGATCAGGTTTTGACCGCGCGCGGCATGTCGCAGCAATTCTTTGACCGGCACATTGCGGCCTTCGACTTCGGCCGTGATGTTCAGTTCGAGGTGGTCTTTGGTCGCCGACACCTTGGTGTGAACCTGGATGTCTTTCGGCGGGCGGCCACGATGCAGGGCCTCACGACCACGGATTTCCCACCCTTGCAGGTTGGGGATCACCTGGGCCAAGAAGCGGTCGGCAGCATCACCGTCGGCCACGAAGCCAAACGCGCCGCGCCGCTGCACCAGGGCACCACGCTTGATGAACTCATTGCAGCGCTGGAACTCGAGATCGCGATCGCGCTCACAGCGGAGCACCTCGCCACCCTTGGTCTCAGCCACAATCAGGCCGATACGCTCGAGCGGGTCGATCTCGGGGAGGTCATCGTGATAGCGGAAGCGCACGCGGCCACACAGGCGCGAGTCCACTTCCCACATCTCAAGAATCGGCTGCGGGCGACCACGCACGGCCTTGGCCTTTTCGGCCTGAGGCGGCACCTGACCGGCATGCGCCAGCACGCTGCGCCACGGATCACGCACCAACAGCGCCTTGGGCACCAAGCACGGACCCGACATCAGCGGGTCAAGATCTTGCGCGGGGCCAGTCCACTCCAGCGGAATGACCCGACCACGGAACACGATATTCGGACCAGGGATGGCCCACACATTGGCTACAGCCGCACCACCCACTTCGAGGTACATGCGCATGTGCTCGCCGCGGTCTTCCATCATCAGACGGGGCGAACGCGGGCTGCCTTCGATCACGCAGGGATACTGCTGACCGTCGATATTCATCGTTGGCGGCGGATGCACTCCTCGCACCTGGGCCAGTGCACGTTGGATCGAATCCTCTTCGTGCAGCGGTTCGGGTTTGATCCCGACGGCTCCCTCAACTTGGAGCATGCGGGTGCGCTTGCAGCCCTGCATGACCTTACTGAGTGCCAGCCTGATAGCGGGCTTTTTGATAGTCTGGGTCCCAGTCTTCTTGGCCGCCGACTTGGCGACCGTGCCGGTACCCTTGGATTTTGCTGACTCTGCCATGACGTAAGCCCGGAGTCTAACACAGCAAATCGCCCCGCAAGAATGGAAAATGTGCGTTCTCTAGGCGTAGTTTTCGAATTTCCATCGTAAATAGTTGCTATAAAGGCACTTAATAATCAGCGACGAAATCGTTGCGAGCAGCCCGTTTGATCAAAAACGTAGCCGGTGCGAGCTACTCGGTGGCCCGAACGGCCGCCGTTGCAGCGTCATCGCAGTACCAGACCAGATCCATCCCCAGCAGGCTCACCGGCAGCTGTCGACTCGGACCACGGCGCGCCTCGGCGAGCACGGCGCCCTTGGCCGCCCCCAAAGCCAGGACGATTTTACTGCGAGCGGCCCGCAGCACGCCCAACGACAGGCTCAAGCGCCGCGGCGGTGGCTTAGGGCTATCGGTGATGGCAAAGACCGGGCTGAGCTCGTCGAGCCCAGCGTGATCTGGGAACAGGCTGGCGATGTGCCCGTCTTCGCCGATGCCCACCAACACCACATCGAGGTCTTCGCCGGCGGTGGCCGTGTCCAGCACGGCCGCATAGGCAAGTGCCGCCGCGTCCAGATCATCGAGCTCGGCCGGCATCGCATGCACATGCGCCGGCAAGGGCCCACCGGCCTCCCAGGCCGCGAGGGTGGCTGCGTCGTTACGGTCGGCGTGACCCAGCGGCACCGCGCGCTCATCAACCCACAACAGATGCAGACGCTCGCGCACGAAGGGGCTGCAGATCCGTGCGAGCTCGGTCAGAACCGCCCCTGGCGAACGCCCGCCGGGGATGGCGAGGCTGCACCGGCCCTGCTCTACGGCCGCTTGGTCCAAAACCGTCAGGATGTGTTCAGCAACAATGCTAGGGGTGTAGGGCAACATAGGAAACTCCAGTGGTCACAGACGGGTGAGCCGGGCGGGCTCAGTGAACAAAGCCAGTGCCCTCATCGTCAACAGGCTCCCAGGGCTTGAACTGGGCGAGGTATTCACCCAAGGCCGGATTGGTTTCGGCCTTCTCGGCAATCACCTCGCGCGCTTGGGCCACCAGCTCGCCTTCGCGCGCCAGCGGCACCTTGCCTTGCATCACCATGGTGCGCAGGAACACGAAGTAGGTGTCGAGCGCGTCGCACTGGCAGTAGTCGTCGATGCGCTCGGTTTCACCGGCCTCCCACAGGTCTTGCACCATGTAGCCCTTGGTGTCCATCTTACCCGGTTTGCCGAGCAAAGTCGCACACAAATCAAGCCCACCATTGAGGCGACTGGCGCCGAAGTTGGTCAGCAACTCCTGGACATCAAGATGGCCCGACGGGTTGAAACGATTGCGCGGCTGGGTGTAGCCAGGGCCCGAGGTGGTGAACCATTCGGGCACCGACACGCCATAGCGAAACGCACCCATTTCCATCACCGGCAGGTCAAAGCCACGCCCGTTGAAGGTCACAAAGGTGGGCATGCCATACTGCATCCAGCCCTGCCAAAAATGCTTCACGATCACCTGCGGCCGAAACCGCGGCCGATCCAGCGTGACCAAACCCTGCAGCCCATAATCAACGCCAACCTTGGCAATCGCCACCGATACCGGAACCTGGAAGGTGGCTGGAACAAAATCGCTGCCGGTTTTCTCCATCAACTCCGCGCGCTGCTTGGCGACCGCCTCAGCAGGGCTCAGCTCGGGCTCATCTGGATACCGAACCCGCTGCAACAAACGGCCGTCAGACACCGTTTCAATATCGAATACGAGGAAGGCAGTACTTTTGGACATGCCGCGACGATGGGGCCAAGGCGGCGCAAGCAAGGAGTAGAGGTCCTGGGTCATAGGACGCGCCTAGCGGCGCTTGGATCCTAGGGACAGCCAACGAAGCCACCCACGACCCCCGGGCGGGGTATCGGGGCAGCCGCCCCGCGTCTAAGCCTGCTTGCAGGCGGCCCAGGACCCAGGACCGGGATTCACACCGAGCGCCGGCATCCAACACGCAGAGACCGCTACCCTTGAGCCACAAACCAACCACCGCCCAAGCACAACTGCAGCTCAGGATCGTAGGCCACGCCAGCCTGGCCCGGGGCTGGGCGCGAGCACGGCTGCTCGTACACCACGCGGGCGCCAAAGCCGCCGCCCGGCAACTCGGCTGGCAACACCGTGGCCGGCACCGGTGGACCACGGTGGCGGTTGCGCATCAAGCACCGCACGCCTTCAACCGGGAGTTCGTCGTGCAGATGCCATAGGCAGTCGCGCAGCCAGGTCTCCTGGATCAACAAGGCATCGCGCGGGCCCATCACAATCGCATTGCGGGCCACGTCCAAATGCACCACGTACAGCGGTTCGCGCCACGCCACGCCAAGCCCCTTGCGCTGGCCAATGGTTACGCCGGGCAAACCACGATGCTCGCCAATCACGGTGCCGTCTTGCAACTCCACCGGGCCCGGTGCAAAGGCCTGCGGGGCCTCTTGGCGCAAGAAACCGGTAACCCCGTCGGGGCCCACGAAGCACAGATCCATGCTCTCTTCTTTGCGCGCATTTGGCAGACCGCGTTCAGCGGCCAACGTGCGCACCGCGTCTTTGGTGTAGTCGCCAAGCGGGAACTGCGCTGCCGCAAGCTGGTCCTGCGCCAGTGAGAATAAGAAGTAGGTCTGGTCTTTGCTGGTATCGCTAGGCACGGCCGGACACAGGCGTCCGTTCACCTCGGCCACGCGGGCGTAATGCCCCGTGCCCACTGCGGTGGCACCGAGTTGGCGCGCCCAGGTCGCCAAATCACCAAATTTGACCGTCTGATTGCAGCCAATGCAGGGATTGGGCGTCTCGCCGTGGGTGTAGGCGTACAAGAAATCGTCAACCACCTGGGTGCGGAAGCGGTCTTGAAAGTCGACCATGTAATGCGCGATCCCAAAACGACCAGCCACCGCGCGCGCATCGGTCGGTGAACAGCAGGCATCCTCAGGATCCTCGCCGCCACCCAAGCCGCACGGCCACAGCTGCATGGTCACGCCAACCACCTCAAAGCCCTGCTCTTGCAGCAGAACTGCAGTGAGGCTCGAATCCACGCCTCCGCTCATACCGACTACGATTCGTTGCATGCGCCGGCGCAGTGTTGGCACTTGGGGCGCTGTTCAAGGTGGTTCTATCTTTGGGGTCCTGGGCCCTGGGTCCTGGGACGCCTGCAAGCAGGCTTGGGCGCGGGGCTGCCGCCCCGATACCCCGCCTATAGGCGTAAGATGTCCGGCATCCCGCGGCTGTTCCCACAACCCAAGCGCCGCCAGGCGCGTCCCAGGAC
>JAQIBG010000416.1 GCA_027859175.1 Planctomycetota bacterium | reverse complement strand
ACTCCCAACACCCCGTTCTGTTATTGGTGGGGCCCCACCAACACCCACCGCGCGTGGGTTCGGGGCTCGGGCAAGCGGCTGTGGGGCCTGGACCCCGACGCACTCATTGGGCGCCTGCCGGCCTTCTTACCCGACGTGCCGGAGATGCGCGAAGACGTCTGCGACTACCTCGGTGAATGCATGGCCTTCGATCGCGGCCTTGGCGTGTTGATAGACGAACTCGAAGCACGCGGCGTGCTCGACGAAACGCTCGTGGTGGTCAGCGGCGACCACGGCATTCCCGGCTTCCCGCGGGCCAAATGCAATCTCTATGACATCGGCTGTGAAGTCGCGCTGTGCGCACGCCTGCCCGGCGCGATTCCAGCCGGCCGAGTCATCGACGACATGGTCAACCTGATGGACCTAGCCCCCACCTTCTTAGACGCCGGGCAATGCCCGCAGCCAGACGGCATGGTGGGCCGCAGCCTGTGGCCACTACTGACGAGCACCGACAGTGGCCAGATCGACCCCAGCCGCGACTACGTGGTCACCGGCCGCGAACGTCATGTGGCCAGCGCGCGTGATTTGAACCTGCCCTACCCGCAACGCGCGATTCGCACCAACGATCATCTCTACATCGTCAACTTCGCGCCAGAGCGCTGGCCAATGGGCAAGCCGTGCGGCCTCGACGACCTCCAATCCCCGGCACCGTCACACGAGGCACTGGTTTCAGACACCTTCTGCTGCTACCCCGACCTCGACGCCAGCCCGGCCAAAGCCTGCATGATCGAACGCCGCGCCGAACCAAGCTTCAGGCACGCCTTTGACCTCGGCTTCGGCAAGCGCCCGGCTGAGGAGCTGTACGACCTGCGCAGTGACCCCGATCAGATGCACAACCTGGCAGCCGATCCTGCTCACCAGGCCAAACGCGAAGCCCTGCGCAAGAAATTATTCGAGGTGCTTGAAGCCAACCACGACCCCCGCGTCAATGCCGCGCCATGTCGCTTTGAAGCCAGTCCATACACCGACTGGCCAATCGCCGATAACGATGCCGAGGAGCGGCTGGCGCAGTCATAGATTGGAGCTTCGGGCCTGGGCTTGGGTTCCAAAAACAACAATGCCCTAAGCCCCAACGCTTAGCACCAGCACCGAGCTAGCATACAGCACCAAGAGACTAACGCTCTCAACGCCAATATTGGCCGGCCCGGTGCGCTGGCGCACGGTCAAGCCCAGCGGCACCACCGACAAACTCCAGGTCGCGAACATGAGCGGCCCCATGATCGACGGTGAATAGTGGCATCAACCTGGCTGATGTGGCCGCCATGCGTGGCATGTAGAACTGCGTAAAAGGCACCAGATAAGCGCTGACAATTCACGGCCATGGAGTCACTCATCGGCAATACTACACAGCGATGAATACAGCAGGCCTTGCCGCTATATTGCCGGCTCGCACTCGGAGAAGCCCCCATGCAGCCAGAAGCGGAAACACCTCATGTGGTCATCGTTGGCGGCGGATTTGCCGGACTCAGCGCAGCACGCATGCTGAGCCGTCGCCAGGTGCGCATCACGCTGATCGATCGTCGCAACTACCACTGCTTTCAACCATTGTTGTATCAGGTTGCGACAGGAGGCCTCGAACCAGCCGACATCGCCTACCCAATCCGCAGCGTGTTTGCCGCCAATAAAAACGTCACCGTGTTGCTTGATGAGGCCATCGGACTTGATCGACAAGCACGAAGCCTGCACCTCAAACAAAGCGGCTGGCTCGACTATGACTACCTGATTCTCGCCTGCGGCGCGACCATGAGCTACCATGGCCACGACCACTGGCGCCCGCACGCACCAGGCCTTAAAACGCTCAAAGATGCGCTGTCGATTCGACGCCGCGTCCTTGGAGCCTTTGAAGCGGCTGAAGCCTGCAACGACCCGACACAGCGCCAGGCTTGGATGACCTTTGTCATCATTGGCGCCGGCCCAACCGGCGTGGAGATGGCGGGGGCGATCGCTGAGATGGCGCGGTATACGCTTGCCCGTGACTTTCGACGCATCGAGCCAAGCCAAGCCCGCGTCATTCTGCTGCATAGCGGCGACCGGGTATTGCGCGACTATAGCCCCAAGCTGTCACAGGCCGCGCAGCGCCAACTCGAAGAACTCGGCGTCGAGCTGCGCCTGAACCAACGGGCCACAGCGATTGACGATCACAGCGTGGAAACTGGCAGTGGACGCATCGAGTCGCGCAATGTGATCTGGGCCGCTGGCGTCTCCGCTGTCGCCATCGCACGTCAGCTTGAGCTACCCATGATGGACGGCGGACGCGTTCCAGTCACGGCCGACCTGTCCCTCGCCGACGCGCCGAACTGTTTTGTCATCGGTGATATGGCGGCAGCCCGCTCCGATGGACACAGCGTGCCCGGCGTTGCGCCGGCTGCGATCCAAGCCGGCAAACACGTTGCCCGCTGCATCAGGCAAGACCTGCGCCTGCGACCGCGCCCAAATTTCCGTTATCGTGATCGCGGCAGTCTCGCCACCATCGGACGCAATCGCGCCATCGCGCAGTTCCCCTTATTGACCATGACGGGCTTCCCGGCCTGGTTGGTGTGGGCACTGGTCCATGTCGCACTGCTGATCGGATTCCGCTCACGGGTGGTGGTCATGATCAGCTGGATCTGGAACTGGCTGACCAATCGCCGCGGTGCGCGCATTGTAGTCGGGCGCACGCGGTGCTCAGCGCAGACACCCAGTGAAGACATGGCTAGCAGCGCCAGCGTGCAGAGCCGGGGCTCAGACTAGACGTTCAACTCATGCCGGTGCTAACGGGCATGATTGAACTGACCGTCCAGCACATTATGGGCGCTGGCCCTGGCCACGACTGACTCAGCCAGCTCACGCAACTGTGGCCAAGCGGCATGATCAGCCTGTAATTCACCGGCGCTGAAGTCCGTATCGGTAAGCTGCAAAGATACGATTGGATCAACCACTTCTGCGCGCAGGTCGCGCAGCAAGTCTGCCAGGTGATTGGCAGCACCAGCCGCGCCACCGCTGCCAGGGGAGGCGCTCACAATACCCACAACCTTGCCGCGGAATGCCGCAGAATTGGGCTCATCATGGCCAGGGAGGGGCCGGCTCACCCAGTCGAGCGCATTCTTCAGCAGCGGCGGTAAGCCACCGTTATATTCAGGGCACGCGATGATCAGAGCTGCGTGTTCGGCAAACAATTTTTGCAAGCGCCGCGCCCCAAGCGGCACGCCCGAACGCTGTTCCAGATCAGCATCGTACAGCGGCAGGGCCAAGTCATCACGAAGATCAAGCGGCGTGATGACACCACCAGCGCTCGCAACGTCGTGTTCTAGGCTGGTGAGAAGGCGGGCATTATACGAACCCAGGCGGGAACTGCCGGCAAAGGCGAGGACCTTAACGTTACTCATTGTTATTCCTTGTTGGCGGGGTGACGACGACGCGTCGATAGCAGCAATAGCGCGGCGATCAGGCCAGCGGGTATCTGTACTGCCAAGGCGGTTACATGCAGATAGGGCCACGACCGTGCCGTTTCGCTGAACAGCACGAGAAGACCCCAGAACAAGGTCGGCGCAAACAGCAGCACCACGGCATAGCCGTCACGAACACCGAGCGGAGCTTGCTGGTGGCGCCCACTGCGCCGCGTGGCGGCCGGCTCGGAGGGCCCGCCATGGCGCGAAGTAGAGGAACCGTGCACTTTATTCTGCATGGGGGCATCGTAGCACAGCCGCACTAGCGACTCACCCCTGTTAACTCCGGCATTCACGAAACGGAATCGTAGCAGCGCGACGCTAGAATGGCACCATGGCTAATTCGAAACGCCCCCAGAGTCCGCACCGGCCCAGTCAGCTTGCGCCCAGCATTCCCGATGACGAAACCCCGGATGAAGCCAAGCGGCGCGAACGCACCAATGTCGCACGCAGCGCTGATGGCCATCGTCCGCCCGGTCTGGCCTGTACCGAGGATGAACGCAGAGCCGCGCAGCCAGACGACGACGCACCGAAGACGCAGTCATAGACGGGAGCGTCGGGCCTGGGCTTGTATGGTCAGGGTCCTGGGTCCTGGTACGCGCCTAGCGGCGCTTGGATCCTGGAGACAGCCGGGGGAGAACACGACCAGCCCCATCGGTGGGGTACGGGGCAGCCGACCCCGCGCCCAAGCCTGCTTGCAGGCGTTCCAGGACCCAGGACCCAGAACCACACCCCACAATCGCGCCCTACCCGAGGCTGAAGCTCCCACGTAAACGCAGATCGCGGCTCGAGGAACCAAGCACGGCTTGATACGTGCCCGGCGCCGCAAGCCAGGCCGCGGCGTCGGGAACGAAAGCGCTGCAGGCACGGCGGTCGATCACGAAGGCAACCTGACGTTCTTCGCCAGCCGCCAAGGTCAGCTTGGCAAATCCTTTGAGCTCGCGCGGTGGGCGCGGCAGATCGCCCGCTGGCGGCTCGATGTAGAGTTGCACCACCTCGCTGCCGGCACAGCTGCCGGTATTGGCCAAGGTCATGCGCACTTCAGCCACACGCTCGTCTGAACCGTCACCGGGCAAGACCTCAACATCGCGGTAGGCGAAGCTGGTGTAGCTCAAGCCGTGGCCAAAGGGGAACAGGGGCGCAATATTTTTGGCGTCGAACCAGCGGTAGCCCACAAAAACACCCTCGACGTAACGGCACACATCGGCGTCGTAGTCCTTGAGCTGATGGCCGGGCGAATCCTGCAGCGCCACCGGGAAGCTCATCGGCAACTTGCCGGACGGATTGACCGCACCGAACACCACGTCACCCAGCACATGGCCGCCTTCCATGCCGGCATACCACAGCTGCACCACCGCCGGCACCACATCGATCCACGGCAGCGCCATCGGCGAGCCACTAACCAAGACCACGGCCGTACGCGGATTAGCCGCTGCCACTGCGCTGATCAGCTCGTTCTGGCCGTCGTGCAAGTCCATGTCGGCACGATCGGCGCCCTCGGTGTCGTACTGGTGCGACAGGCCGCCCACCACAATCACCGCGTCGGCCGCGCGGGCGGCAGCCAGCACCGCGTCCAAGCCGGCGTCTTCACTGCTCGCACCAGGCGGCTGCCAGGTCAAACGCACGGTATCTTTGCCAGCATCCTCATCGGGCCGGAAGAACACGCGCAGTTTATAATTCTGACCGGCCTCGAGCTCCACGTCCTTGGTCACCAAGTCAGGGCCGCCGGCTTCCCAGCGCGTGATCAGATTGCCACGCCCGAGACCCAGGCCGGCCACGTTGGCGCCATCGAGCACGAAGCGATAGGTGCCACTCACCTGCGGCGTGAGCTCAGTGATAAATTCGGCGCTGCATTCGCGGCCGTCGAGCCAATCGAAGGGGCGACCGCTGCGCCAGTCGAGGTCAACGCGGTCAACCGGGCGGGTGACGCGCGGCTCGCCACCGCAATGCCGGTTGTCATAGAAATTACAGCGCCAGCCACGCACGCCCGCACCCGCATCGGCCAGACCGAGCAGAGCGGTGTCGATGTGACTACCACCGGCCTCCGACGGATAACCACGCATGTGGGTCACCGTGCAACCAACCGGAGCAGCAGCGCGAATCCCCTCCAGGGGCGTGACTTCATACAGGCCCTTGACCGCCGACGAGGCGCCCCCGGCGTGATGTTTCACAGTGGCATTGTCACCAAGCACCAAGATTGATTTCACATCGCTGCCCAGCGGCAACAGCGCAGCGTCGTTCTTGAGCAAGACCACGGCCTCTTCGGCAATCCGACGCGCGGCCTGTTGATGGGCCTTGGTGTTGCGTGCGCCCGGCTTGCGGGTCTCGGGGTCGAGAACCTTGGTGGCCACCATCACGCGCAGGTTGCGCCGGGCCTTGTCTTCAGCCAATGCCGCCGGCAACTCGCCGCGCTCAATCGCCTCCCGGAACGGCGCCGCGAGGTAGTAGTCTTCATAGTCGGCCTTGCCGGTGCCCATCTCCACGTCGAGACCGAAGCGACCGGCCTCCTCAGTGCTGTAGGTGCCGTCCCAGTCTGAAATCACCGAGCCCTCAAAGCCCCACTCACCCTTGAGGATGGTGTTGAGCAAATACTCATGATGGCAGCAGTGCTGGCCATTCACCAAATTGTAGGCGCCCATCAAAGTCAGCACCTTGGCGCGCACCACGGCGGCTTCAAAGCCGGGCAGGTAAATTTCGCGCAGGGTCCGCTCATCAATGATGGCGTCAACGCCGTGGCGATTCAGCTCTTGGCTGTTGCAGGCGTAATGCTTCACGCAGGCCGCCACGTCTTGGCTTTGAATGCCCTCGATCGCGGGCACCACCAGCTCACTGATCAGATAGGGATCTTCGGCATAGTACTCGAAGTTGCGGCCGCACAGCGGCGAGCGCACGATATTGATGCCGGGCCCGAGAATCACATCCTTGCCGCGCTCACGCGACTCAGCACCCAGCACCTCACCATGCAGACGCGCGAGCTCGGGGTTCCAGGTCGCGGCCAGGGCCGTGCCAGTGGGCAGGTAGCTCGCCAGATCATCGACACCCTCGGCCGGATCCCAACTGTCACGCGCGATCTCACGCCGCACGCCATGCGGACCATCCGACATCGACCACTCAGGAATCCCAAGCCGCTCAATCGGGCTGACGGCGAACTTGCTACCAGCATGGCACAGCAGCACCTGCTCGGCCAAGGTCATCTTGCTCAGCAGCTCATCAACGCGGTTCTCGATCGCAGCGTCCATACGCACCTCCGGGCGCAGCAGCACAGCGCCAGACCCCGACGTGTGAAGAGCCGATTTCCACCCCGCCGTTCAGATTCGCTCTAGCCATCGTGATGTGGGCAAAGTGGTGGGTGATAGTTGGCGATTTACGCCAGGGCGCCGGGACGCCAGGGCGCCAGGGCGCCAGGGCGCCAGATTGAAAAGGGCGGCTCCCAGCGCTCGATCTCACCACATCACAGAACCAAGCCTAGCCCGACCCAACCGCGTGAACAAAGCAGCAAACCCAACGCGCTCACCCTGGCGTCCTGGCGCCCTGGCGCAAATCCAAGTTACCCCGAAGGTCGCTACCCGAGGAGGCCGGTGTCGTCGCCGGCGAGGCTGAGCACGAGTTGGCGGCCGCGGGTAATGAGGGCAGGCAGGTCGGGGCCGGTGATTAGGCGCAGGCTGAGTTCGTTGGGGGTCATGCGCAGCACGAGGTCGTCGCGCGGGACGATGAGTTCGAGCCAGGCACCGGTCGGGTCGTAGTCGAGGCCGGTGGTGAAACCGGCGTCTTCTAGGGCGTCTACGCGAGCCAGGACGTCGCTACCGGCCGGCAAGCTGATCACGATGCGGTCGCACCAGGCGTTGAAGGCTTGATGCAGAGCCGGGTTCTCAAGCACGGCACTGCTGGCAAAGCCGCCCAATTCGAGTGGCATGATCCAGGCTGCGGGATCCTTGGGGTCTTGCTCCAGCCACAGACGCAGCGCGAAGTCGGGCGCGCGGATCGAGGCCGAAGCATCGATCTGTTCCAGCACCAACTTCCGGCGCGTGTAGCCAAAGGCTTTGCGCACCGCGGCATGGATTTCGGCCGCGCGTTCGGCCACGGTGTCGGCCCCGGCCTGCACCAAGAAGCGCTCGGCCGCTGCGTCGTGCTCCTCGGGCACCCGGTGCCGACCACGCTGAAAGCCAGCCAAGCGCCGGATCACGCCGCGCGTTTGCCCCGCCAAGCGGGCATGGCTCACCAAGGGATCGACCTCGCTCACGCAGAGGAATCTGGCGCTGTGGCGGCCGGCGCAAGGCCCGCGCTCGGCAGCAAGCGATCAAGCGCAGCATCCACCGCCGCGAGATAGCCCGGATGGTCATGAACGGTGTTGTGACCGCTACCCGACAGAGTCACCGATTCGCAGGGGCCAGCCCAGGCCTGCGCCAACAGCGCGGCCTCACCGGGCGGAATCACTTCGTCATTGCCGGCCACAATCATCTCGGCCCGCAACTCGGTGCTACGCGCCACCGCGAGATTATCGAAGGGATGGCGCAGAATCCACCGCACCGGCAACAGCGGAAAACTGCGCGCAGCGAGCCGCTGCACGCTGGCCAAGGGCGTGATCAAGAGCAGCCCTGCTAAGCGTCGCCCAGCAGCGGCCTGCACCGCCACCCCGGTACCGATACTGCGGCCCATCAACACGGTCTGCTCATCGGCCACGCCGGTGCGGTGCTGCAGTTCATCAAGTAAGGCACGGGTATCGGCCACCAAGGCCCGCTCGCTGGGCAAACCCGGCGTGCCGCCGTAGCCGCGATAGTTGATCAAGGCCACGTGCGCGACATCAAAATCGGCAAAGGTCTCGCAGTTCCAACTGACCTCTTCACCATTGCCACCGCAGTACAACAGCAGCCCCTCGCGGCGGGCCTGGGTATTGCTGATGATCCATCCGCTAAACGCAATCCCATCGTGCTCGATGCTGATGCGACAGCCCTCCCAGGCCGGCGGAAAAAATGGATTCGCGCCCGGCGCTGGAAAAATTAAGCGCCGCTGGAGCAGGAAGGCGATCACCACCAGGACTAGGTAGACCCCAAGCACGACGACCACGGCTAAGGTCGCAGCGGTCACGACACCTGCTCAATCGCAAAACAATCGCCGCCCGCGCGCACCGATAGCCGCACCGTGTCGCCAGCGGCCAGGCCTGGGCACATCTTGCCAGGAAACACCAAGACGCAGCGCTGACCAAGCACGTCGTCTTTGCCGGCGCGCACCAGGCCCTCAATGCGGGTGGCCTCAGGAATCGCGCCCACCATCGATGGGCTGTCGAGCAGGCCAAACAGGCCACGCGAACGCCGCCCAGTTCGGCTCACCTCCACCTGCAGCGTCCACTCGGCCGGGGCATCGGTGTCCCACGACCACTTGAGTTCCCAATCGCTGATGCTGGCAAAAGGCCACATCGCTTAGATCGCCGCCAAGCCGAACCGGCACGGGTCAATCAAGGCCACCCGGTCACCAGGGAAGGCCAGTTCTTGGCAATCAGCTACCTGCATCGCAGTCGAGCCTTCAATGAGCGGCCGCATACGCAAGGTCCAAGCGCGACGTAGCCGGTGGCATTCGCCATCACCACGCTACAACCATGCGCCGAACGGAGATTTGACGATGCCAGAACTGCGCTCCAAAACCACGACCCACGGCCGCAACATGGCCGGTGCCCGCGCCCTGTGGCGCGCAACCGGGATGGATGATGATGACTTCGGCAAGCCGATTATTGCCGTCGTCAATAGTTTCACCCAGTTTGTGCCCGGCCACGTGCACCTGAAAGACCTCGGTCAATTGGTGGCACGCGAGATCGAAGCCGCCGGCGGCGTCGCCAAAGAGTTCAACACCATCGCGGTGGATGACGGCATCGCGATGGGTCACGGCGGCATGCTGTATTCGCTGCCCTCGCGCGACCTGATCGCCGATTCGGTTGAGTACATGGCCAATGCCCACTGTGCCGACGCCCTCGTGTGCATCTCCAACTGCGACAAGATCACGCCGGGCATGCTGATGGCTGCGATGCGCCTGAACATCCCGGCGGTGTTCGTGTCGGGTGGCCCGATGGAAGCCGGCAAAGCCGTGCTTGAAGATGGCGCCGAACACGCGCTTGACCTAGTTGACGCCATGGTGGGCGCCGCCGACCCCGC
Source organism: Planctomycetota bacterium (assembly GCA_027859175.1). GTDB lineage: Bacteria > Planctomycetota > UBA11346 > UBA11346 > UBA11346 > GH22. The sequence goes on along the minus strand of JAQIBG010000416.1, from coordinate 8,648 downwards.
GGTTTCCGACGAAGATTGCGCCACCCTGGAACGCAGCGCCTGCCCCACCTGCGGCTCCTGCTCAGGCATGTTCACCGCTAACTCGATGAACTGTCTGACCGAAGCCCTCGGTCTGTCCTTGCCCGGCAATGGCTCCACGCTGGCAACCCATGCCTTCCGCGAAGAGCTGTTCCTGCGCGCGGGCCGCGTCATCGTCGACCTGTGTCATCGCTATTATAATGGCGACGATGTGTCAGTGCTGCCGCGCTCGATTGCGCGCAAAGAAGCCTTTGAAAACGCCATGCGCCTCGACATCGCCATGGGCGGCTCCACCAACACCGTGCTGCATCTACTGGCGGCCGCACACGAAGGCGGCGTCGACTTTACCATGGCCGACATCGATCGTCTGTCGCGCTCCACGCCCTGCCTGTGCAAGGTGGCCCCGGCCACCCCCGACTACCACATGGAAGACGTGCACCGCGCCGGCGGCGTGGTGGGCATCCTGGCCGAGCTCGACCGCGCCAAACTCATCCACCGCGACTGCTCAACCGTGCACAGCCCGTCTATGGCCAAAGCGCTCGAAGCCTGGGACATCACCGGCGGTGCCGCCGCCGCTGTGCGCCTGTACAGCGCCGCCCCCGGCGGGGTGCCTACTCAGATCGCCTTTTCGCAATCGAAGACCTGGGACATCGACCTCGACCGGCAAGCCGGCTGCATTCGTTCGGTTGATCACGCCTATTCGCAAGATGGCGGCCTAGCTGTGCTCTACGGCAACTTGGCGCCCGACGGCTGCATCGTCAAAACCGCCGGCGTCGATGAGTCCTGCCTCAGCTTCACCGGCCCGGCGGTGATCTTTGAAAGCCAAGACGACGCAGTCAGCGGCATCCTGCGTGGGTCGGTCAAGGAAGGCGACGTGGTGATCATTCGCTACGAGGGCCCACGCGGCGGTCCTGGCATGCAGGAAATGCTCTACCCCACCAGCTATCTCAAGTCGATGGGGCTCGGCAAGGCCTGCGCGCTGATCACCGACGGTCGCTTCTCCGGCGGCACCTCGGGCCTGTCGATCGGCCACGTCTCGCCCGAAGCAGCAGCCGGTGGCAACATCGGCCTGGTGGCAGCCGGTGACACCATCGAGATCGACATCCCCAAGCGCGTGATCCGCATTGCAATCGACGACGCCGAACTCGAACGTCGTCGGGCCGGGATGGACGCCAGCGCCAAGCCGTGGAAGCCGGCTGATCGCAAGCGCGCGGTGTCACCTGCGCTGCGCGTGTTCGCCGCCATGGCCCTCAGCGCCGACAAGGGCGCGGTTCGCGACGTGTCACGGATCGAGCACTGACCTCGCTGCGCCGTCTGGATGCACCGGCGTCCAGACGGCACCGCCACGGCCATTACTATATTTCCTCAATCGGGACACGCCCGCCAGAGTGTGAGGCCGGGGGTGCTGGCGCGCGAGCAGTCACACGCGCCCCACTCGCACGAGCACTAGCAGGGTCTAAGGCAATCCATCGATCCGCGACCCCTCGTCGCGCTGCACATCGCGTTGTAGATTTGTCTCGAAGCGCAGGCCCGTCACACTGCCGCGGGCCCCGCGCGCTGCATGCAAGGCAACGCCATTGGCCCGCAGACTCACACCATCCAAGGTGACGCGGCCACCATCTTCAACGCGAATGCCCACCAGCGGATTCGCAACCACAGCGCCACCCGTCCCCGTCAGCTCGCCACCAGAGCGCACCGCCACACCAAGCTGCGGCCCACCCTCGACGGTACAATCAGTGAGGGTCAGTTCGCCGCCGTCGGCCACCTCTGCGTTGGCCTGCGCATTGGCATGCAAGCGCGCGCGCTCGATGGTCAGCTCTGAGCCGTCTTCAACCGAAGCGCCGCCCTTGGGGCTCCCGGTCACTTCGCCACCAAGGAAATGGATGCGTGATCCGTCGGTCACGCGCAGGCCATACGCGCCGTTTGCCTGCACCATGCAGTCACGAAGGGTGCCCTCCCCAGCATTATAGGTCTGCACGCCGCCGCCCTTATTGTTGACAATGCTGCAAGCCACCAATTCGGCCTCGCCGCCACTTTCGAAATACACGCCCTGCTCGCCGCTGTCAGCGATGCGGCAGCGCTGCCATAAGCCAGCATTTCCATCTAAGTGCAGACCACGCCGGCCGGCGCCGCGTATCTCCACATCGATCACCGTCGGCGCCGTGCGACGACCCGCCACCAGCATGCCGGTAGCAACTGGCGCCTCGACTGTGCATGCACTGATTACCGGACGACCCGATTTGACGGTGAGGGCTTCGCGCGGGCCGGCATCGGGGCTCCCAGCCACAATACTCACGCCGCTGAGAACCATGAACTCGGTACGCAGCACCAAGCCGCGCCGACCAGCAAAAGACAAGCGCACCGCGTGATCACCAACGATGAATACCGGGCGCTTGATGTCCAAGCCGTCGAGCGCATACACACCACCGGCCAACAGAATCAGGGCGCCGTCTTTGGCCTCTGCGATCACCTCCGATAAAGCGCGACTGCCAACCGCGTGGCGGATCGTTTCGCTAGGACCGGTCAAACCAATACTCGCTAGGCCCGCAATCACCGCCGCTGCCTCAGTAGCCGCCGCACTCGATGGCAAGGCCGCAAGGACCTGCTGCCAGCGCTCGGCGCTCACCGCGCGACGTGCCCACGGCAACACGGCACGCTCAAGCTCGGGTTGAATCGCCCGCACCGCCGGATCGCCAGCATGCGACTGGTAGAGCGACAGAGCCTGAACGTAGGCGCTGTCTTTAATCGCGGTGCGAATACGGGCCACCGGCCCATGTGCCGCAGGGAGCTCCGACTGGGCCTGCGCTTCCGCCAGGCGCTTCGCGTCAGCTGCGCGTTTCGCATCAGCCACGCGCTTGGCTTCGGTCTGGCGCTCAGCTTCGACACGGCGCGCCAAGGCCTGGCGTTCGGCTACAGCCTGGGCCTGGGCCTGCGCTTCGCGCTGGGCGGCGGCTTCGCGCTCAGCTTCAGCACGAGCCAGCGCCTCCGCCTCAGCCTGCGCCAACTGCACCTGGGCTTCAACGCGTTCGATATTGGCACGCCACGACGCCACCGCGGGGTCCTTAGGAGCCAAAGCGGCTAGCGCTACCACGGCGGCGCTCGCCGTGGCCACCCCAGCGGGGCGCAAGCGGGACGGGTCGCCCAAGGCCGCGAGATCAACCCGCGCTTGATCAGCCGGATCTGGCGGCGCTGACGGCATGGGGACCGAGGCACTCGCAGCAGGAGCTGACGCAGCAACTGTGGGCGCACCGGCATCTTCGGCCACCAAGTCAACCGGCTCGCCAGCAGGCGCAGCCGGTGCCGGTCCACGCGCAAGGCGCTGATCAGGTGCAGCGGCGGTATCTGGCACCGAGCCCCCACCACGCAAACTCAGCGATAAACCGCCACCGAGTGCCAGCACCACCGCAACCAAACCAAAAATCGAACCCCAACGACGGGGCCGTGGTGGTTGCGGCCCTGGGCTGTGATTCATGCCCTGCGATGGCGCCGGGTTGGCCAACACCGTCACCGGCGTGGCTCCGCTAGCAGGGGCCGCAACAGCGGCCAGGCCGCTCGCGCTACCGCCGTACACCGTGGCCATCTCATCCAAACCGGCCACGGCGGCAAATAAGGCCTGCGGCGTGGCGTAGCGCTGTTTGCGATCACGCGCCATCGCGCGTAATATCACGGCCTCTACCTGCGCACTCACCGCCGGATTGCGCGCCCGCACCGAGGGCCGATCGCCATTGATCACCGCGTTGGTCACCGCGAACGGCGAGTTACCATCAAACGGTGCTTCGCCACCCAGCATCGCATACAAGGTGGCGCCAAGCGCGTGGATATCTGAACGAATATCAACGTCGGCCTGGCCAAGCGCCTGCTCGGGGCTCATATAGGCTGGGGTACCCAAGCCGACACCGGTCATGGTCAGGCGATCATCGCCACCGGTCTGGCGCGCTAGCCCCAGGTCGCCAAGTTTGGCGCGCCCCTTGTCATCGAGGAAAATATTATGTGGCTTGATATCGCGATGGACCAGACCGGCCTCATGAATCGCGTCCAAGCCCTGAGCGCATTCAGCAATTATTCGCAAAGCATCGGGCACCGGTAATGGCCCACCGCGCTTGATGCGCACATCCACGTCGCCGCCGGCCACAAACTCAAAAGCCATGTACAAGCAACCAGCCTGTTCGCCGGCGGCGAACAGCGTCACCACGTTCGGATGCATCACGCTGGCAGCCGTCTTGGCCTCACGTAGGAAGCGCTCTTTGAAGTGCGGGTCGGCGGCGAGCTCAGGCCGCATCACCTTGAGCGCCACGGTGCGCTCGAGCTGCACATCAATGCCACGATACACCACACCCATGCCGCCCTGACCCAGCCCCGCTTCAATACGGTACTGACCGAACTGGGTTCCGATCACCAGCTCCACTGCCTGCCCACCAATGGCGGCCGCGGTCATGGTTGGCGGCGTTGCGCCAGCCGGCAGCGTCACCGGCGTATTGCGCATCGGCGTGGTAACGGTGGCGTCATCATTACGCGGTGGTGCCGGCGTGCCCTGCGGCAACGTCGGCGCATCTGAAGCGTCTGAACTATGCTCCTCAGCCATGACCCGCACAGCCTGCCCTGAGGGCCCTACGAGTCCATGGATGATGGCTCGACATCAAGTCACCGCGGGGCGTACCTACTCGCGACCGACGGGCCCAAAAGTTGACCGCTAAAGCTAGTCGTCGCGCGAACGGCGCTTGCGATTGCAGATTGCCTGAGCCGAGATGCCTAACATCTCCGCGGCATCCTTGACCACGCCCTGTGAACGGCGCAAGGCCTCCTCAATCAAGAGATCAGGCACCTCTTTGAAATTTGGCAGTTGGTCAAGATCACTCAAAACTTCGGAAAAATCGGCGCCATCGTTGTCGCCTTCGGCCGGATCCGGAGCCGCAGTGGCCCGCACCAAGGCTTGTTCAAGCGCAGCTCGGCTCAGGGGCTTGGTCAGGTAATCGCTCGCTCCGGCGCGCATGCACTCCACCGCAGCGTCTACCGCATCAAGCCCGGTGATGACCACGATCGGCAAGTCGGGTTCGGCAGTGCGCATTTCGCGCAAAACCTGACGCCCGTCCTTATCGGCCATCAGCAGATCAAGCAACACCAGGGCTGGGCGGAATTCGCCCGCGAGTTGAACCGCAAACGAAGGATTCGACAGGGTGCGAACTTGATGCCATCCAAGGGAGGCCAACGCCTGGCTCATGACCTGCAGCCAGTGCTCATCGTCATCGATGATGAATAAACACTGGTCTGGCCAGCGCTCGGCATTAGATCGAACAGCACGACTCATGACCCGGCCTCCAGGCTCAAATAGGCTTCCAGCGGATCGATCCCCGCCGCGCGCGCCGACTCAAAATCAGTAAGCAAGGCGCTAGCCGCCTCACCTAGCTGATCATCCGCCGCCCGATCCTCCAGTTCAGCCGCAGCCGCCGCCGCGCCAACCAGGCCGAGTGCGGCAGCCCGGGATTTGAGGGTGTGGGTCAGACGCCGTACCGCCGCGCTATCCTCGCTAGAGATGGCAGCACGCAACTCCGCCACCATGCCAGGCGTGGCGACCTGAAAACTCTCAAGCAGGCTGCGAATGGTTCGTATCGCATCGGCGCCCCCACCCATCAACTCCAGCGTTTGTCGTGGGCCATCAGGGTCGAAAGCTTCTGGCGTTATCACGGGCTCAGGCTGTTCGGCGTCTGACGTCAAGCAATCTCGAAGCGCAGCTTCAACCTGCGGCCGCTGGAGCGGCTTGCGTAAACACCGTACGGCGCCAGCCGCAAGGCAATCGACACCAACTTGGCGATCGCTCAGGGCGGTAATCGCCACAATCGGCGGTGGCTCCTGCTCAAGGCGGCAAATGGCACGAGTAGCGGCAAAGCCGTCCATTCGCGGCATATTCAGATCCATCAACACGACATCGTAGTGGGTGGTTCGACAGCGCTCAAGGGCCTGAAGGCCGTCGGCAGCCTCGTCACAGCTGGCACCCAGATCCTCAAGCAGGGTTGTATAGACTTGGCGCAGCGCTGGGTCGTCGTCAACCACCAAGGCAGTTCGTCCACGCATGATCGGCGCGTTGCTAGCAATCGCTTCGTGGGCACCAGAAGATTCACCGTGATGGCACGGCAAACGCAGCCGACACTCGGTATCGGTTAAAAATAATTCCCCGTCCAGTTGCGCCGCAACGCCGCGCACCAACTGCGCCTCGCGGTCATAGGCAAGCGCCTTCGCACCAGTAACCCCGTCGGCTATCGTTAAGCATAAATCAGCGCCGGCTTCGGCCTCCACGCTGCCGATCATGACGCTGATCTCACCCCGACTCGCCCGGCCAATGGCACGGCGCAGGAGTAGGGTGATCAACAACTCGGCGCCACCACGATCACCGTGCACAACGCGGTCACTCCCGCTCGAGAGCACGCTACGAATCACGACCGCGTCTTGACTGACCTGCGCTCGGGCCCGCGCGATACACTCACCGATCAATTCAGCCGGCGTGAAGCGGGACGCATCGCCCACATAGGTGTCAGCGAAGGACAAAAGATCATCCACCAAACCAAGCGCGCCGTCGAGGCCACGCCGAATCCGCTCCAGGCACATCGGTTCTGGTGAGTCTTGCGCGCAGGCCAATTCAGCAACGCCTGCAGTACCGACCAATACGGAGCGCAGGTCTTGGCCAAGAATCGCGAGCGCCGTGAGCGCATCCACCGGCGGAATCCCGCCGCCTACCGCTTCGTGCTGTCCTGACTCAGTTCCAGCTGTGGTGCCCGACATGGGTTCCCTCCTCACAGGGCTACCATATCACAGCTCAGGTTAAACTCGGTCATTCCGCCTAGGCGAATGCGTAAGCCGCTGCCCACAAATGCCTTGCGTGATAAACAGGAGTTTATTCAGTTGATCGCTTGGTCGCAGACATCCAGCACCTGCGCCGCCTCCGCCAAACCATACGGCTTGGCAACCACAGCCACCGCACCAGCCGCACAGCATGCGGCTGAGTCGACGCTGCCCAGGCTGCCGGTCATCACCACCACGGGTACCGCACGCTCCGCAAACGCAGGAAGCAAATCCAGGGCCGACACCGACCCAAGCCGGTGGTCGAGAAGCACCAAGTCTACCCCGACGCACACGGTTCGCGGATCAGCCGCCAAAGCCGCAAGCCAGGCCGCATCGGCCTGACCTGCCGTAATCGACCACTCCGGGCGCGCATGCGCCAACACCCGCGCAAGAATCGCAAGTTGGGCTGGATCGTCGTCGACCACCAGAATGTGCGCGTCCGGCATGGCCGAAGCATGCCCGACCAGGCCGGTGTGGCCATCCGGAATATCCCGCAAACCGCTGGTGCCGACCGCCGTAGTCCCTATGCCCAAGTCCTGCCATGCCGCATACCGCCGTCACTCTCGACCCGCTGCGCCACCTTGTCATCATCAGCGCTGACCAGGCCCTGACCCACAAACTCGTGGCCACCGTGCAGGAGGTCGCTCGGGGTGCCACCGTCCACGTGACCACGGTTGCAGACTTCGACCCCGCACTCGACCTGATCGAACGTGAACGACCTCAAGCAGCCGTTATCGATCTACGCCTACCCGGGTCCAACGTGCCGGCCCTCATCGCGCACCTATCGCGCAACGGACGCCGCCCACTGCCGGCACCGATGGTGGCAATCTGCGAGGCCGGCGCGGAATCGGCCGCCGCGCTCAAGGCCGGTATTCACGACTGCATCGAGCGCACTGCTACGGCCCATGATTTGGAACAGGCACTGCACCGCGCGCGCCTTGCCTGGCACACGCAAAAGCTTCTCGCCGAGCAAGAACAAGACACGGTCGACGCCCATCAGCGCGCCAAACGCGCCGAGGCCGAGTTCGAACTCCTGGCCGACACAGCGCCGGCCATGCTGTGGCAGGCCGATCGCCGTGGTCACCGCCACTGGTTTAGCCGCGCGTGGTATGCGTTCACGGGCCTGGCCTCGCAATCACCCACAGACGCCCAAGCGGCCTGGCTTGACGCTGTTTTTCCTTCCGACCAAGAACTCTGTCGTTCCCTAAGCACCCTACTCGAGCGCGGCACAGGTCGATTCCGCGTTGAATATCGCCTGCGCGACCAAACCGGTCGCTTTCGCTGGGTTGAAGACGCCTGTGAGCCGAGCGACGCTGGCGGTTTCGTTGGCTGCTGTATCGATATCGACGAGCGCAAGCGCACCGAAGCAATGCTGGCCGAGCGCGAGCAAGTCTTGTCGGCCATGGTTGCCAAGGCCGCGGTCGGCCTTGCTGAGATCACCGCTCATGATCGGCGCATCCGTACTGCCAACCCGCATTTGATTCGCATGCTCCGAACCAGTGCCGACGACCTGCTTGGCAGCGAACTGCAGGAGTGGGTTCACCCCGGCGCCACCCAACGCATTGACCAGGCTTTCGCTGCCCTGGCCCAGCACGGTAAAGCGCTGCGCCTGCCAGATCTTCGCTGTTGGTCAGCGCGCGGCCGTTCGGTGTGGGTTGATCTCACGTTGTCGCCGGTTCACCACGAGGAAGACGGACGTCTCCACGGAGCCGTGGCCGCGCTGCAAAGCATCACCGTTCATCGCGAGCAAAGCCGCGCGATCGAGCAACGCACCCAACAGCTCAGTGAAAAAGCCG
>JAQIBG010000390.1 GCA_027859175.1 Planctomycetota bacterium | reverse complement strand
GTGTGGGGTCGGTGGCCGGTTGATCGGGGGTGGCGACCGGTGCCGGGTTGGTGCCGTCAACCGGCATGCTTTCATTGAGCGCTTGGCGCCAGCCTGACCACTGCCGGCGGTCGATGTCGCGGATCGGTTCGATCGCGTCGCGGGCGGCGGTGCGCAGAGCGGCGTCGTCAGGCTTGGCCAGGGCCGCGCTAACGGCCTTTTCAGCCTCAGCCATGAGCGTGCGGTTGCTCTTGGGGCCGGTGGCTGGCGCCGGAGTGGTGTCGGTGCCGGCTGGTGTCGTTTGCGGGCCGGTGTTCGGCGTTGTGCTGCCTGGGCCAGTTGGTGTTACGACCGGGGCTGGGCCCGGGGCCGGTTGTTGGCGTTGGCCAAGCAGGTCGGGCCGCTGGGTGACCACAACGGCTACGGCCACGGCGCCGAGAACCAGAATGACCAACACGATGATCAGGCCGTTGTTGCCCTTCTTGCGGCGGTTGCCGAGCGCGGCATTGCTGCGTGGCGTCATATCGCCGGGCAAGGGGCGGGTGCCGGTGCCGGTGCCGGTGCGCCGAATCGAGCCGGTGCCGCGGATTGCGCCGGTGCCGGTGCGTCGAATTGGGCCGGTGCCGGTACCGATTGGGCCGGTGCCGCGTCCGGTGCGTCGATAGCCGGCGGTGCCGCCGCCTTCGCTGGTGGTACGGCGCGGTGGGCGCACCGCACCGCGGGTCAGGTTCATGGTAGCGCCGCGACGTTGGTTGCTGAGACGCTCGAGGGCCTCAAGCACATCGCGATGGTTTTGGAACCGATCCTTGCGCTCGATTGCGGTCATGCGTGAGCAGAAGGCATCAATCTCGCGCGATACCTCTGGGCTAACCGTGCGTATGCTGCGGCAACCACTGGCGGTGACCTTGTGCAGTGCTTCGTGGGCGCTGTAGCCGGTGACTAAGCCCTCGCCAGACAGCATCCGGAATAGCAGCGAGCCCATCAGGAAAATATCGGTACGAATATCAGACGGCGAATCGCCAACCAGATGCTCGGGCGCGAGATAATGCTCAGTAGCGGCCGAGGCTCCCATGCTTTCACGCAGCAAGTAGCTGTGAGGCTTGGGCAAGCCAAGTTCATCAATCAGCACGTTGCCTTCGGCGTTGAGCAGGACTACGTCGGGGCGCAACCAGCCGTGGATCACGCCGTGGCGCGCGGCTTCGTCGAGCGCCAGCGCCATTTGGTGAATGACCGCCAGCGCTTGCGGCGGGTTAAGTTGCCCGCGCCGCGCTAGTACGTGGCTCAGTGGTTCATGATCGGGTGCATCGGCCGACAGAATCGACACCACGTCGCCCTGGCTGCGCATGCCCACCAGTTTGAGAATGCCCTTGTGGTGGACCTGATTCGCCATCGACAGCGCGGGTTCGATGCTGCCGCGGTAGCCGCCTTGGCGCATCGGTTGGGGGAACATGGTCAAGGCGCGCAGGAAGCGGCCGCTTGCGGTTTCGCGGACGCGGTAGCGCTGACCGAGCACACTTTCGTCAAGACGTGCCACGGCCTGATAACCGTCGAGTTGGAACGGGCCGGCCATTTGCACGGCGCCCGATGCGTCTTGCGTCAGTGCTGACTGATGCGAGGGCGTTAGGTCGCCAACGGCCTGCATGCCGAAGCCAGACTCCTCGCCACGCGGTGCTGGTGGTGGCTTGCTGGTTGGGCGTTTGACTTGATTGCTGGGCGCCTTGGTCTGCCCATGATCGGCGTCTACTACTTCCAGTGGAGCGCCACAAGAACCACAGGTGAAAATATCACCACGTTTGGCACTGGGCACTTCAAGCATCGATTGGCAGGTGTGGCAGGTCAGAATCCAGGTTTGGTCTGCCGATGCTGCCGATGCTGCCGGGGCTTGCTGGGTGGTGGGCGGATTGCTGCTCGGGTTGAGGTCACCCTTATTTGAAACTTCGTCGATCACCATGGTGGTGACCTTTTTCATCGTCTCGAGGATGTTGCTGCCGGTTTTGGCGCTGGCTGAAAACCACGGCACGCCGCGTGGGTTCAGCAGAGGGTTCAGTTGGTCTGGGCTGAGTGAATCGCCGAGGTCTTGTTTGTTAAACTGCACCACCATAGGTAGGTCTGAGGGCAGGCCGTGGTGATGCAAATTCTCGAACAGGTCGTTGAGGGCGTCGACATTTTCGTCGAGCATTTCGCGCCGGCTGTCGGCCACAAAAACGATGCCGTCAGAACCTTCGAGCACCATGCGTCGGGTGGCACCATAGTAGGTTTGCCCAGGGACGGTGTAGAACTCGAAGCGGCACTTGTAGCCCTGGACCGTGCCGAGGTCGAGGGGGAGGAGGTCGAAATGCAGGGTCCGTTCGCTCTCGGTGTCAATCGAGACCATCTGGCCGACACTCTGCTTCGGCGCCCGCTCGTGGATGTACTGCAGGTTCGTGGTTTTACCCGACAAGCCAGGGCCGGTGTAAACGACCTTGCAGACAATTTCACGCGCAACTTGATCCAGGCGCATACCTGCTCCCTTGTGAACTGATGACCTATCCTATGAGTAACAACGGCCTTAAGGTGCCGTGGCTTGGCCCAGACTACAAGCGCTGTATCAGTGGCAGGCCACTCAGGTGCTGGGTACGCTTGGGCTGTCGGTTGGAGGGGTCTTCGATCGAAAACTGGTGAGCACCAGGGCTACGAAGCCTATAGAGATGCCCACATCGGCGATATTGAAGGTCGGCCAGATGTAGTTGATGCCGACCATGTTGAGATCGACCCAGATGAAGTCGCGGACGCCGCCATACCCGCCGCTCGGCAGCATGGCGTGGATGCGATCAACCGCATTGCCCAGGGCCCCGCCCAGGATGCAGCCAAAGGCGAGGTCTTCGAGCACGCTGGTGCCGCGGAACCAGCGCCACCAAGTGAAGGCTAGAATGGGGATCAAAGCCACCGTCAGGGCTGCGATCAGGCCGGGGTGGTCGCCGCCCATGCTCCAGGCAGCGCCGGTGTTGATATGTGGCCTGATCCAAGGGTGTTGGCCAAAATAGGCTTGGGCCGCTGCCACGGTCTGGAAGCGGAAGATCACCCCTTTGGTGATCAAGTCGACCACCAGGGTCAGGCCCAGCGGCACGGCGAACCAGCGCGCCAGGTAGGCGAGGTCGGTGCGGCGAGGGGC
>JAQIBG010000405.1 GCA_027859175.1 Planctomycetota bacterium | reverse complement strand
GATGGTGAGGGCGGCGTGGCGGGAGCGGCGGGCGACGGTTTCGGCGAAGTTGTCGCCAATGATCACGTCGACGTCGGCGTCGATGCGGGCGGCGGCGCAGAGTTCGCGCAGGTGGCCGACGGCGGTGGCCTTGCCGGCTTCGGCGCTGAGCATGCGGCGCAGGCGGATGCCGCGGCTGCGCCAGCCTTGGTTCTGCCGCAGGAGGTGGGCCAGCAGCAACATGAGTTCGCCGTTGCTTTGCCCTAACCACCACACGTCGATGGGGCCGCGCGGAACGATCCACGGATCGGTGGGGGCACGCTCGCCTTCGTTGAGACGCATGATGCCAACGCTGCGCCCGAGGCGCTCGGCAACGCGGAGGCAGCGCAGGTATTCGACGCGTTTGTCGGTTTCGCGGCTCCAGCCAAGCAAGACCAGGTTGGGACGCAGGGCGCCGATGCCGCAGCATTGCACCAAAGAGCTGACGCCGCCACTGAGGCTAGTGCCGGTGACCACGGCTGGGAAGGCATCGAGGTTTTGTTCGGTCGATAATTTTCGCAGGAGCTTTTGGTGGCGCTGGTGGCGTTCGATGTGGTCGTCGCCGGTGCCAACCAACACTTGTCCGGTGAGCAGCAGGCCATGGCGGCCGGCGATCCAGCGCGCGAAAACCGCCAGTCGTTGGCGCCCGTCTTTGCCGACACCCATCGCCAAAACGGCCGGGCGCCAGTTCTTGGGGTGGTAGCGTTCTTGCTCGAGCTGGAGCAGGTTGCGTCGGGCGCGCTCAAAGGCCGCACCGCTGTTGACGTCGCCCCAGGTGGCGCGGAGGTCTTTACGCTTCAGGTAGCGATGCACCACCACCATGGTGACGGTGGACCCAATGGCCCACAGCGGGTCGATTAACACCATGGCCGCAACGCACAGCAAGGCGCCCAGCAGGGCACTGATCCAGTGGCTCCAGCGGAAGCGCGGACGCCAGCTCGGGTTGCGTGCGTAAGCCTCCACGAAGGTGGCTGCGTTGAGCGCCCCATAGGTGATCATGAAGAACATCGTGATGATGGGGGCGATCGCATTGAGGTCGCCGAGCATCACGCCGGCCTGGGCGATCAAGAAGCTGAGCACCGTTGCGCGGCGCGGTTCGCCAGAGGCGCCGCTGCCCGCCGCGAAGGGGTTGAGAATTGGGAACACCCGGTCGCGCGCGAGGGCCTGGAGGATGCGTGGCGCGCCCATCAGGCTGCCAAGGGCCGACGAGAGGGTGGCGGCAAATACGCCGGCGGTGATTGCTGGGCCCCACCACGCCAGGTGCTGCACCGACATGGTGTCTTCTTGCAGCATGCTGCGCACGCCAGCGCCACCGAGTAGGATCGCGAAGCCGGCGTACACGAGACCGGTTACCAGAATCGCCCACAGGGTGCCGCGCGGGATCGACTTGGCCGGGTCTTTGAGGTCGCCCGACATGTTGGCCCCGGCCATGATCCCGGTCGCTGCTGGGAAGAACAAGGCGAACATGGTGAAGAACGACTGCTTGTCAGTGAATTCTGGTTGCCAGTTGGTGGCAAAGGTTTCGGTGCTGAACGCACCCGCGGCGCCAACGACGAAGCTGCAGATCGACACGATCAATACGGCTAAAATCACGTATTGAACTTTGATCGTCCAGCCGGCGCCAATGAAGACGCAAATAAATACGCCGAGGTTGACCAGACTGGCAATAGTCGTGAAGTCGCCGAGGTCGGGCCAGGTGGCCATGAGGGCTTCGGTGAAACCAATGACATACATCGCCACCGAGATCGCTTGCGAGAGATAAAACACCAAGCCAATCGCGCCACCAAACTCAATGCCGAGGCTGCGCGATATGAGATAATAGGCACCGCCGCCTTTAACCCGCGTGTTGGTTGCAATCGCCGACAGGCTCAGGGCGGTGAGACTGGTGATCAACTTGGCGATGCTGACGATGATCAGGGCCTGCCAGATGCCTGCGTTGCCAACCACTTGGCCGAACCGCAAAAACATGATCACGCCGAGGATGGTCAAGGTGCAGGGCGTGAAGACGCCACCAAAGGTGCCGAAGCGCGCGGTGCTCGGCTGGACTGCCGAAGGTGCGATGGTGTCAGGCATGGAGTCAGTCGCCCGCTGAGATCAGCATGGTGGTACAGCGCGTGCGTTCGATGACGGCCTGGGTCAGGCTGCCGAGGGTGCGTTGGCCGCGGCCGATGGCGCCGAGGCCCATGATCAGGAGGTCATGCTTGTCGGCCTCGCGACAGATTGCGCCGGCGATATCCTCTTCGGCCAGCACGGTGACCTTGGCCGGCACGGCGGCTTCGTCGCGAACCAGGATGGTGAGGGTGAGTTCGCGGCGACTGCGTTCTTTTTGTTCGGTCGCGCTTGGGTCGACAACGAGGTAGGTCACTTCGATGGTCTCATCGCTGCGCCGGTTGAGGCCAGCGAGGAGGCGCGCGCGTAAGGCATCGTGGACGGTGCGGCCGCCGATGGGCACCAATACCCGGCGGAGCTTTTTCGGCGTCCAGTCGGCTTCGGCCCGGAAGAACACCACGTTGCAGCTGAGTTCAGTGGCGAGGTGCTCGAGCCGCGCGCGCGATTTGGGGTCGGCCAGGGCGCTGAGTCCAACCAGTAACGAGGCGCAACGGTGGCTGCGCGCCACGCGGGCGATTTCTTGCCAAGGGTTGGCGGCTACCGTGGCGAGGGCCTCACAGCGAACCCCGGCGCGCAGCGAGATCGACAACGAGGCGTGTAGGGCGGCGGTGGTGTCGGCGAGGGCGGCGTCGAGGTCGATGGTGCCTTTGGGCGGACGGACCACGCTGAGCAGGAGGACACGGCCAACTCGCGGTGGCGCCATGCTGTTGGCAACTTGTGCCATCACGCCGGCGTTGTCGGGATTGGCCACCGGCACCAGCACCAGCGGGCTGCGGCCGCGCAGTTCGAGCAGGCTGGGGTCAGCGGCCTCGCTGGCCGCATCCATGATCTTGGCACGTTGGCCGAAGCGCCAGGCGTAGCCAAAAGCGCCAGCCAGGAGCCAGACCACCGTGATGACGCCGGCGCTCGGCACCATCATCGCCTGATAGATGGCCAAGGCGGCGCACAGTAGGCCGCCGATGATCGGCGTCCACGGCCACCACGGCACACGGAATCCTTCGTGGTCTTGCTTGCGACTCCGGGTGACGAGACACAGCACGTGGGCCAAGGCAAAGGCGAGTAGGAAGATCAAAGACGATGCAGCGCCGGCCGTGCCGACCTCGCCAGCCACCAGCAGAATCACGGTGGCGATGCTGGCCGTGGTTAGCAGCGCCACGACCGGTGTGCCGTAGCGTTTATGCACGCGATCGAGCTGGGCCGGGAGGGTGCGATCGCGGCCCATGGCCTGGGCGATGCGGGCCGCCGCGAACAAGTTGGCGAGCAGAGCCGAGGCCATGCTGAGCACACCGGCCGCTATCACGGCCCAGTAACCGGTGGTGCCAAGGTAGCGCGCGGCCGCTACGGCGATCACGGTGTTGGGATGGGCTTCGGCCAACTGTTGGATCGATACCTCGGGGTCGACGCCGACCAGGGCCACCACCAGCAGCAGTGGCAGGTAGACCACCAGGGCGATGCCCAGCGATAGCAGCATGGCCTTAGGCAAAACCTGGCGTGGGTTTTTGACTTCGCCGGCCACGGCGGCGATCAAGTCGAAGCCCTGCAGCGCGATGAAGGTGCCGCCCATCGCTTGGATCAGGCCAACGCCGCCCTTGGGCAAGAACGGGCTCAGTTGCGTGCCCCAATCGGGCCGCTGATTAATGACCGCGATCACACCGCCGATAATCAGAATCGCGAACACCAGCACCTTGGCGATATTCACGGCATTGCCGCCGGCACCAGAACTGCGGGCCACAAAGGCCGTGGCACCGGCGGTGGCACCGATAGAGCAGATCGTGAGCGTCCAGGGTGCGGTCAGCCAAGCGCTGCCGATCACCGCTTGCAGGCCATCGAGAGCAAAGGCGGCGAAGCCGGCGGCGTACAGCGCGGCGGCAACGATGGAGGCAAACCAAACCACCCAGCCGACGGCGAAGGCCGTACCCACCGGCAATACCCGTTTGGCGAAGGCGTAAGGCCCGCCGGATTGCGGGAAGGCGGTGGCCAATTCGGCAAAGCTGAGGGCCGTTATCACGGCGATGACGCCGTTCAGGGCAAATGCCAGAAGTGCTCCGCTGCCAGTGAGTTGGAACGCCATGCCCGACAGCGCCAAAATCCCACCGCCAACAATGGCGCCAACGCCGATGCCGGTGGCGCCGGTGAGGCCGATATGGCGTGCACTATGGGTGGGCGTGGTCATTGGCTGGCGGCGCATGCTGCCGGCCGGCAGCCGGACGCAATACCCACACAGCTTGCTATTCGGCCCACTCAGACTGCCATTCGGCAGTGACTTGCCGTCTCGTGCCACCCACGTTAGGGTTACAGCCATGAATTATGGCGAAGGCTTGGCGGTAGCCAGTTGTGACCGTGGTCTGCTTGTGGTGCCAACCGGGCCTTGTGGCTGGTTGTCGAGCGCGGTGTTGATGGGCTTGGCTGAGGTGATCGACGCTGCCGGGGAGTTGGTGCTCGATTGCCGTGGCATCACCACCATCGAC
>JAQIBG010000330.1 GCA_027859175.1 Planctomycetota bacterium | reverse complement strand
ACCAACGCCCGTGGCAGCGAGCTCATCGACAGCGATGGTCAGCACTACCTCGACTTCTTGGGCGGCGCCGGCACCCTCAATTACGGCCACAACCACCCCCGCCTCAAGCGCGCCGTCATCGATTACCTGCAAAAGGATGGCGTGCTGCATGGCCTCGACATGCACACCGAAGCCAAAGAGCGCTTCATGACCACCTTCCGCGACCTGATCCTCGAGCCGCGCGGCCTCGACTATAAAATGCAGTTCACCGGCCCCACCGGCACCAATGCCGTTGAAGCCGCCATGAAGCTTGCGCGCAAGATCACCGGCCGCCACGACATCATCAGCTTCACCAATGCCTTCCACGGCATGACCCTCGGCGCGGTAGCCGCCACCGGCAACAGCCACCACCGCGGCGGCGCGGGCGTGCCGCTCAGCGGCACCACCTTTATGCCCTACTCGGGCTACTTCGGCTCCGAGACCGACACCATCGCGTACATGGAACGCCTGATCGAAGACCCGTCGTCCGGCGTCGATCTGCCGGCAGCGATGATCCTGGAAACGGTGCAGGGCGAAGGCGGCGTTAACGTGGCCTCGCGCGCTTGGCTGCAACGCCTGGCCGAGCTGTGCCGCCGCAACAAGATCCTGCTCATCGTTGACGACATCCAGGTTGGCTGCGGTCGCACCGGTTCGTTCTTCTCGTTTGAAGGCTACGATATCGAGCCCGACATCGTCACCCTGTCTAAGAGCCTCGGCGGCATCGGCCTGCCGATGGCCCTGGTGCTGATGAAGCCCGAGCTCGACCAGTGGAAACCAGGCGAGCACAACGGCACCTTCCGCGGCAACAACCTCGCCTTTGTGGCCGCCACTGAAGCCCTGGAGTCGTTCTGGGGCGACAAACGCTTCGAGGAAGAAATCCGCGAAAAGGGCGCGATCCTGCGCCAGCGCCTGCAGTGGATCAAGGCCGACAACCCCGAGCTCAAGGCCCAAGTGCGTGGCCGCGGCATGATCTACGGCATCGATTTCGAAGATGCGACCTTCGCCGGCGATCTGGTTCAGAAGTGCTACGAGCGCAAGCTGATCATTGAGAACTGTGGCCCCAAGGGGCGCGTCCTCAAGTTCCTCGGCCCGCTGACCACCACCGTCGAGCAGCTGAACGATGGCCTAGACCGTCTGGTTGAAGCCGTGGCCGAACTCGTCGCCGAACGCGCCAGCGCCAAGAGCCTTGCGGAGTCTCGCTAATGCAAACGGTACGCCTCAACGACATCATCGGCACCGACCGCGACATCGAAGGCGGCAACTGGAATTCACGCCGACTCCTGCTGCGTGATGATGGCATGGGCTTCTCGCTCCATGACACCATCATTCGTGCCGGCACCGAAACCCTGATCCACTATCAGAACCACCTCGAAGCGGTGTACTGCATTGAGGGCGAGGGCGAGGTCGAAACCACCGATGACGGCGTGATCCATCCGATCAGCGCCGGCACCGTGTACGCCCTCGACAAGCACGACCGCCACCTGCTGCGCGCAAAAGTTGATATGCGCATGGTGTGCGTGTTCACGCCGGCCCTCACCGGGCACGAAGTTCACGACGAGAACGGCGTGTACGCCCTCGCCGACGACACCGTCGCCAGCTGACCTCAAGTCCGGTCCCTCTCGCGAGTACGCCTGAGGGACCGGCCATTTCCACCCCCTACACGCTGGATCTCTCCAGCCTGGTCGGAACGCCCCCATGCGCCTGTTCTTTTGCTGCCTGATCATCCTCCTTGCCGGATGCAACGGAAACAGCACCGACAACGCCCTCGAACGCGCACGCGCTGAGGGCCGTTTGGTTTTGGCCTACGCCAACGAAGAGCCCTACGGCTACCTCGACACCGAGCACGACCGGGTAACCGGCGAGGCTCCAGAAATCGCCCGCATCATCGCCAAGCGCCTCGGCATCAACGAGGTCGAGATGCAAATGGTGGAATGGAAATCCCTGATCCCCGGGCTCAAAGCCGGCCGCTTCGACCTGATCGGCGCCGGCATGTACATCACGCCCGAGCGCGCCGCCAACGTTGCCTTCACCAACCCCAGCTACCGCATCGGTGAGGCCTTCTTGGTACAGGCCGGCAATCCCAAGCAGCTCGATAGCTACGCCGCGATCACCACCTCCAAGGCGGTCCTCGGGGTCGTCAAAGGCACGGTTGAGCGCCGCTACGCCCGTGAACTCAGCATTCCTGATGAGCAGGTCAAAGTGTTCAACGATAACGACAGCGCCGTGGCCGCGGTTCGTTCCGGCCAAATCGATGCCTTCGCCGGCACCGCCCTGACCATTCAAACCCTGGTCAGCAAACTGGGCGCCGACGTGCAACGCGCCGACCCTTTCGAGCAGCCCGTGATTAATGGTAAAACCGTCTACGGCTACGGCGCTTTTGCCTTTCACCTCGACAACACCGAGCTGCGCGACGCCTTCAACGCCGAACTGGCGACATTTATTGGCAGCGATGAGCACCTTGAACTGGTAGCCCCGTTCGGCTTCACCGCCGCCGAGTTGCCGGGCCAAGTCAGCGCTGCCGAACTGAGCGTGAGCACCGCCACCGAGTGATGGACTACCTCCCACGCCTGCTCAACGGCTTGGCGGTCACCGCGCAAGTCGCCTGCGGCGGTATCCTTTTTGCCGTGATCTTTGGGCTCGGCATTGGCATCGCGAGCGCCGCGCAGCGCCGCATCCTGCGCTACCCAGCACGCTGCTGGATCGAGATCTTCCGCGGCACCTCGGCCCTGGTGCAGCTGTACTGGTTTTTCTACGTCTTGCCGCAATTGCTCGGCATTGAACTGCCAGCACTGCTGACCGGCATGTTGGTACTCGGCCTCAATATCAGCGCCTATCTGGCCGAAGTGGTACGCGGGGCCTTGGCTACTGTGCCGCGCGGACAGCACGAAGCCGCCACCGCCCTCGGCCTCAACGCCACCAACTCGCTGTGGCGCGTCGCGCTGCCGCAGGCGATACCGATGATGCTGCCGCCCTGGGGCAACCTGGTCATCGAACTCACCAAAGGCAGCGCGCTGATTTTATTCATCGGCCTGAGCGACACCATGGCTGCCGGCCGGGCGCTCACCGCAACGCAACCGCAAGACGCGATGCTGATCTATGTGCTGGTGGCGGCATTGTACGGCGCCCTGTGCTTGTTGCTGGTCGGTCCGGTTAAATTCATGGAGCGCGCCAGCATCCAACGCGCCATCGGATCGGCACTGCTGAGCACCACGCGCCCGCTCTCTGCCATGATGCATCGCAGTCCGGCCTGGCTGCTGCACACGCTGCTCGCCGGGCTCGCCGGGCTAGGCTTGGTCGCTCTTGGCTTCCTGTCGGTTCGTTTCGTCGCCATTTGGGACGGCGTGTTTGCGCTCCAGATCATGCCTGCCCTGATCAGCGGCATGTGGACGAGCCTCCTGGCCACCGCTGGCGGCGCCGTGCTGGCGCTGGTCCTCGGACTTGTGGCCGCAGGCCTGCGCGGTGTGGCCTATATCGGCCGGCCACTCGGCTGGGTCCTCGCGGCAATCCGCGCCACGCCGCTGCTGGTGCAATTGTTCTTGCTCTTCTATGGGGTGCTACCGGCGCTGAATATCAGCGCGCCACCCCTCCTCGTCGGCATCCTTGCGCTTGGCATTCACTACGCGACCTACACCGCCGAGGTCTACCGAGCCGGTATTGCTGGCGTCCCCCACGGGCAACTTGAAGCAGCGCGCGCCCTCGGACTATCGCGCGCCGCTACCTTTGTGCGCATCATTGTGCCGCAAGCGGTGCCACGCTCGGTGCCCGCCCTCGGCAACTACGTTGTGGCGATGCTCAAGGAAACCCCGCTGCTGTCGGCGATCAGTGTGGTCGAATTATTTGGCCGCGCCGAGGAGGTCATGTCTGATCACTTCCGCGGTATCGAAGCCTTTACCTTGGTGGGCTTGCTGTTCCTTGCCTTGAGCTTGCTGGCCTCGGCCGGCATTCGCCTCACCGAACGCTTGTTACCGGTTCGCCATGCATGATCAGGAAAACGCCATGACCACGCCTCGCATTCATATCAGCGGCCTGTGCAAACGCTTCGGCCCGGTAACGGTACTCGAGGGCCTCGACCTCGACGTGGCCCAGGGCGAGCATCTCGCCCTGATCGGCCCATCCGGCTCCGGCAAAAGCACGATTCTGCGCCTGCTCATGACGCTCGAAACCCCGAGCGAGGGCACGATCCAGATCGACAGCGAAGACCTGTGGCCGCCCCACAATCCCAGCGAGCTGGACCGCGCGGCGCGAGCCCAGCAAAAGCGCTTGGCGCTGCGCATCGGCATGGTGTTCCAGCACTTCAACCTGTTTCCGCACCTCAACGTTATCGGCAATATCGCCCTAGCACCGCAGTTGGTCGCCGGTCGCAGTGCCGCCGAGGCGCGCCAGCAAGCCGCCGCCCTGCTCGAACGCGTTGGCCTCGGCGACAAAGGCGAGGCCTATCCGGCCGAACTCTCCGGCGGCCAGAAGCAGCGCGTGGCCATTGCCCGGGCCCTGGCGATGGAGCCCGACATCATGCTGTTCGATGAAGCGACCAGCGCACTCGATCCCGAATTGGTGGGTGAAGTGCTCAGCGTGATTCGCGATCTGGCAGCCAGCGGCGACATGACCATGTTGTTCGTGACCCACCAACTGCACTTCGTCGAGCAATTTGCCGATCGGGTTGCTATGCTCGATGGCGGCAAGATCATCGAACAGGGGCCACCAAGTCAGGTGCTCCACAACCCGCAGCACGAACGCACCTGCGCCTTCCTTGCCGCTGTCGATTTATCCCACTGAGAGCAACCATGACCGACACCGGTTCATTTATTGAAGCCACCGCCTTACTCCTGGTGTTGCTCAACCCCTTCTTGGTGGTGGTCTATCTGGTCGAGTTAATGCGGTCGATGACGGCGATGCACTTTGCCACCACGCTGTTAAAGGCGGGTGTCATCACCACCACCATCTTTGCCGCCTTCGCCATCCTCGGCGACTTTATCTTCACCCGCATCTTCATGGCCCAACCGGCCTCGTTCCAGATCTTCGGCGGCCTGGTGTTCCTCGCGATCGGCGGCCAGTTTGTGTTCCGCGGCAACGCCGCGATTGAAAGCCTACGCGGCGACAGCCCTAACGTGGCCGGCGCCATCGCGATGCCGATTTTGGTTGGCCCCGGCACCATTTCAGCAAGCGTGGTCATCGGCAAACGCCTCGACGCAGCACCGGCGGTTGCCGCGGTGGCTCTCGCCACCTTCGCCTCGCTCGGCGTGATGGTCATCCTCAAACTGATTCACGATCGCGTTGCCACCCGCAACGAGGCCCTGGTCCAACGCTACTTCGATGTCACCGGTCGCATCACTGCGCTGTTCATCGGCACCATCGCCGTGCAAATGATCATGACCGGCCTCGGCTGGTGGCTGCGCCACTGGGGCGTCATCACCACCGCCGTGGCCAGCTGAGCATGTGCGTCCGCGAGCGTCCCTCGCACCACAACACTTTCATTGTCGGCTACCTTGCGGCATGAACGCCCTTGGCAGTGCGATAGATGCCTTCGACATCAATGCCGTTGTGCGCCATCAAAGCCATGCCGTCGCCTGAGCGCGGTAGCTTGTGCACAGTCAGCGTACTAAAGCCGCATTGCTTGACCTCTGGCAACACTTGGCCTGCGACCGCTTCACCAAGGCCACCAGCACGATAGTGGTCTTCAACACAGATCAGATGACCGCTGGCCTCGGCCGCCTCGGACAGGCAGGCCACATCGAGTGGCTCAATTGAGTAGGCATCAATCACACCAACCAGGATGCCTTCTGCGGCCAAGCGCTCCGCAGCAGCCAAGGCTTCATGCACGCACACCCCAGAGGCGACAATGGTCGCGCAGTCATGAGTGTGACTGCGCAACACCCGGGCTCGTCCTGGGCCAAAGTCGCGATCGTTGCAGTCATAAAGCAGTGGGCGATCTGGCCGCGCGAGGCGCATGTACACCAAGCCCTGGGTCAACAGCGCACTTGGCAGCAGGTGATAGCAGCTGACTGCATCCGACGGGCACAAGACCGTCGCTCGGCTTATCGACCTGAACAGCGCCACATCCTCCAAGCCCATCTGGGATGGACCATCTGCACCAGTCACAACCCCAGCGTGAGTGCCAGCAACCAGCATGTGGTGGCCACCGATACCAACCATGCGGAACTGATCTGCGGCGCGACTCAGAAACGCCGCGAAATTACTCACACACGGAATCGATCCTATGGCGGCGCTACCGTGTGCCATCCCAGCCATGTTCTGTTCGGCGATGTAACTTTGAATGAATCGCTGCGGACATCGCTCACGCGCCGTATCCGCCCCGGTGGAGTTGCCTACATCACCGTCGAATACCAGGACCCGTTCATCCCGGTCAACCACTTCGGCCAATGCAGCACCGAAGGCAGTTCGTGTCGCAACGCGTCCGGAGAAGTCCGGAGTCGGCAACTCACCAATCAACTGGCGCAAAGGCGCTGGTGCCGCGGCCTCCGGTTTTCTGATCGCAAGATGCGGCACTGGTGGCGGAAATCCAACCTGCGCCAGCGCATTGCGCGCTTCCTTGCCCTGCAAGGCCTTGCCGTGTCGACCCTCCTCGTCTTCCAAGAAGTCGACCCCGCTGCCCTTATGCGTGCGTGCGATAATAGCGTGTGGCCCGTTCGACCGCCGCGCCGTATCCATCGCCGCGCTGATCTGCTCAATATCGTGACCGTCAATTTCACTGGTCGACCAACCAAATGCCTCAAAACGCTGACTATACGCGGCAGCATCGCTACCAAACATGGTTTCACCGGTCTGCCCCAAGGCGTTGACATCGACTAGAGCACAGAGCCCATCAACATGATAATTGTCAGCCAACATCGCGGCTTCCCAGATCGACCCCTCAGCACATTCGCCATCACCCAACAATACCCACACCTGGTTATCAACTTGGCGCGCAAGCGACCACAGGGCCATCCCTAAGCCCATCGACAAGCCCTGGCCCAACGAGCCAGTCGGCACGTCGATCAGATCCTGACGCGGCGTAGGATGACCCTCAAGATCACTATCGATATCGCGCAGCGTAGTCAGTTCACCACTTGGAATCGCCCCAGCCTCGGCCAGGGCCGCCCACAGCGCGGGCACTGCATGACCCTTGGATAGAACAAATCGATCATTGGCCGGATTGTCGGGATGCTCAATGTCAAACTGGAAATGCCTAAAGAACAGAGTCGCGATCAAGTCGGCGCAACTCAGACTCGAGGTCGGATGACCTGATCCTGCAGCTGAGGTGGCGGTGATACTTGCATTGCGAATCCGGTCGGCAATTGCTTTAATTTGTCCCGAATGGGGCTCGGTCAGGGCGGTTGGCATAATAGACTCTCCTTACATTGATGAAATTCGTGGGCATCTTGCGCACGTCGATCACAGGCTCATCGACGTGCTGCCGGACCATAGCGATCAAACAGACTCTCGGTAAATGAATGGTATACCTCAGGCTCCACGAGGCTGTGCTGTGGCGCGTCGTCAATGGCAGCAGCTGGCAGCCTGATGCGGACACGATGGGATTGCCAGTCGATGGTCGTCACCCAGCGCCATGGGATGGCCACCTTGCGCCCACCGGGAAACCAATTGCGAGTATCGATCAAGACAGCCGACACCTGCCATAGGTCACTATTTATGACCAGTCCCTCAACATGCCCGAGCGCCTCTTCATCAGCGGCCAGCACCTCGTATCCATGGACTTCACGCGCACTGCGTAGATGGCATTGTTCGATAGACTTGCGCTGCTCGCGCTCGCTGTCCGCATCAATCAAGGGCGGAAAACTCACGCCGCCTGGCATGCCCCAATACGGAACCAAACCGTAGTGGGCCAACATCAAGGATTCGTAGTGCCGTCTCACCGGCATATCGGTTTCGATACTCGGGCATTCGCGCAACGAATCAGCCGACATGTCAACGTGGATACGTCCAGCTCCGGGAACGTACACGCACAGCTGCGGAGGGAGCAGAACGCGGCGCCCGGGCAACCACGATCCAGTATCCACGTCCACCCACCGCAGGTGCGCGGTATCGTCTTCAAACAGGGCGTCAGCAACAGAACCAGCAGACATACCGTCCGCCTCTACGCCGGTCCCAATTAGGTCGTAACTGTACATCTCCATCGCGTGGTCTCCTTCAATACAAGGCACGAGGGCACAAGCTGTGCTCATCTCGTGCATTCGGTATTAAACTAACGCCTGCACCCACGGCCTAAACAGCAGTGAAGCGTCACGTACGCGGCCTTACCATTGCACCATGCCACACGAGAACCCGTCTCAAACCGCACAAACCGCAGGCACAGCCACACTCGAGGCCGTTGGCACCGTGGCCCTGCTGCACGATCAACTCGCTGCCCTTGCCGACACAGCCCCTTCAGCGGGCACCGACCGTCGTCTGGCCGATACCATGCTGCGCGCTGCCATCGGCCACGTGGCCAGCGATATCCATATCGATCCACTCGAAAGCGGCGTGATTATTCGCTTTCGCATCAATGGTCGGCTCCTTGATGCCGCGAGCCTTCGCTGGGATGACGCTCATCGCCTGATTAATCAGATAAAAACCCTAGCCGGGATCGACCCAACCGCAGTGTTCACGCCTGAAGACGCGCGCTGGACCCATGATGTCGGCGAAGACAAGGTCGATATTCGCGTCAGCATAGCCCCCTGCCTACGTGGCCCTAAACTGGCGCTGCGCCTGCTCGACCGCAGCCGGATTGAACTGCCGCTGGATCAATTGGGCCTGGAGGCCAGCGACCTCGTGATCCTGCGCGATTGGCTTCAGGGTGGCGCTGGCATGTTGATATGCGCTGGCCCCACGGGCAGTGGCAAGACGACCACCCTGTATGCCCTCCTACGCGAGCTGGCCCATCCAGCCCGGCACATCATAACGGTGGAAGATCCACCCGAATACCAACTCGATGGCATCAATCAAATAGCCATAGACCCGCGTCATGGCATCGACTTCCCCACTGCCATTCGAGCCGTCCTGCGTCTCGATCCTGATCGAGTCATGCTCGGGGAAATCCGCGACCCAGTCACCGCGCACACTGCGGTAGAGGCGGCCCAGGCCGGTCGCACCGTTCTGACCAGCCTGCATGCGAGCGACACCGTCGCCACCATTGCCCAACTCCGCAACTGGCAACTCGATGATCACAGCCTTGCCGCCACGCTTGGCCTGACGATCGCCCAGCGCCGCGTGCCCGTGCTGTGTCAACAATGCCGCGAAGAAACCAAGCTGGATCCATCGCAACAACGCTGGTTAAGCTCACACGGGCTTGCCGAACCGACCCAGACCTTCACGACGAGAGGGTGTCACCACTGTGCTGGCACCGGTGTTACTGGCTGCCGCGGTCTGTTTGAACTGTGGCTCGCCAGCGGTGATGAACGCGATGCCATCCGCTGTGGCATCGACAGCAAAGACCTCCGCAGGCTCCTGCAACGACGTCAGCACCGCGGTCTAGTCAGTCAAGGCCTGGCTGCCGTCAACGCTGGCGAAATCGCCCTTGACCATCTGCGCGGCTGTGCCCTGCCAATTTCATCATCACATCAGGAGTAATAACCATGTCCGACGACGAAGATGAGGTGGTGGTAAGCTGCCCGCATTGCGGAGCCGACACCGTCATTGACCTTGCCAGCATCGCCCCCACTGAAGAGCCAATTGTTGACTGTATGGTGTGCTGTCGCCCGAGCAGAGTTCGTCATAGCGACGGCGATGTCGAATTAATCAGCGAGGAGTAATCCCGCCAACACTACCAAACAGCGCGCTTCACGACTGTGAAGCGAAGCCACACAAGTCTATAGTCACCACCGGAACAACGACATTGCTACGTTGTTCTACCAGTGCCGCCTGCGCCGGAGCGTTCCCGCCTAGCGGCCGCGAACCCATCAACCGCCTACTTCGAAAAGAGCTATTTATGCCTATCAGCCAAAGTCTACTCGCCATCGCCTGCGGCACACTGCTTGTCGGAACCGCCCTGGCCAAGGAACCCACTGACCCGAAAGAACAACCAGACGAGAGCTGGATCTGCCTGAGTGGCACCGTCCGGTCGGCGAGTGCCGACAGCTTCATCCTGGAATACAAGGGCGGTACCATCACCGTTGAAATGGATGACAACGACCCCTTTGCCGAGGGCACGCTCCTCAACGAAGGCAATGAGGTCACCGTTTTCGGCCGCGTTGATGACGACCTGTTCCAGACCACAACGATTGAGGCGTCAGCCGTCTACGTGGAAGACCTCAATACCTTCTTCTATGCCAGCAGCGAAGATGAAGAAGACACCGCCAACTGGAGTCCGGCACAGTCGGTCACGCCTGGCGAAACCATGCTCCGCGGCACGGTGAGCTCAACGGATCCGGACACCCACCGGTTCACGATCGATACCGGCACGCGACGCATGATCGTTGAGACCGATGGCATCGGGTACAATCCCTACGACGCTATTGGCTACCAGAAGATCGAAGTCGGCGACCGCGTCAGCGTCAACGGCGCCTATGATCACGAACTGTTCGACGGTCGGATCCTTGAGGCTGACTCGGTGGTCACCCTGCACGACGTCAGCAAGTGACCCCCACCGTGAGATCACCAGGCCACAGCTCAGCGGGGCAATGCAGCAGCACGTCTTGGTGGCTGTCGGTCCACATGATCACAGCACACTGCAGCAAGCGGACGCTAAGGCGTCCGCTTGCTGCCGTTGTTGAGAGACTCGCTTGACGCGTAACCACGAGTCATAAGTCATTTCTTTTATGTAACTTACGATTCCGCGCGAAAAAACCATTCAACAATTGTCCGCCGCTGCTGTATCGTTTTTCAGAACAGATGAAAACCC
>JAQIBG010000321.1 GCA_027859175.1 Planctomycetota bacterium | reverse complement strand
GATCACCGCAACACCACCGGCCAGCTTGGCCAAGCGCTCTTGCAGCTTTTCGCGATCGTAGTCGGAGCTGGTGTCTTCAATTTCGCGACGGATGCGCTTGATACGGGCCTGCACGTCAGTGCGCTTGCCAGCACCCTCAACGATGATGGTGGTTTCCTTTTCCACCACCAAGCGCTTGGCCGAACCAAGGTCAGCCATCTCGATACTCTTGAGCTCGATGCCGAGATCTTCCATGATCGCACGGCCACCGGTCAGGATGGCAATGTCTTCGAGCATGGCCTTGCGACGCTCACCATAGCCGGGGGCTTTGATGGCGCAGCACTTCAGCACCTTGCGCATGTTGTTGACCACGAGGGTGGCCAGGGCTTCGCCGTCGACCTCTTCAGAGATGATCACCAGGCTCTTGCCGGCCTTGGCAACCTTCTCCAACAGCGGGACCAAGTCCTGCACGTTGGAGATCTTCTTCTCGTGGATCAGAATCATCGGCTCGTCGAGCTCGGCGATCATCTTGTCTTGGTCAGTCACAAAGTTCGGCGACTGGTAGCCGCGGTCGAACTGCATGCCTTCAACAACGTCCACCTCGTCGTGTAGGGCCTTGCCCTCTTCAACGGTGATGACGCCGTCTTCGCCGACCTTTTGCATCGCTTCAGCGAGCTTCTTGCCGATATCGGAATCATTATTGGCAGAGATGGCACCGACATTGGCGATCGCATCCCACTTGCCCTTGACCTTGACCGACTGCTTGTCGAGATCGGCCTGAACCGCCGCGACAGCCGCTTCGATACCGGCCTTGATGTCGAGCGGGTTCACGCCC
This sequence comes from Planctomycetota bacterium, assembly GCA_027859175.1. Taxonomy (GTDB): domain Bacteria; phylum Planctomycetota; class UBA11346; order UBA11346; family UBA11346; genus GH22. Next base: position 1,410 of record JAQIBG010000321.1, on the reverse strand, counting down.
GCCGTCACGGCCTTGAGGCCAGAACTGAAAATCGCCTCGGCCAAAACCGTGGCGGTGGTGGTGCCGTCACCGGCATTCTTCGAGGTCTTCGATGCGACCTCTTTCACCATCTTGGCGCCCATGTTCTCGTAGGGATCGATTAGGTCGATCTCCTCGGCCACGGTCACGCCGTCTTTGGTGACCTGGGGCGAACCCCAGCTCTTGTTGAGGACCACGTTCCGGCCGCGCGGGCCGAGTGTGCACTTAACGGCCTTAGCGAGCTTCTGAACGCCGCTCTTGATTTTGTCTCGGACATCGTCGCTGTGGACGATTTGCTTGGCTGCCATTGTGGGGGTTCTCCTCGGATCATTCCGGATTCGACGCGTAGGCAGGGTGACATGATTGCCACCGGGTACAGCGCTTATGCACGCACCGTGCCACTAACGTAAGTTGTTATTGTGTAAAAGCTTAGAAAAGAGCGCCTATGACCAGTTGACTATCCTGGTCAGAACGACCGACGTCAGTCATCCGTGCTGGGAGCACAGGGGCACCCAGCGCAGCTATTGCTGCCACCCGACGCGTCCTTCTTGGCGGCGGCCTTATAGTCTGACCCCCGCTCGTAGTCGGTGGTGTAGAAGCCACCGCCCTTGAAGATGATACCAGCACCGCCAGAGATCTGGCGTTTGAAGGTCTTGCACCCACATCCGGGGCATGCCGTGAGCGCATCGTCTTTCATCGACTGAAAGACTTCCATCTCACCGCACTTGGCACAGGTGTAGTCGTAGGTGGGCATACTGTTCCCCTGTCGAAGCGACATGCACCGTCACACGATACGGTCGCAAAGGCGTGTCTGCCGACTCAAATTGCACGTCCTGTGCCAATTCCTGCCGACTCGGACCACGAAGCACCTAGGAGGATAAGCTCTCGCGCTTCGGCCCTGAGCATTAGACTCCCCGCGATGTCCACAGCAGCCCTCAGATGTGTGATAAGCGGGACCGACACCGACGTCGGCAAAACCCACGTGACTCGGCTTTTAGCCCAGGGTTTGCGGGCCCTTGGCCGCACAGTGTGGCTGCACAAGCCGGTTGCCTGCGGCGGCTGGGACGGCGAAACGGCCGAGGATGCGCGCGATCTCGCAGACCTGGTCAGTGACGGTCAAGACCCCAACTCACTGTGCCGCCACCAATGGCCAGAGCCTTGTTCGCCGCATCTCGCGGCTGCGCTGGCTGGCGACCATGTCGAATCGACCCAACTGCTTGCCGAGGCCACTGCGCTACTGCAGCCAGGCCACGATTGCCTGATCGAAGCCGCTGGTGGCTTGTTGAGCCCCATGAGTGCCGACCTCAGCAGTGCCCTCGACATGGCCCTCGCGCTTGAACTCCCCCTCCTGATCGTGACCCGCCCCCACCTCGGCACCCTCAACCACACCGC
>JAQIBG010000305.1 GCA_027859175.1 Planctomycetota bacterium | reverse complement strand
GGCTTTGGCCCAGCGGAGGTCGACGGTGATGCCGCCGCGGGCGCGGAGGCCGGTGATGGCGCCGTCGGGCCAGCTGGTGGGGAGGGCCGGGAGCAGTTCGAGCGCGTCGCCATGGCTTTGTAGCAGGCATTCGGCCATGCCGGCGGTGGCGCCGAAGTTGCCATCGATCTGGAACGGTGGGTGGTCGTCGAACAGGTTGGCCAGGGTTTTCTTACGCAGCAGGCCGAGGATGTGGCCGTGGGCGGCGTCGCCATCGCGGAGGCGCGCGTACATGTTGACCAGCCAGGCCTTGGACCAGCCGGTGTGGCCGCCGCCGTGGGCCATGCGCCGATCGATGCTGGCGCGTGCCGCGGCGTAGAGCTCGGGAGTACCCTCGGCGGTGATCTGATTGGCCGGATGTAGGCCGTAGAGGTGCGATTGGTGGCGATGACCGGGCTCGGCTTCCTCGTAGTCGTCAACCCATTCCATGATGCCCTTGGTGCGGGCGCTGACGCGCACCGGCGGCAAACGCTGGGCAATCTCGCTCAGACGTGCAGCGAAGGCGGCATCGTCGATCTGCAATTCAGCCATGGCCGCCTGGCAATTGGCAATCAGTTCATTGATCAACTGGACGTCCATGGTGGCGCCGTATGTGAACATGCAGCGGGTGCCGTCGGCGGCGATGAAACTATTTTCTGGCGAATGCGACGGGTTGGTCACGAGTGCCCCAGGACACACACTACCAGCCGGTGCCTCGACTAGGAAGTCGGAGACGAAACGCATCGCGCCGCGCATCATTGGCCACGCCTGTTCGGCCAAGAAGGCGCGGTCACCGGTATAGGAAAAGTGTTGCCACAAATGCGCGCACAACCAGACACCACCCACCGGCCACAGACCGCACGGCCCATCGCTGGGCTCGGTGGCGGCGTAGGGGTCAGACACGTGATGCATGACCCAGCCGTCGCAGTCGTACATGGCGCGCGCGCAGCGCTCACCGTCGGCCACGCAATTCTGCAACCAGTCAAACAAGGGGCGATGGCATTCGCTCAGGTTGGTCAGCTCGGCCGGCCAGTAGTTCATCTGCAGGTTGATGTTGGTGTGATAGTCTGACTGCCAGGCCGGATCGTACTGATGACACCAGACGCCCTGCAGGTTGGCGGGCAGGCTACCAGGGCGGGAACAGCCCATCAGCAGATAACGACCATAATGGAAATACAGCGCTTCGAGGCCGGCGTCTTCGGCGCCGTCTTTAACGCGCTGGAGGCGCTCGTCGGTGGGCAGGTGATCGTGCTCGGGGCTGAGTTCAAGATGGCAGCGCTCGAACAGGGCCTTGTGGTCGGCCAGGTGACGTTCAAGCAGGCTCGCATAGTCACTAGGCGCCGCCGCCAAGGCTTTGCCGCAGCGGGCCACCGGATCGGCGCCAATGTCGATTGGGCTGCGATAGCTGGTGGCAATCGCGATCCGCAGGGTCAGCACACACGCACCGCGCACCTGCAGCACGTGGCCGTCGTCGATGAGCTCGCCGCCCTCAACGCTCGCCGCCACCTGCACCGCAAAGCGCAGGCCGCCGCGATGCAGGCGCCCCTCGGCTGCAATCACGCCGTCTTTTGCGATCACCTGGTACAGGTCCTGCGCACGCTGATAGCTAACCGTGGCATCGAAGCTGCCTTCCTCGACAGCAAAGCGCGCTACCACCACCTGATCGGGCGCGGACGCAAACACACGACGACGATGCTCGTGACCGAGATAGGTGAAGTTGGTGCTGGCAATGCCCGTGGTGAGATCGAGTTCGCGCTCATACACCGGGGCTGAGCCTTCATCCCAGCGCGCTCCGCTAGAGCGATTGAACGTGCGTATTTCATTGCATGGCTTGGACGCCTTATCAACCAAGTCGACGAACACCTCGCCAGCGGTTTGATAGGGATCAATGCGGCGCGGGATCGAAGCCATCTTGTCGCCAGCGAGCGCAAGCGCTTCGGCGCTCCGGTTGGCAAAGCCAAGTTCGCGCAACGCGGCCAGGGCGCCCTTGGCCTCGGGGTTGACCCGGTCTTGGTGATAGCCTTCCCAGAGGCTGTCTTCGTTAAGCTGAATCACCTCGCGCGCCACGCGGCCATGCACCATCGCGCCGAGGCGGCCATTACCAAGCGGTAGCGCAGCGTACCAATCCTTAGCGGGGCTGCGGTAGAAGAGTCGAGAATTGAGAGTGTTCATGGGTGGTCCTTCCGCGGCTGATTGTAGCGCTGCTGGTTTGGCCTGGCTATAGATCAGATCTTGGTTTTATGGATGAAACGCGCACTAGGATTCCGCCATGGCCTTCCCCGTGTTCAGCATTCACCTGCTTACCGCATCGCGCCCGGCGATGACGCACTGGAAACACACCCCCATCGGCACGCCGTATTGGCGGTTATATTGGAATTCTGAGCCAGGATGGGTGATTAGACGCAAAGGGCAGGAGATCCCGCTCGACCCCGATCGGGTTGTTTTAGTGGCACCCGAAACAGCATATGAAACCCAAGGCGGGCCGGCCACCCTGCACCGCTTTGTCCATTTCACGCTCGATGCATTTCCGGTGATCCCGCCGCCGCAGATCTGGAGCCTGCCCTGTGAGGGTACCATGCTCGCGCTCGCCACTGCGGCTGAGGCCAGCATGTACCATAAGCCACCGTGGCCCACCATGGCGGCGGTCTCGAGTTGGTGCCTGCACTGCATTGCCCAACTCGATGAAGCCGATCTGCGTGACCCCGGCTACGGCGCCAGCATCAACGAGGCCCTGATTTATTTACACCGGCACGACGACCGCGCGGTCGACAACGACGAACTCGCTGGGGTGGTCGCGATGCATCCCAATGCCTTTATCCGCCGCTTCAAAGCCGAGGTCGGTTTGACGCCCCAGCGCTATCACCTGCGCCGTCGCATCGACCGCGCCTGCGGCGCCCTCCTGCACAGTGACGACCCTATAGACGAGATCGCCGCCGCGGTTGGCTTTGCTGATCGCAATCACTTCACCCGCGTGTTCACCCGGATCCGCGGCATCGCCCCAGCGCGGTTTCGTCGCGAAGCCGGGGTACGGTAAACAAGCACGGGGAGCCAGATGGCTCCCCGTGGTCGTTACGCTTGGCTTGGTCCGCAATCAGAACGGCGCGCCGCCGGTTGAGGGCGGGGTATTGCCGCTGACGGTGAAGGTACCGGTTTCGGTATCTTTGTTACCAGCAAGGTCAGTAGCGGTGATGGTGTAGCTGTAACTCTTGGTGCCGAGAATCGGCGGCGTTACCTGCACCTGCCCGGTGTAGCTGGAGCCACTGCCGCTGAGGGTGGCATTGCCGGAGCCGTCGCCGCTAACCGCAACCGTCACCGATTGGACATCACGGTTGTCGGTAACGGTGGCGCTGAAGCTTTGATAGGCATCGCCACCGCTGGTTTTGGTCAAAGACGAACTGGCCGAGGCAATGGTGGGGCTGGTGGTGTCAGCAGTTGGTGGCGTGTCGCCCCCACCGCCGCCACTAGAACTACAACCAAAGCCGATGAGCCCGAATGTTGCGGCGGTGATCAGAAGGAGTGTGCGCATGGTCATGTTAGTATTCCTTGTTG
>JAQIBG010000177.1 GCA_027859175.1 Planctomycetota bacterium | reverse complement strand
GCCCTTGTTCGCTGCCTTCCTCGGTACTATGAAGCCGTCCGACTCCCTGTGGCCGTTCGCGTTGGCCGTGCCACCTTCGGTGTTCACCAACCGGACCAGACGACGCTGGCCAACCACAGAGCCTCCCGGGTTCCGTGCAGAAAGATTCGTGCGCATGCGCCAGGTCTTCGACCCCGGGTGCCCGATGGCCACTCGCCAGAGCGCGACCACCGATGTTGCCTTCAGCCGACACAAGAGCTTGGGCGCGATCCATTGAAAACTTTCGAGGCTCTATAGCCGGGCTTACGCACATCCCTGTCAACGCTTCACGACGGCCGTTACCGGACGCCGCGCATGACTCGGGGCCAGGGTGGAGAGCTAGTCCTTCACTGCTGAGAATGTTTCACTCATACCTTTCTGCCGGCTTAGCCCGGCGCACTGTGTCCCGTATTATATTATATATGCCGGGAGACGTCGACGAGGCTAAGGAGTGACGAGTTCGTTTAAACTTAAGAGTTCGTCAAGTGGTACCCGCAAGCGTAGCTCTGAGGGGCTATCCCCGAACTCATTTTGCAGCTCTACTAGTGAGGCCTTCTGAGTCTCCTTGAGCGGGAAAATCTTCCGAAGATCGATGCAGAGTGTTAGCAGAACGGCTAGAGTAGTCTCTGTGTTCTCGGGCGTTCGTTCTCGTTGGAGCCGCCTCATCGTCGTGACGATGCTGGGAAAGAGCACGCGCATCTCATCCTTGGATAAGTGGGGGAGATAGTCGTCAATCAGCAGCATCTGCTCAACGGGGCCTGCAAGCATCTGCTCCGTTCGGGTCGTAATGCTCTCTTCTGCTGCGAGGTGCGACAGCATCCCGAGAGACAGAACCAGTGTTACCCGAGCCAGCATTGTGAGCGGCGCTTCACGGCAAAGATTCGTTATCAAGTGTGACTCCTTGGGAGGCGAGTATCTTGACAAAAGCAGCGGCTTCAACCCTGTGCCGCCAGCAGTAGGCCGGTATGATTAACGGGGATTTGCCGCTAGCCAAGTTGAGAATCACCGTGCCCCGTATTGCGCCCACACTCGTAATCTCACGTATCGAAGCTTGGTGTTCAATGAGGGAGGATATCCGAAACCGGAGGGTCGATGTATTAAGTGTTACAAATGGCGATATGGTCAATGTGATAGCGACCCAGGTTAACCAGCAGCCCGCGAATGCCCCCAGTGCGCAGGCCACGGCATAGTGCAGCGAACCGTAGCCAGCAGTGCTGGCCGCGCTCGCCACGCATGCCAGTGACAGCCCAAGCAGTGCCGCACTGCAGGCATGTCGACGGCGCATGTACCAACTATGAGTCATCGTGCTTCAATCACTGCAATGCCTGCTTGTACCTGCTTAAGGTCGCCGCCTCGCTCTCGAGCAGTGCGAACGAAATTCCTAACCGCCGCCCACTCTTCTTCAGACATGCCCTGTCGCAGTGGGTCGATGGCCGCTTCATTGCGGCCTATTTCCATCGCAAGGCCAATCGCCGCTGTGTGGCGTTCTGTCTCAGGTGCCTTCTGCGCATGTTGAACTAAGGTCATCAAGAGGGTCTGATCACGTTCGCCTACAGCGCGTTCCGCAACGATGTGAAGCGCTCTGTCGTACGCGCCATTGGCGACTCCATGCACGAGTTCATCCCTCTCCTCGGTCCATCTAATATAAAAATACAGTAAGTCGAGGGCCCTGACGGGATCAAGGTCGCCCTTCTGCAGATGCTTTTTTAGCTCAATATCGGCGGCGGCGGTCCAGTTGCCCCGTAGCGCGGAAAGATCCACTGTATCGACCTCCTCTGTGGCTCTGTTGTGTTCAGGCTGTAGGTCTTGCTCTGGTGTCTCCTTGCCGCGCAGTGCGACGAATGCCGTCAGCGCTGACGCGGCGAGGGCAAACGTAATGCCAAGGAAGGTGAGTGATCGTTGCATCCCTAAATTGCCCAGGGGTAATGCTTGATAATGTTTAACTCAAGCTGGGTTTTGCGCTTGGCCAAGTACTGCCAAAACTCATTAACCACGGTGAGTGCAATGGAGGTTGCGCCGGCGACTAGGCCCGCAAAGGCACCCACGACGCTGACGAGGGCTAGGGTGGCGATTGTTTGCGCGATGCCACTGAATGAACTCAGGATGATGTCGGCATAGGCTGCCCACTGCTTTGTATTTTTTTCGTGTCGGCCAGTGCGCCCCGCGCAAGCTCCATTGCTCGTTGCTGAGTCATGCCTGTTGAGCTCAAAGAGATGCTTTTAATAAAGGTTTGCTGCCCGTTGACGTTGGCGAATAGGTCTGCCCTCTGCGAGCCGAGATTGCCGTAAGCCGTGAACGGTATGCTGGTCTCCGTTGATTCCAGCGTGGACTCCTGTCCCCAAAGTTTCCAGTTCCCGTTAATGGCACAGAGTGCCTTCCATTTGTATGTCGCCTCCGGCGCCTTCCCGTCAATGCTTACCCCTGGCAAGTGGTGATCGCGCGTTGTGAACTGGACAGAACTGGGCTTCAGGCAGTAGGTGATGCCCGTGTGGGTTGAGCGGATGATTGCCGATTGGGTTGTGGCGACGTATGGATTCTTTTTCGCTCCACCCTTCCCTCCTTCTGCTTCAAGCTTTGCAATTGCCTCTTTGTGTGTTTCGGCAATCGCCTTGTTTGCAAGATATTCTTTCTCAATGGCGTCTAGCCGATTGAAAGCACTATATGCAGAATAACCATCTGCCAGAACTCCGATGGCGCTGAATAAAACGTTGGCAAGTTTACCGATCTTCACCGACCTGAGCGGCCCGGCTTCATCTGCCGCTGCCCTATATGCAGCGGCACCGTCTGCTAGCGACGTGGCGGCCAGGCCCTTTTTGATGTTAGAGTACGCCCTAGTTAGTCGAACAATTACGTCCTTGAGTGGCTTGATGAGTTCGGTGATTTTGTCGGCTCTCTTCGCTAAGGATGCAATTTCCTTTTCAATCTTAGCGACCTCATTCCTATGCTTTCGAATTTGTTTGAATGTTTCAGCTATGGCGCCACGGCGAAGGGCGTGGGCCTCCTTCTTGTTTCCTGATTTGATCAGTTCAACAAATTCGATACTAAGTTCCTCGCTGCGTACTACCTCCTGGGCAATGAGTCCGCGGATACGGTCGGCTTCAGTGCGCAGGTCCTGTTGCGATGCAATTAGTGTTGCCAGTTCCTCTGCGTACGCGTCGTCTAGTGCGGTTGCCTCATCAAGGGCCGTTTTGACCTTGCCATAGTCATTGAAAATTTGCTTGGCCTTCTTGGCTTCGCCTTTTGCGACGTTGAGTTCCAGGGCAAGCTTCGCCATCAGTTCATTTAGTCCATCTCCGGTTGCCTTTGCATTCTGGACATCTGCGATCTCATTTCCCCAGTCCCAGGTGAGGCTGTCTGGCGAAAATTCGATGCTGTAAAACAAGAGTTCGTTGCTCTCAACGTACTCCTCGCCGGCAACGTTTTCGACTTTGACTTGATACCGTCCGGGTCCATCAATGACGAAGCTCTCATGAAATACGTTACCCTTACGTTCCCGATCTGTCCTCGTGATCTCCTTGCCGGAATCAAGTTCGATAAGCGTGGTTGTTAAGGGTGGTGAGTTAAGATTTCCGTCCCAGTTGATTTTCACGCGAACTGTGCGGTTGGCAGTAAAGTAGTTCGGTGAGCCCACGGGTTGGGCATCGTCGGAATAAGTGAGCGCAATGCCTTTGAGCTCAAATGCCGCCACTCGAACAGTTTTGCCGGAAGTGGGGCCGGTAACCTGGTCGAGAGCCACGGTGCCATCATCGCGAAAGCGCGATCTCAAGATCGTTGGCGCAACTTGGTCGGCAGCGAGGTTCACCCGGACTTGGGTAACCAGGCTATTGAGGGCCTCAATTCTGGGGTTGTCATCCCATTCCCAAGTTGCTGCCTTGGGCTTGAGGAATGTATCCAATTGACGGTGCTTCTCTGGCCCAGTGCAGACATCGTAATCAATTGGGATCAGCGTTGCGTCCACTGACGTCCCTGGCTTTCCCCAGATCAGCAATGCATTTACTGGGTCAAGATACCCACCCTCGACGTTTGCGCTTGCTCTAGGAAAGTCGGTTTCGAAATTCTCCCACGGCTTCCATCCGTAGACTTTTAGTTTGGCTTGCTTGGAATCGTCTCCGGACCGTGCAACGACAGTGTACCACCTGCGCACCAGGGCGTCGGGTGCCTGGAAGAGTGGGGGTGTGAACGTGAACTCATGCGGACTGTCCTTGACGTCTGAATAGACAACTTGGCCGTCATTGTCGGTGACGACAACCGTGACCCGCAAGCCATCTTCGCACCCCGAAGCCGATGCTGTGCCGGCGACCGCCTGGCCGGAGCAGATATGGGCAACGCCGCCGTTGACGGTCAGGGAGACTTCAACGGTCTCCTCGTCTGACGTTGCAGCCCAGAGTTGGTGGGCCATAATGGAGAGGAGCAGTATTGATGCGAAGAAGCGTTTCATTATGGTCCGATACTGGTCAAAGGTTGAGCCTGATGCGTTGTCGTAGGTTAGACCTCGCCATCTTGGCGAGGGATCGGATGGTTGTCTGAAGACGGGGGTCGATGGCCCCATCCCCATCGAGAGAATCGAGTAACTGCAGGGCTTCGAGGGCGCGATTTCCGCCGGTCATTAGGAGGCACTCTGCCTGAATGACCGTGATGGCCGTCAGTTCTGCGGGCATTGTATCACGAGCGGCCGCCAGCAAGGTGGTTAACTCCGATGTTCGCCCCGCCTGGACATAGCTCAGAGCTAGGCTGTGCAAGCTTCTTAGCGATTCCGGGTTGCTTTCATGAATCGCTTCAAGATCAACAATTGCCTGTTCCACCATTCCTTGGTTTAAAAGAAAGCAAGCGCGCTCAACCAGGGCCTGTGGGTCACCAGAGGCCAAAAGTAGACACACTACTCTACTTTTGGGAACCAGGCCAAAAGTACACACTACTTTTGGGAGCCAAGCTAAAGGTAGGTCGCGGTAGGAACGGCCCTTACGGGCCGCCCCCCGCGCAGATCCGGACGTGCAGATTTCCCGCATCCGCTCCTGCCTCAGGTCGAACGCATCGCGCTGACTTCGCACGGCCGCAGCTGCCATCGCCGAGTACTGCCACCATCCAGTTTGGGCTCAGAGTCCCAGGATGGCCTTTGAGGACCACTTCCCCTTGGCCGGCCCCCTTCCCTCCAGCAACTCCGCGGACCGGTGGCCACCGTGACAGGCGGTTGAGGGCCCTTGTTCGCTGCCTTCCTCGGTACTATGAAGCCGTCCGACTCCCTGTGGCCGTTCGCGTTGGCCGTGCCACCTTCGGTGTTCACCAACCGGACCAGACGACGCTGGCCAACCACAG
>JAQIBG010000118.1 GCA_027859175.1 Planctomycetota bacterium | reverse complement strand
GTTGGTCACTGCCCTTCAGAAATACGCCTATCAACCCAAGCCGGGAAGGTACGCAGAAAGAATATGCCACGACCCTTACGGGCGATCGAGAAAGCAGTTCGGTTAGGGAAACAGCATTGAGGGGCCCCTACGCCCTGGTGCGCCAGGCGTTGAGCGCTATTCGCCGTGATCTTTGTGTCACGATATCGATTCTGGTCCGTTCTTCCCGTGAGCACCCAGCCAGAGAGAGGATCGGCCATGATCGTTCAGATCTTGTTAGTCATTTGTGCATTCGGCTTTGTTGCCGCCGACTTGGGCGCAGCTGAGGGCGTTCCTGAGGGTGCTGCTCCGGTAGTCGAGACCACAGCGGAAACGGTTGCCGGAACGGCCGCCGGGGCCGTTGCTACGAGTGGCAAGGAGCAGTTGATCGCTGAGGTGGATTACATCGAAGAGCTGCAGAAGGGTGGCTACACCGCGGTGGCCCTGGTGCTGCTGATGATGGCCGGCATCACCTTTGCTGTGGAACGCCTGTTTACCTTGCGCGGCTCGCGCATTGCTCCCGGTGGCTTCGCCGACCAGGCTGATGAGATGTGGCATCGCGGCGATTTCCAAGGCGTGCGTGATTTGTGCACGAAGCGCCCGAGCACGCTGGCCCGGATGGTGGCAATCTTGGTGCAGCACCGCAAGGCCGACCCCGAGATGGTAATTCCAACTGCAGCCGATCTGGCCGCGCGTGAGCAGCGGGCGCAAAATCAGAAAACCTTTTCGTTGGCTGCGGTTGCCGCGCTGGCGCCCTTGCTGGGTTTGCTGGGCACCATGATCGGCATGATCGAGAGCTTCAAATTGGTTGAGCAGTACGGCGACGAAGGCGGTGCCTCGATGCTGGCCGGTTCGATATCCAAGGCGCTGATCACTACGGCGGTTGGCCTGATCATCGCGATTCCCGCCATGGCCGTGTACTATGCGATCAAGCATCGTACCGCGGCCGTGTTCACCCGCCTTGATGAAGAATTTGAGCGCCTGGTGTGCAGTTGGGCCTTGGGCACCGGTGAGGATGACGCTGAGCGTGCCCGTGCCAATCAAGCCCTGCGCGAGGCCAAGGCGGGCACGTCATCAGAGCAGGCCGACGAAGAGCCCGAGTTGGTTGCGGCCGGCTCAGCCGAGTCGCTCTGAGGCCCCTGCCATGCGCGCCCGCCACCGCACTACCGAAGCCGAAGAGGCCGAGGTCCCGCTGTCGCCGCTGATCGACTGCGTGTTCTTGCTGCTGATCTTTTTTCTGGTCACCAGCATGTTCAAACGCAAAGAGCATTTGATTCCGATTCTATTGCCCGATTCCACTTCGGCCTTGGCGCAAGAGCCCAACGAGCAGCATTTGGTGATTGGTTTGGACGCCAACGGCCGGGTGTCGAAAGACTCGGGCAAGGTCAATCGCGATGGCGCTACAGTGTACGCGCCGATCGACGACTTGGCCACTTACCTCAATCAGGTCATGCAGGAACGCGGACCCGGCGTGCTCGAACAGCCGTTGCGTATTGACTGCGACCGTGAGGTGCCGTTCCAGGTTGCCATCACCACGCTCGACGTGTGCAAGCTCCAAGGCTTCACCAATGTGGGTATCAAAACCAGAAAGCCGAAGGCCCGCTGATGCGCCGCTGCAAACAAGAGGTCGACGAAAAGGCCGAAGTGTCGATGTCGCCGCTGATCGACTGCGTGTTCCTGCTGCTGATTTTCTTTTTGGTCGCAACCATGATGAAAAAGCAGGACCGGGATATCGATATCAGTCTGCCCGAGTCCGACTCCGCCGAAGAGCTGCTGCCAGATGACGATCAGATCGTGATTGGAATCAGCGCCGAGGGTGAGTTCTACTATCAGGGCGCGCCGGTTTCCCTGACCCAATTGCATTATGAATTGCGACAGGTGGCTTTTGAGGATACCGAGCAGTTTGTGCGTCTGGACGCCGATGCAGAGGCGCCCTTGCATCACGTGGTTCAGGTCTTGGACATGTGCCAGTTTGATAATCTAGCCAACGTCGGCATTCGCACCTACGATGAGCAATACAACCGGAGGCACTGAGTTCATGGCGCATCACACCAGTCGCCGCGGCGGCATGCCAACCATCCTCCTGATCTCGATCCTGATTCAGGCGATCGTGTTTTGTGCCTTTGTGTTCATCGAACCGCTGCGCAAGAGCACCATGTCGGTCGACAAGCAGGAACTCGACGAGCGCACCCGCGAGGTCCAGGAGCGCGCTCGCAAGCGCGAAGAGCAGGAGCGCAAGGAGCGCGCCGAGCGAAAGATCCGCGACGAGCACAAGGAGGCCCTGCGCAAGGAGGAGGAGCACAAGCGCCGGCGCAAGATGGTCGAGAAGATCGAGGAGATGGAGCGGGTCAAAAAGGAGATGGAGAAGCTCAAGCTCGAGCGCCTGGACGAGATCGAGGCACGCACCATCCAAGAGCTGGTCGAGAAAAAGCTCGAGGAGATGGACGGCGAGTTGAACCAGATGCTCAAGGAGCTCGACGCCGTCGCCCGCCAGCTGCCGGAGGACAAGCGCAAGGACCTGCCCGATCCGGAGGACCTGAAGAAGCAGGCCCACGAGCTGAAGGGCCAGGCCAAGGAGGCGGCGAAGGAGCCCAGCCCCGAGATGCTGGATCGGCTCGCGCAGGGGGCCGAGGCGCTCGAACGCGGGACCGAGGAGCTCAAGCGCGAGACCCACAAGCAGCTCAGCGACGACGACAAGAATCAGAAGGACACCAAGGGCGACGCCCGCGAGGCAGACCAGCACGCCGATCGGGTCAAGGATCTGGCCAAGCAGGTGCGGGAGACCTCGCCCGCGGCGATGAACGATACCGCGGTCGCGCGCGACCAGCATCAAGAGGAGATGCGCGAGCGGGCTGAGGAGATGGGCCAGGAACTCGAGCGGCTCGACGACGAGTTGGAATCGATGACCGGACAGCTGCCCGAAGACCAGCGGGAGGCCTTCGCCGAAGTGGCTGAGCTCCAGGAACAGGCCCGGGCGCTCAAGGCCCAGAGCGAGCAGGCCGCTCAGCAGCCCGCGAGCGAAAGCCTGGAGCAACTGGTCGACCAGGCCCGCGAGGTGGCGCAGGCCACCGAGCAGCTCAAGCAGAAGGCCCAGGAGCAGTTGCCGCAGGACACCCAGCAGCAGGCACAGGCGAACGCCGCGCAGGCGGATGGCGCCGCCGACCGGGCCGCGGACCTGGCGCGCAAGATGCAGCAGCTCGATCCCCAGGCCCTGGTCGGGTTCGACGCCGAGCAGGCCTCGATGGCGGAGCTCTACGAGCACGCCGCGGCACTGGAGGAGCAGACCGCCCAGGACTACGCCGCGACCCGCGCCGCCGAACTGGCCAAGATGACCCGCGCGAGCTTTCCCGAGTCCCTCGCGAAGATCAACGCGACCACTCGCGATCGCCCCGATCTCGGCGAGGAACTCGAGAGCAACGGCCTCGCGACCGTGGCCGAGCTCAACCAGCTCCGCGCAAGCCTCGATCAGGCGGTGACCGAGACCGCCCAGATGGCCCAGCATGCCCAGAGCATGCTGCAGACCGCGAGCGGCCAGACCGGCCAGCAGCAGCAGGGCCTGCCGTCACAGCAGCAGCAGATGGCCCTGGCCCAGGCCTTTGCCAACAGCGCCGAGACCAAGGGCAGCAAACGGGTCACCGACATCTCGCAGATGATGCGCTACCAGGGCGGCGGCCTTCCGACCGACGGCACCCAGACCGGCCGCGAGGCCCGCGCCGGCGGCGAGCACTTCCTGCCCAAGCCCCAGACCTACGAGATCGGCGGCCTGGGCAACACCCAGGAGATCATCGACATGGCCCTGCCCGGCCGCAAGTTCTCCAAGGAGAGCGCGCGCAAGGGCTGGCTCTACGTCGACACCTGGTACGTCATCGGCCCGTTCGAGAACCACGGGCGCATGAACTGGGACCACATCAACCCGCCGGAATACGAGATCGACTTCGACGCTGAGTACCCCGGCAAGGGCGGCCGCGACCTCACCTGGCAGTTCAGCCAATACAACACCGTGCGCATCACCCCGCCGGATGAAGTCACCAACGCGACCTATTACGCCTACACCGAGGTCTACTTCGAAGAGGAGGCCGACATGCTCCTCGCGATCGCCTCCGACGACGCCGCGAAAGTCTGGATCAACGACACCCTCGCCTGGCAAGACACCGGCCTCTCAGCGTGGCGCCTCGACGAAGGCTTCCGCAAGGTCTACTTCAAGCAGGGCTTCAACACGGTACTGATCCGCGTGGAGCAGGGCCCGGGGGTGTGCCACTGGTCGGTGCTGCTGTGCCCGCCTGATTTGTAGGAGGCAGCGCGGGATCGCTCAACGACATCGCCCCAGCCTGATGGCCGGGGCGATTCTCATTGGTGCTGGCACGGATTTCCGCGGTCAGCTCAATCTGAGACAAGGCGTTTGATAATGGTGATCTGCTGATTCTGGAACTCGTTGAGCCTATGGAGGCGTTGCTGAATGAGGCTGGCGCAGGCCAGAATGCAGATGGCGGTTCTGGCAGTCAGGGCGTCGGGGGTCATGAGGTGACCCTGGGTGGGAGCTGGGCCGGACACTTTGCACCCAACGGGTCAAACCAGGGATAGAGCTTGAGGTTATCACACGTAGTTATATAACCTTGTTATGACCTCATTATCCAGGCGCCCTGCGGCGCTGACCCAGGCCGAGATTGCTCGGCTGTGCGCGGTCTCTCAGGCCACGGTCTCACTCGTCCTGCGGGATCCCGAAACGGCCCGGGTCTCGGCCTCAACTCGCGACCGGATCCTGCAGGCGGTGGCGGACCGGCCGATCCGGCCAGTCCAGCGCCGGCGCGGTCGGCGTATCGGCCTCCTGGCCAACTTCGGCACCCATCCGGGTATTGCCGGCTACGCCGAGCGTCTCGTGGCTGGCGTTCAAGAACGCGCTGCCAGCTACAAACGCAACGTCGTTGTCGACAGCCTGGCAAGCGGCAGGCCACTGTTTGACCACCAGTTCGTTGCGAGTTGTGCCGGACTCGTGGTGTGCCATCTCCGCATCACCGAAGATCAGGTGGCCAAGGTACTCGACGCCGGGGTACCGGTGGTGCTACTGGAGTGCGATGCCGGGACTGAACGCTGCGACGTGGTGCGCGTCGACAATTGCGGGTCGGTGGTGCTCGCCGTGCGCCATCTCGCCGAGCAGGGCCACAGGCGGATCGCCTGGTACGGCCAACGGCCCGATGGCAATTCGTGGCCACATGGACGCGCGCATTTCGAACGCCTAGCCGCCTTTCGCACCGCGTGCGCCGCCTTTGGGCTAGACGAGGATCCGGACCTGATCGGCATCGTCGATCACGAGGCCGGGCCCTCGGATGCCACCCGGCGGCTGCTTGAACGCTGGCGCTCCCTCCCCGAGCCACCGACGGCGGTCGCCTGCTATAACGACCTGCATGCCCTGACTGTCCAGCGCGAGGCCCAAAGCCTGGGCTGGGAGGTGCCTGCGCAACTCAGCATCATCGGCATCGACGCCATCGCCCCAGGTGCGCTGTCAGTGCCAGCCCTGACCACGGTTGATCCCTGCCTTGAGCAACTGGGGCGAGCGGCAATCGACCAGGTGATGCTACGCCTGGAAAACGACGAAGCCGCGATGCCAACCATCATCCACTGCCATCCGCGCCTAGTTCCGCGCGCGAGCGTGGCCGCACCGACAGTCGAAAAGGACATGCCATGAGCCGCTACACGCTACTGCGACTTTTAACCCTCGGGGCGCTGGCAACCGCACTCCTTGCGCAAGACTTCCGCTACCCAGTTGATGCTGGCCTCGTCAACGTCACCCAGGCACCGTACAACGCGGCCGGCGATGGCGTCACCGACGATACCGCCGCCATTCAACGTGCTCTCAGCGACAACGTTGGCAAATGGCGCATCGTGTATTTCCCCAAGGGGACCTATCTCGTCAGCGACACCCTGCGCTGGCAGATGGCGGATGGAAACTGGGCTTCGATGCTCAAGCTCCAGGGCGAGAACCGCGAGCAGACGATTATCAAACTGGTCGACCAGGCACCCGGCTTCCAGGAGGCGACCGACATCAAGGGTGGGGCGATCGGCAAGCCGGTGATCCAGACGGCATCCGGTCTCGGCTGGGTTGCCCACAAAGGCAAACCAGCTCGGGTCCAAGATACTCCCAATGGCAATATGGCCTTCGGTAATTCGATCTTCGATCTCACCGTGGACACCGGCGCCGGCAATCCGGGCGCAGTTGGTATCGACTTCGTTGCCAACAACTGGGGTATGCTCGAGCGGGTGACAATCACCAGCGGCGACGGAACCGGGTTCTGCGGCCTGAGCTTTCTACGGATGTTGCCCGGGCCCTGTCTGGCGCGCGGGGTACGCATTGACGGCTTCGACCTCGGTATCGCGGCACGCTGGCTGGATTACAGCGTGGTCCTGGAAGACATCGAACTTAACGGGCAGCGCGTCGCCGGGATCTGGAACAGCACCAACGCCCTGTCGATCGTTGGTCTGAAAAGCACTAATCGGGTTCCGGCAATCCAGATGGAATGGGCCGGGCAGCAGCCCGGCTGGGGGCTGATCACCCTGCTCGACGCCGAGCTCTCAGGTGGCGACCCACAGCGCAGCGCGATCGAAGGCAACGGCCATTGGTACCTGCGCAATATCCACAGCGAGGGCTATCAATCGGCCTGCGCAGCGGCCGGTCCTGGAGCCACGATTGCCGAGTGGGCCAGCTCGCGGATTGGGCCCGATGCCGCTGATGATGACCCGGCCTGGTCGCGTCTACCGAGAGAGGACGCACCACAATGGCACAGCAATGATTTCTCGCTTTGGGCCAATGTCTGTGACTTCGGTGCCATCCCCGGCGACGGCAAAGATGACAGTGCGGCGATCCAGCGCGCCATCGATAGCGGCAAACCTATAATCTACTTCCCCAATCACCTGCCGCCCGGTCCGCAGTGGGGCAGTTGGTGGGCGGGTCGACAGCGATACGAGCTGGACGCCCCAATCGAATTGCGCGGAGCGGTACGCAAAGTTGTGGGCTGCTTCAGTGAACTCAAGGGCAGTAAAGCAATCCCCACAGGAACACCGGTGGTGCGCATCGTTGCGGGTAGCGCCCCCGAGCTCATCATCGAAGGCATCGCCATCGGCGGGCACGATGGCGCTCCGTTGGAAATTGACACCGCCCGCCCGGTGGTGATCCGCAACCACCAGGGCAACCTCACTGTCGGCCCCAGCGCCGCCCGCCTGCACGTATTTGATATAGCCTGCGGTTACATTCATCTCAATCATCCCGTGCGTGCCTGGCTCCACCAGTTCAACCCCGAAAGCGGCGCCCAGACCAAGTTGATCAACCGCGGCGGGGTGGTCTGGGTCAACGGGCTGAAAACCGAAGCTTTCACCACCTGCATCGATAATAGTGATGGCGGCCGGATGGAAGTCCTCGGCGGTTATCTGCGTGCGCATGGCCCCGGCGGCAAGGAGCTCCGCGACGAACTGCTGCCTATCGTCCGCAACGAAAACGCCGATCTGTCCTTCAGTTGCACCACTCGGGGCAACCCAGACATGGCGTATCCGGTCGAGTTCCTGGATATTGGCGGGGCATCAGCGCGCTGGTACCTAGCGGCCGATACCCCGCAACGCGGCGACCCGGCGCAGTCGGTATTTGCTCGCTATCTCAGCCACGGCGCCACCAGTGAGGGCCAATCCCCGATTACAACCATTGACCTGTGCGGGGGCACGATTGAGGGCACAGTCGAGCGTAGCGGCAGCTGGGACGAGCGGCGCAGCAAGTGGGCCGGGAGCGACCAGCGCTACCTCGCCGCCAGCGCCGGGAGCGACGCCACACTCAGCGTATCGCCGGCACTCAAGCCGGGCCACTACCGCGTGTACCTACGCTGGATCGTAGACGACACCGGCAGCATCAACGCAGCCCAACTGCCGGTCGAGATCAGCCACACCGCCGGCACCACCGTGGTCCCGATTGACCAGCGCCGCCACCACGCCAGCTGGGTGTTCCTCGGCGATTTCGAGGCCTCGGAGCATCCGATCCAGGTCTCAGTGTCAGCGGCAGCCGCCAACGGCCTAGTCACGCTTGATGCCCTCCGTTTCGTGCGCAGCGACGCAATCGATCCGCGGATCAAGTTGCAAGCCCAGGCCGAAGTACCTAAATCTCCCGATCCCGTCGGCACGGTGTTTCGCTTGGGCTTCGACGAGCCCAGTCTGAACGCCTTCACGCTGCGGCTCGGAAAGGAATTTCCCGGAGCCCAGGGCAGCCTGCGCTGCGCTAGTGAGGAACTCCACGAGGGCGCTGGCTGCCTGCGCCTCGACGCCGACTTCAGCGGCGGTGGCGGTTACGTCGCGGCGGCCGGGCACCTTCCGCGCAAGATGCTGTCTGAGCTGCGCCTGTGGGTGAAGAGCGATGGCGTCCAGGAGATCGGCTTGCGGATCATGGACGCCGCCGGGCAGTGGCATCAGCGCTTTGTACCCCTCCAGCCCGGCATCGATTGGCAGCCAGTGCTGGTGGAGGGCCTTGCCCGCAGCGAACACCATTGGGGTGGACCGAACGATGGCGTGCTCCACGGCCATGCCGCCCAGCTCCTCCTGATAATCAGCCGCAAACACCTTGATGACGGCCACACGGGCACCGTGTGGATCGACGAGGTGATCGGATGCCAGTTAGTGGATGACCAGCCATGATGTTCCTTCGCAATTGTGCCGGACCGCCTATACTAAGCTTGATGACACCTCGGACAGACAATCCAAGCCGTAGTGGTTTCACCCTCATTGAGCTCCTGGTGGTCATCAGCATCATTGCCGTGCTGGCCGCGCTGCTGATACCGGCCGTCGGGATGGCACGCGAAGCGGCCCGGGCAACTCAATGCATGTCGAACCTGCGCCAGGTCGGCATGG
Organism: Planctomycetota bacterium; assembly: GCA_027859175.1. Lineage (GTDB taxonomy): Bacteria > Planctomycetota > UBA11346 > UBA11346 > UBA11346 > GH22. Next base: position 1,163 of record JAQIBG010000118.1, on the reverse strand, counting down.
CGATGCAGGGCTACGCCGATGACTGGGAGGGCCTCCTCCCGCCGCAAGGAATCAGGGATGCAAGCGCCCGGACGCTCCACTGGCAGTCGCTCCTGGTCGATTACATCACCGATCAGAGCGACACCTTTCTCGATCGCCATGGCAGCAATGTCATCGCTGGGTGTCCAACGTGGCTGGCAACCCGCAGCCGTCGCGGTGATGGCACCTATATGCTCGGCGATTCGTTCAGCTATGGGATTGTCGGGGCTCTGGGCAGTGCCAGCAGCAACTGGCTGAGCCCGAGCGGAACCAAGACCTTCTTCAGCTTTTCGAGCCCCGATCGACCGAGTCAGCAGATGTTGGTCACCGACACTAACATGTACTTCGTCTATTCCGGCTCGCTCGATCCTCGTCATAGCGGGCGCCTAAACGTCTTATTCTGGGACCTTCACCTCGCCCGTCTAGACCGCGATGATGGCATCCTCGCGTGGCGCGATCCTGAGGCCTTGGAACACTACTAGATATTGGAAGTTTTTTCCTCCAGTTTCGCCAGCCGCCGCTGGCACCTCCCAGGTGGCGAAATCCAGGGGGACCCGGCCCGGCCAATCTAGTAAGTCAGGTGGCCTCTCGGACGTAGAGGTTGATCGTATTCCCGAGGGATCCTCTCCTGATGACTGGGCCATCGTGATTTGAAAAATGCGTCGTGGAGTTGCTTGGTGTCCCCTGCGCCATAATCATTGCCAAGAGTAAGCTGAGTTCAGTTGGGCAATTCGTCGACCAGCATTGGTTGACCCATCCGCACGCTCCACCCACTACGCCTACGCCGAGGTCTTCTTCGAGGAGGAGGCCGGCATGCTGCTCGCGATCGCGAGCGACGACGCCGCGAAAGTCTGGATCAACGACACCCTCGCCTGGCAAGACACCGGCCTCTCAGCGTGGCGCCTCGACGAGGGTTTCCGTAAAGTTTATTTCAAGCAGGGCTTCAATACGGTGCTGGTGCGCATTGAGCAAGGGCCGGGGGTTTGTCACTGGTCGGTGTTGTTGTGCCCGCCGGATTTATGAGGTTGGGGACGGCATCGTTGCAATGGGGTCGCCCCGGCTTGATGGCCGGGGCGATTGCGTGGGGGCCTACCCGTGTGGGGTGCAAAAGGTCAGGCGGCTTCCCGGCGGTACGAACTGAGCGT
>JAQIBG010000071.1 GCA_027859175.1 Planctomycetota bacterium | reverse complement strand
CCCGGCTCCAGAGCCCGGTGGCGACCTGGATGAAGTCGATCGCCAGGATCTCAGGCGCGTGGTTGCGCAGGAAGCTGGCCCAGGTGCTGCCTGGAGTCCTATTGTCGGGCGATGGCGGCAGCCCATGCCGGTCGAGCACAGCGCGGATGGTGGACGGGGCGATCTCGATACCGCACTTCCAGAGTTCGCCCCGGATGCGCTTCAGGCCGCGGAGCCCAGCGCGGTGTCACCGCTCATCTAAATTTGACCCACTAGCGCTCATCAAGAATTGACCCACCCGGTCCATTTCGACCTGGGTCATCCCCCTGGTCGCTCAATCTCAACGCTCATTTGGCCTGACCCACCAACGGTGGATGGTTGGTGAGCATGCTGACGGTGGTTCAATCCATGGATATCAAAGACCTGCATCGCTCTGGGCACAGCATTCGTGCTATTGAGCGTGAAACCGGGTATTCTCGTAACACGATTCGGCGCGTTCTGCGCGGCGAACACACCCCGCACTACCACACGCCGGAGCGATCCTCCAAGCTGGATCCGTACAAGCCGTATGTTCGGCAGCGCTACGCAACGGTGGCGCTTTCGGCGGTGCGCCTTCTGGATGAGATTCGCTCACAGGGCTACGACGGCAGCCTGCAGACGCTGCGCCGCTTTGTGCGGACGCTCAAGGGTGATCGCGCGGCGGCAGCGAAAGCGACGGTCCGTTTTGAGACCCGCCCGGGTTACCAGGCCCAGGTCGACTGGGGCTATTGTGGTCGATTCCATCAAGCCGACGGCACCGCGGTGAAGGTGTACGTCTTCGCGATGGTGCTGGGCTATTCGCGCATGCTGTACATCGAGTTCACCACGTCGATGAAACTGCCGTGGCTGCTGGGGTGTCATCAGCGGGCCTTTGCCGCGTTCGGCGGTATTCCGCAAACGATTTTGTATGACAACATGAAGCAGGTCCGCATCGACCAGCATCAGCTCAACGAGCAGATGGTCGACTTCGCCGAACACCACGGCTTCGTGATCAAGACGCATCGGCCGTACCGCCCGCGCACCAAGGGCAAGGTCGAGCGACCGATGACGTACATCAAAGACAACTTCCTCAAGGGGCGGTCTTTCGCCGACCTGGCCCAGTTGAATGCGCACGCGCAACACTGGCTGGCCACCACGGCCAACGTCCGCACGCACGGCACCACCGGCGAGCGGCCCGTTGACCGCTTCGCTGATGGCGAGCGCGCCGCGCTGCGGTCGCTCGGCGAGGTCGCACCGTACAACTTCGTGGACCCGAAGACCCGCAAGGTCAGCACCGAATCGATGGTGCGCTTTGATGGCAGCCAGTACTCCGTCCCGCCGCACTTGGTGGGTCAGCAGGTGAGCGTTTTCGCTCATGGGGGTCAGATCACCATCCGGTCTGGCGACACGGTGATCGCCGAGCACCCAGCGGCCGTGCTCAGCGGTCAGTGCGTGGTGCAAGCCGACCACCTAGTCGAACTCTGGAAAGTCATTGAAGCCCAAACGCCACGACCCACACCGGCCGAGCATTGGGAGTTGCGCTTCGACCAGGCGGTCCAAGCCACGCCGCTGATGCGGTATGAGGAGGCCAGCGCATGACCGTCGCAACGCCCGACACACCACTGCCCGCTCCGGCCGAGGGCACCGGCGCCACCTACGAGGCGCAAGCCAGCGCCGGCCTCACCCACTTGGGCCTGAGCGTCGCCGGTGATCAACTTGACGCAGCGGCGCAACGCGCCGCCGCCGAAGGCTGGTCTTACAGCCATTTCCTCGGCTACCTGTTGGATGCCGAACTGCGGCACCGACACGACAAGCGCGTACAGCTGAACCTCCAGTTCGCCAAGTTTCCGGTCCTCAAGCGCCTGGACGCCTTCGACTACCGTGCACAACCAAGTGTCGACCATCGGATCATCGACGAACTGGCCAACGGCCGCTTCCTGAGCGAAGGGCGCAACGTCGTCCTGCTAGGGCCACCGGGCGTCGGCAAAACGCACCTAGCCATCGGCCTCGGGGTCATGACCTGCGAACGCGGTCACCGCGTCTTCTTCACGACCGCGATGGACCTCGCCCAGCGGTTGACCCGCGCCGTGGATAGCAACCGGCTCAAGCGCGCCATCAACGCGCTGATGCAGCCCAAACTCCTGATCATCGACGAAGTCGGCTATCTGCAATGCGACCCAGTCCAAGCATCGCTGTTGTTCCAAGTGATTTGCCAACGCTACCAGCGCGGTCAACCCATCTGCCTCACATCCAACAAAGCCTTCAGTGAATGGGCCTACGTCTTCGGCGACGATGCCGTGATGGCCTCGGCGGCCCTCGACCGGCTCCTCCACAAGTCGACCGTCATCAACATCGTCGGCGAGAGCTACCGGCTGCGCGAGAAAAAGCAGGCGGGCACCATCGCGGCCAATCTGGTTACCCCTAGCCAGCGAGGTCCCGCCGCAGGCGGCGCGCAGCGCCCTTGACGCCGAGCACGGCGGCCATCATGCCCAATCGCCCCGGGTAGGCTGCCTGACACCTACACACCGCCCCATTACCGGGGCACCCCGAGACTCCTGGCCGCCGCGCGCAGGGGTCAAGGGGACCGGAATCAACACAACAACACGACAGAAGGGAGGGCGTCTTTACGGACCGGGTGGGTCAATTCCTGATGGTCACAAAAGGGTCAGTTTTGAGTGAGCGTTGACAGCGGTAGATCTGCAGCACGGCCTGCTCGATCTCTGCCCGGACCCGCGGCCTCCCTGGCCGACGTGGCTCCTCCGGCTCTCCCTGTGCCTGTCGCTCCTGGTGGCGCTTGAGCCAGCGGATCAGGCTCTCCGGCGACACGATCCAGGTCAGCATCCGGTTCAGGCTGGTTCAGATCGCGCAGACGAGCTGCGCCAGGCGCATGCGTTCCCGGTCGGTGAACGGCGCGGAGCGGTTGCCTCGCTGGCGCTTGGCCGCGCTGAGCTGGATGGTGATGGCCTCCAGCATCTCGTGGACCGGCAGCCCGAGACTGCGACCGACCAGCAGCCAGATGGCGAAGCGGACGCCCTTGGGTTGACCCAGGAGCTGATCGGGAGAGGGGGTCTCAGTCGTCGACATCGGCGCGCGACGCTGGAAGTGGGTCTCGCGCGTCAAGGTGGCATCCTGGCTGGCAGTTGGCGGACCCGTTCCTCATGGTCCATCCAGTATGCCTACGCCGAGGGCGACTTCGAAGAGGAGGCCGACATGCTCCTCGCGATCGCCTCCGACGACGCCGCAAAGGTGTGGATCAACGACACCCTCGCCTGGCAGGACACCGGCCACTCCTCGTGGCGCCTCGACGAGGGCTTCCGCAAGGTCTACTTCAAGCAGGGCTTCAACACCGTCCTGGTGCGCATCGAGCAGGGCCCGGGCGTCTGCCACTGGTCGGTGCTGCTGTGTCCGCCTGATCTGTAGGGGCTAGGGATCATACTGGTGGAGAAGGGGTCGCCCCGGCTTGATGGCCGGGGCGATTCTCATTGATGCTTGGTCAGGCTCTCGAGTTCAGTAGTGCTCCTGGTGAATGGCCGCAGCGCAGGCGAGGATGCATGTTGCGCTCTCCTGGGTCGGTCGGCCGGCGTCCCAGGGGCCGAGAGTTAGACCTCGGTGTAGGCGTAGTGGGTGGGGCGTGCGGACTACCCCTCACCTGCCTCGCCCGATTATTAGCACGCCTCAGGCCCAAGCTCGACCCTGCGTGTCCGGACTTCTTGCGATAGCCAATAGACGGGTGTTCAAGACTGTCATTACGTCCCTTCATCCAAGTACGGCCAGGGCCGCTCAATCAACCCCTCTGCCACGTAGCTGATCACAAGCCGCACCCAGGCATGACACGCACCGTATGGCAGAGCCGGCCCCGGGTCGCCCACCTCGTGGTCAACGCGATGGAAAGATACAGCCCCCGATGCTCGCGGATCGTAGATATAGATTTCGTCTGGGCACTGGATTGGAGCTAGCGG
>JAQIBG010000013.1 GCA_027859175.1 Planctomycetota bacterium | reverse complement strand
ATCGCCGCCCAAGAAGCCGGTGATGCCGTCAACGTTGCGGATGACTTCGAGCACATCGTGGTGCGGGGTCATCTTGGCGTAGATGTAACCGGGGTAGAGCTTGCGCTCCGAGGTGACCTTCTTGCCGCGCTTGATCTCGGTGATGCGCTCACAGGGGATCAACAGCTCTTCAACGTGGTCGGTGAGATTGTTGACGCGCAGTTGGATATCGATGTTCTCACGGGCGCGGGTTTCACGTCCTGACACGGCCTTGATGACATACCAGAGCATGAATCAGCCCTTTCCGAGGGAGAACAGCCCGTCCATGACGGCCTTACTGAGGGTGAGATCGACCAAAAAGATGATCAGAGCCAGAACGATGGTCATGATCGTGATGATGATGGTGGCGCGCACCACTTCCGGACGACCAGGCCACGTGACCCGGGCCATTTCCTGCTCTACTTCAATCATGAATTGGGCTGTTTTCGGCACAAAGCCGATTGCCGCAATGCCACCAAAGAAGCTGACAGCCGCCAGCACGCCAAATATAATGGCACCAACCAGCGACGTGATCTGCTGCTGGTTGTCATAGGCAACATATTGCGCCCAGGCACCCTTCCAGCCGAGGTCAACCGCGATCGCGATCGACAGCACCAGAAAGATAGTGCGGATTACGCGTCCTTGTGGCCAACGATAGAGCATCTGTGCTCCCTGTTCATGCAAACGGCCCGCCTGTTACCAAGCGGGCCGGGGTGGCACGGGGTGAGAGACTCGAACTCCCAACCTGCTGATTTGGAATCAGCTGCTCTACCAATTGAGCTAACCCCGTATGACCGGTCGACACCATGAACGGCATGACCGGATGACCGGGAGCCCGCGCTTGACCGGGCCCCGAGGCCGAATCACTTGCGGCGCTTTTCCTTATGGATCGTGCGACGACGCAGCTTTGGGCTGTACTTCATGAGCTCCAGCTTTTGGCCGAGCTTCGACCGGCTGGTGAAGTAGTTGATGTCACCGGTTTCGGTGCACACCAACTGCAGATGCTCGCGCTTGTCCTTAGCCATTATACTTCTCCCTTTGGAGCGGCAAACCGGGCCCGGTCACAATGACTGGGCCCGGCGCCGATTTGATATCAGTTCGCGATCACTCGAGGATCTTGGCAACAACGCCCGAACCCACGGTGCGACCACCCTCACGGATGGCGAAACGCAGGCCTTCTTCCATGGCGATCTTGGAGATCAGGGCCACGGTGAAGGAGGTGTTGTCACCAGGCATCACCATCTCAACGCCGTCGGCGAGAGTGATGTCACCGGTCACGTCGGTGGTGCGGAAGTAGAACTGCGGGCGGTAGCCAGCAAAGAACGGGGTCTTACGGCCACCTTCATCCTTGGACAGGATGTAGACCTCAGCCTCGAACTTGGTGTGGGGGTTCACCGAGCCAGGCTTGCAGATGACCATGCCGCGCTCGATGTCGTCGCGCTTAACGCCACGCAGGAGCAGACCGCAGTTATCACCAGGAACGGTCTCGTCCATTTCCTTGCGGAACATTTCGATACCGGTGACGGTGGTCTTGATCGGGGTGTCGAGGAAGCCGACGATTTCGACGTCTTCGTTCAGCTTGCACACACCACGCTCAACGCGACCGGTGGCAACCGTACCACGACCTTCGATCGAGAACACGTCCTCAACCGGCATCAGGAAGGGCTTGGTGTCGTCGCGCTCGGGCTCAGGGATGTAGCTGTCGCAAGCATCCATGAGTTCCTTGATCGCAACATAGGCAGGGTCGTCGGCAGGCTTGCCAGCGCCGTAAGCTTCAACCGACTTCAGGGCCGAACCCTTAACGAAGGGGATGTCGTCGCCGGGGAACTCGTAGCTGGAAAGCAGCTCGCGCAGCTCCATCTCAACCAGTTCGAGCAACTCTTCGTCGTCAACCTGATCAATCTTGTTCAGGAACACCACCAGAGCGGGCACGCCAACCTGACGAGCAAGCAGGATGTGCTCGCGGGTCTGGGGCATGGCACCGTCGGCAGCCGACACCACGAGGATGCCGCCGTCCATCTGGGCTGCACCGGTGATCATGTTCTTCACGTAGTCAGCGTGACCAGGGCAGTCAACGTGCGCGTAGTGACGATTCGCAGTCTCGTATTCCTGATGCGAGGTCGCGATGGTGATACCACGAGCCTTCTCTTCAGGAGCGTTATCGATGTCCTCGTAGCTACGGGCAGCGCCACCGCCAACCAAGCTCAGGTACGAGCAGATTGCAGCAGTGAGGGTGGTTTTGCCGTGGTCAACGTGGCCGATGGTGCCGATGTTGACGTGCGGCTTGTTGCGGACGAACTTTTCCTTGGCCATGTCGTCTCCGATCAGGAGTTGGAAGGTGTGAGCCGCACGTCGGCGGCTGGGAAAGTGACGTGTCGTTAGACAGGTATGTGGTGCTGCCCCCGAGAATCGAACTCGGGACCTCATCCTTACCAAGGATGCGCTCTACCCCTGAGCTAGGGCAGCATGGTGGGCAGGGATGGATTCGAACCATCGAAGGCGAAAGCCAGCAGATTTACAGTCTGCCCCGTTTGGCCACTTCGGTACCTGCCCGGCGGTACCAGGCTAATCGACATAAAGACAAAGAGCAGAGCCACCTGCCGGATTCGAACCGGCGACCTACGGTTTACAAAACCGTTGCTCTACCAACTGAGCTAAGGTGGCAGGGCTAAAGGCACGAGTGGTCTCGCAAAGAACCACCCACAACCGCCTTGCGTACAAGACAAGCCGCAGGCGCGACGGGGGAGCCCCCGCCGAAAGCGGACGGGGGTTGTAGAGGTGCCGGCAGAGGTGTCAACGGCAGATTACCGATTGGCACCTCGAACCACGCACCGGCGACGAAATGGATGCGGCACACGATAGGCCTGCGGGCCCCGTGGCGTGGGCTTCAGCCCGCGGTTAGCCTCCGCCAATGGACAGGCTGAGGCAAGCACCAGGAGGGGCGGTTGCCCTGACCAGGGAGCCTGTGGAGACATCGGGAGGCTCATCGCGGGTGAAGCCCACGCCACGGGGGTTATGGCATCTCGATGCGCTGCATGGTCAACTGCCCGATCGCCGGCAAAGCACCCACCAGGGGGCGCAGATACGGCATTAGCTTGTCTTCCACCACGTCGTTGCCTGCCTCGTTGAGCCAATCGCGCGGCATCGCCTTGGTGTCTTTGGCCACGGTCGACAGCGGCGTCACGAAGGTATCCACCGCATAGGCCCCCTCGGCCCGGCGGAATGCGATCGAGCCGGAGTCGTGCTCGCCGCTGCGGGCCGCCGCCACCGCGGCTTCGCCAGCACGGCGCGCCTCGGCGGCGTCTACCTCGCTGACCACACCCGGGAAGCAGCGCTGCAGATAGCCAAAGGTATCGGCGCGAATCCGATGCTTCTGATCGGGGAAGGCCTTGCCCATGTGGGCTTTGAGGGTGTCGGCTAGGAAGTCGCCAAGCGCACCCGAGCCCGACAGCTGGCGATTGCCGTGACTGTCAACTTCACCGAGATCGACAATGGCCGCGCCACCGGGGCCATGCACGCCTTCGCTCACCGCAATCACGCAGCGACCGATGCGGCGATACACCGCCTCCACCTCCGCACAGAACCGCGCCAGATCGAAATCGGCCTCGGGGCAGTAGATCACATGCGGGCCGTCTTCGGGGAACACCCGCGCCAGCGCACTGGCCGCCGTCAGCCAACCGGCGTCGCGCCCCATGACGATGTTGATCTTGATCCCACCCAAGGAGCGATTGTCGAGGTTGTCACCCATAAAGGCCTGACACACCCAACGCGCCGCCGAGCCGTAGCCGGGACAGTGATCGGTCACCAGGAGGTCGTTGTCGATCGTCTTTGGGCAGTGGAAACAGCGCAGTTCGTAGCCGTCGGCCCGCGCCATTTCGTTGATGATATGGGTGGTTTCAGCGGTGTCATTGCCGCCGATGTAGAAGAAGTAGCGCACGTCGAGCTGCTTGAAGCGTTCAAAGATGCGCCGGCAAATATCGTCGGTGGGCTTGAGGCGCACCGACAGCAAGGCCGACGACGGGGTGCCCGCCACCACTTCGAGGTTGTCTGGATCTTCAGCGCTGAGATCGCAAATCTCGCCCGCCAGAATACCGCCAATGCCGTGAATAGCGCCGTACACCGCGCCAATCTCGTCGGCAGCGAGAGCGGCCTTGATGACGCCAACAAGGGTCTGATTGATGACCGCAGTAGGACCGCCGGACTGACCGACCAGGGCATTGCCAGAAAGGGACATGAGTGTCTCCGTGGGGATGTGATTCGCCTTAAGGCACCGCGCCATGCAGCGCGATGGGCCGCTACGGTTGAGCTCCGGCACGCGCGGTCAAGCGAGGCACGGCCCACAGGCCGATTGCATGCGTCGCGCACAGCTGGATCTAGCAATCGGCGGGCGCCACGGTACTTCTCAGGGGCCAAAATCAGCCATGCCGCTACTACGTGTCACCGATCTGAACGGTCAGCAACTGACCCCAGAACCCGGAGCGAGCCTCGTGCTTGCCCAGGGCGAGCCACTTACGCTCGATGGCGACTGGACGGCCGGCCGCTATCTGCACTGTGCGCTTCGCTACGACGCCATGCACCATGCCAAAGTGCAGATTCGCTTCTTCGCCGCCAATGAGGCCGACGCGCGAATCACGGTGACGATGGGCTTCACGCCCGGGCTGTCCACGAATCTGGTGTACGACTTCCAGTACCTTGACGGGCAAACGCTGTTCTTGCCACGCATGCCAGGCCGCCTCAAGGCAACCAACTTCGGTCGTCGCATTGCCCCCAACGAGATCGATCGGGTGGAACTCGCCCTGCTGCCCAGTGAGCTCGATCAGGAATGCCATATCGGCCACCCCGAGCTCAAGCGTGATCACCCCCCACCAGGGCTCAAATCCAAGGTGGTGGTGGATGCCCTCGGCCAACTCAGCAACCGCTCCTGGCCCTCGCAGACGCGCGACGAAGAGGCGCTAGTCAACTACCTGAACCACGAACACAACAGCAGCGCGGCCTCATATCCAGATGACTGGAGCCTGTACGGCGGCAGCAAGCGTAACCGCTTCATCGGCACCGGTTTTTTCCGGACCGAGTTTGACGGCACCCGCTGGTGGCTGGTTGACCCAGACGGTCACGGCTTTTTCTCAGCCGGTCTCGACTGCATTCGCGACAGCGAAGGCGCCGCGGTTGTGCCCGGCACCGAGGGCTGCTTCGCCTGGCTGCCCGGCAAAGACGGCGAATTCGCCGATTGCCGCGATGCCAACGTCAGCTGGGGTATGGCCTTGGCCCGCTTTGGCCGCGCCAACCTGCGCCGCGCCTTTGGCGATGAGTGGCGGCGCGCCTGGGAGCGCATGACGCTCAACCGCATGCGCGCATGGCGCTTCAACACCGTCGGCAATTGGTCTGATCCGAGCTTTGCCCGTCACAGTGGCCTGCCGTATGTGATGCAACTCAAAGACTTCCCGTCAACGCCGCTCACCCTGTATCGCGACCTGCCCGATGTGTTCGACCCGGCGTATGAAAACGCCGCCGCGGCGTTTGCGCAGCAACTCGAACCCTTCCGCCACGACTCCTGCCTGATCGGCTACTTCCTCTGCAATGAGCCCAAGTGGGCCTTCGGCGGGCACGACCTGATCACCGAGATCCTCGAAGACTGCCCCGGCAGCCACACCCGCCACGCATTCCGTAATTACGTGGCCATGCGCTACAATGGCGACGCCGAAGCTTGGAAGCACGCTTGGGGCATCACCGACCAACTCAAAGATTTTGACGACCTCGTCACCGCAAAGATCCATCGCCTCGGCGACCGCTTCCCGGCCGCCGCGATGGACTGCCGCGTGTTCTCGCGCGAAATCGTGCGCCGCTTCGTGCAGGTACCGGCCGAAGCCTGCAAGGCCGTTGACCCGCACCACCTCAACCTCGGCATTCGCTTCGCCTGGATCGCCAACGATCTGTTCTACGAGATCGGCGACCTGGTCGACGTCTTCTCGATTAATTGCTACCAGATGAAGCCCGATACCGAGGTTGCCGACACGGTGCTCAAACGCTGCAACAAACCGATGATTATCGGCGAATTTCACTTCGGCGCCCTTGACGCCGGGCTCACCGGCACCGGCCTGCGCGGCGTGGCCACACAAGAGCACCGCGGGCTCGCGTACCGCAATTATATGGAAGCCTGCGCCGCCCACCCCGGCATCGTTGGCTGTCACTACTTTACCCTCAACGACCAACCCGGGCTCGGCCGCCACGACGGCGAATGCTGGCAGATCGGCTTTGTTGACGTGTGCCACCACCCCTACCAAGAACTGGTCGACCAGGCCGCCGCCGCCCACGAGGCGATGTACCGCGTGCGCAGTGGCGACGAAGAAC
>JAQIBG010000457.1 GCA_027859175.1 Planctomycetota bacterium | reverse complement strand
CATCACTCGTACCATCAGCGGTAACCTCTCATGATTTCTCCGTGCCTCTGTGTCTCTGCGAGAAAAATGATCGAACAAGGCGGTCAACCGGACGCCTACGGCGCCGGTTACCTATGACGATAGGGTCTCGCCGCGCTGGCCTAGCGACGTTCTTTCCCAGGAGTGGTGCCAAAGGCACGGCGCCAGGCCGCGATCAGGCGGCTGGCTGAGCCGAAGCCGCAGGCGGCGGCGATGCTGTCGATACTGCGTTCGTGATCGTCAAGCAGACGACGCGCCGCTGCCAGACGCAGTCGGGTCAGTTCGCGATAGGGCGAACAGCCGTAGCGCCGACGAAACTGCTGGTCGAAACTGCGCCGGGGCAGGTCAACCATCGCAGCGAGCTGATCAACCGCAATGCTCTGATCAAGGTGGCTGCTCATCCAGGCATGGGCGGAGGCGATCGGGTGGGCTGCGGTGCCGGCACTTGAGCCGCGCGCGCACACGGGCTCGAAGCGAATGCGCTGGTCATGGCTGACCTCGCGCCCAGCGAACAGCTCGCTGAATGAGCCGATGATAGCTCGCGCCATGGCACCAACGGGGAGCGCGAGACTGCTCAGAGGCGGGTCGGTCTGGGTGCAGATGGGCTCGAGATTGTCGACGCCAACAATGCCGAGCTGGCCTGGTACGGACCGCCCACTGGCCCATGCACGATGGAGCAGACCGATCGCAAGATGGTCATTGGTCGCAAATACACCGCAGCCAGCCGGTAGACCAAGGATCCAGGCGTCGAGGTCGCCATCCACGACATGGAGCTGCGCAGGCTGAACGCCAGCTGCCGTCAAGGTGCTGACAAACCCGTCTTGCCGGCGTGACGACCACGGAGTCATGGCCGCGCCAGCAAAACCGAAGCTGGTATAGCCCATGGCGAGAAGGTGCTCGGCGGCTCGACAGCCGGCGTGCTGATCATCGGGGCGAATGCGGATCCGCTCGGCGAAGTGGTCGCTAACGCTGATCACCGGTCCGGGAAACGAGGTCACACTCTGCCACTGGTGCGGGTCATCAGCGGCAACCACCAGCCCATCGAAGGCGCGCCTAGTAATGAGGGCCTCGAACTGCTGGACGTCGGTTATCGGAATCCACGACCAGGTGGACGGGCGCATCGCCCCCAACTCGCGCCATAAAGCGAGGTGGAAGTGGAGGTTGGCATACAGGTGCACGCCGACGCGGCGTGCTGGATGCGATGATTCAATCATGCTGGATAGTGGGATGATACTCACTTGCGCCGTGCTAGGATCAAGGTCGTTCCCTGCTGCGGAGTCTCCCATGCGTTATGCATTCACCCTGATTGAGCTGCTCATCGTAGTGAGCATCATTGCCGTGCTGGCGGCCTTGTTGATCCCTGCGGTCAGCCTGGCGCGCGCATCGGCCCAGAACGTGAGTTGCTTGGCGCATGTCCGACAAGTGGGCATCGCGGCTCTCGGATACACCAACGACAATGATGGCTGGCTGTGCCCGCTGACGTGGCACTACGCAGATGGCTCGAGCCTGTTCTGGGGCACCGCCCTGCTCCCCTATGTTGATGGTGGAGCCGCCTACGGCGCCGGCGGCGTATTCACCGATCAACGCACGACCTCGGTATTCAAGGGCTGCCCAGTCGCCGGCGCCACCCGGGGCAGCCGCACTGAGAACACCTGGAATGTCGGCTATGGCTACACCACCACGCCTGGGTGGCGGTCGGGCGATGAGAGCGCCCACGTCAACTGGTGGGGCTACTCGCCGGTTGCCATGCATCATCTGCAAACAGTGGAGATGCCCAGTTCGGTGGCCCTGCTGGGCGATGCACGGCAATATTTCCTGCCGCACCGAAATGGTCTCGACGAATCTATCGCCCTGCGCCATGGTGGCAGGAGCAACCTGGGATTCGCCGATGGTCACGTTGCTAGCTGTGATCGTGACGCTGTCATTGAGGCCGTTTATGGCGATCGAAACCCAAGGAAATAACTATGCCTGTGCCTAAGATCCACCTCAGCATCTGCGTGTTTTTGCTGTGTGCCCTTGGCCTAACTGGGGCTGAACCACTACGCTATCCGCCCGGATTCGGCGTGGTTGATGTGACGCAGGCACCGTATCACGCCGATGCGAGCGGCGCGACGGATGCCAGCGCAGCCATCCAGCAAGCGATTCAAGACCACCATCGGCGCGGCAATCGGATTATTTATTTGCCCCCAGGGGTCTACCGGATTGATCAGCCGGTTCGCTGGCAGCATGGCTCCACGCTGGGGCCATCACTGCATGGTGCCGGACCAGCGCACACCGTACTGCGGGTTCCTGCCAACACTCCGGCCTTTGCCGACCAGGACCAGCGCCACGGGGTCTTGTACACCGGTGGCGGGATGTCGGCGGATCGCTTCTGCATCGATGTCGCTGATCTGGCGATTGAGGTGGGCGCCGACAACCCCGGTGCCTGCGGCATTCAATACATGGCCAACAACCAAGCCAGCTTGCGGAACCTCCACATCCGGGCTGCGCCGAACAGCGGCGCCGTGGGCATCGACATGGCGCACTCCGATATGGTCGGCCCAGCGCTGATCAGCGATGTGGAGGTGGAGGGCTTTGCCTGGGGGATCCGCTGCGCGTATTCGGTCAATAGCCAGACCTTTGAGCGGGTCACTTTGCGGCAGCAACGCGAAGGCGGCCTGCATAACGCCGGCCAGGTGGTCACCGTGCGGCGCCTGGTGAGCGAAAACCGCGTGCCAGCCGTGGTGACGGCTGCCGGAACGGCGAGCACGGTGCTGGTGGATTGTGATTTCACTGGTGGGGATCCTGGAGCCTGGGCTATCGACAATGCGGCCGCCTTGTGGGCGCGCGATATCAGCTGCAGCGGCTATCGCGGGGTGCTGCGCGATGCGGCCGGCGAGCAAACGCGGGTCCATGAAGTGCCCTTCATCGATGAGTACGTGTCAGGACCCTCCGTATCGATATTTTCCGGCGTCGAGCGCAGCCTGCGCCTACCTATTCAAGAGACGCCACAGGTGGCCTGGGGCGATGTCGCGGACTGGATCAATGTTGCCGACTTCGGAGCGATTCCTGGCGATAAGATCGATGATACCGCTGCGATCCAGGCGGCGTTCGACAGCGGAGCGGCAAGCGTCTTTCTGCCGGCATCAGACACCAAGCGCGGGTATCGGATCGAAGGCAGCATCACGATCCCGGTCACGCTGCAGCGCTTGATTCAAGGCGGCGGTCAGTGGGGCGGGCTGGATCTTATCGGTGCGGGTGAGCACGGGGGATTGGTAATCGATGGGGCCGGGCCTCCGCTGCTGATCGAGCGCCTGACTGCCTGGGATGTTGGCGGCGCTGATCGCCCCCTGATCCAACACCTGGGATCACGCAGCGTGGTGATTGCACACGTCAATACCCTCCTGCGCGACTGCGCCCTTTACGTGGCCGAGCCCGGGGCAGGCGATCTGTTCCTCGAAGACGTCGCCTGCCATTGGCCGATGAAATCCACTGTGACCTGGCGCTGGCCGAATTTGCGTCTGGCCCCGGGT
>JAQIBG010000448.1 GCA_027859175.1 Planctomycetota bacterium | reverse complement strand
CATCACTCGTACCATCAGCGGTAACCTCTCATGATTTCTCCGTGCCTCTGTGTCTCTGCGAGAAAAATGATCGAACAAGGCGGTCAACCGGACGCCTACGGCGCCGGTTACCTATGACGTTGGGCATCACCTTGACTAATGTTGACGTAAATCGCTTGTCAATATTGGTTCCATTAATTTTCACGATTATGGCCGGATGTGTTTTGATGTTTTCCTTGTCGACACCGTATAGGGACTCGCATCTCAAGGATGACCTACTGCCATACCTTCATTGGTGTATGTCAGCGACATCGCTGGCCTGCGCATCATTGCTATTCATCATCCATAAGGGATGGCGACGGGACATGGCCACGATACTGCTCCTAAGCATCAACTGCCTCGCCCTGATGGGCTCTTGCATCCTGGCCTTCGGAGCGCTCTCGTGAAAACAGGCAGGGCGCCAAAGATCAGAAAGAAAGCGCGATGAACCGGCAAAACAAAAGCGCCCAACAAGTCGATACAGGGCGGAGCCCAGGAGCTCCGCATTAGCGAACCTTGGCCCCATTGCCTTCAAAGTCTACCATTCCAAGCGAACCCCTGTCGGGCCCCAGGCCCCCAGGCCCCACTGATCTTCAACGCTAGACTAGGTGCTCCCAATGAACGACAAACTGCTCCCTGATCTTATTAACACGATGAATAAGCACGGATTTCGTCAAGTAGCCGACACCGCAACAATTCCAACTGCAACGTTATTACTAAAGCGACAAACGTGGAACACTAATCGAGCAATTGTAGTCGTATCCCTAGACCAGACCCCTGACGACTTCCATGACTACCTAAAGCAACTTCGCAGGAGCGTTGCCTTTAAATGCAGATTCTTCCCTTACTTTTGGGGTATCGGCATTCAGGCAATCATTGTGGCACCTGGTATCTCCAATAGTGACATCGTGCCCTCTCAACATGTTGCTGTCATAGACAACCAATGGGCAATCATTCAGAGCATTTTCCTCGCAGACCCTGCAGACAACACCTACCAAACTGGTCGCACTTGGGGACAACTCGTGACCGGTAAGTTCCAAGACGCTATTTCCAACTCCCTCTCCCATCATTTCGAATTCAAAAACCAATAACTATGCCGTTTACACATAATAACCTCAGGTCTAACAAGAATAATGCAGCAATCCCTATAACGCTGGCACTTTGCAACCATCCAGCGACAGTCAGGACTTCCTTACTTGATCTACGCAGCTAGTCCCGCTCGGGCTGCTGATTTTCAACGCTAGGCAGCCTATGGTGGCAATGAACAGAGCACTGACACTTGCCCTAGCCCTAGGCTTGCCCTAGCCCTAGGCTTGCCGGCACTGGCATTTGCCGCCGATGCTATTCCGGAAGAGGTTCACGTCAGCGCGAAGATCCTCGTGATGCCTGCCGAGCGCCTTCCTGAAGAATCGGCTCGTGGATTTGAGATAATGAGAGCCTGGCTGCGATCCGGCAAAGTTGATGAACTGAACCCAGAGCTGGATCAACTGCTTCGCATCTCCCCTATTCTTGGACTCGACGTAGGCCCAGGAAACGGCGATCTGTTCACCGTTCGGGTCGATGACAGCAATGGCAAAGATCACCACTTCTATGTGATCGTCACCGACAGCAGGGTCACTAAATGCATTCGTGAACCAGAAGTCGACATCAGCGCACTGGCCGACCTGCTCAAGGACCTAGATCCCCAGAACCAAATCCCTGCACTTGCACCAGAGGATGAAAAGCTGCCCAACAAGCCGATGGAGTAAATGCGACCGCCCGACGTAACAGCCTCTCCACCCGCTCCGCACTTCCGGCTTCCGTGCCTGGTCGCGTCGCGCTATTCTTTGGTGGTTTTCATCAGGCGGGCGGTGCTGGTTTGTCTTCCGGCGTCGCCCCACAGTGAACCTTAGATCGCTGGAGCCAAAGCCATGAAGCGCACCGCATTCGCCATACTTACCGCAATCCTAATGTCCCAGCATTGCACTGCGGCGACTCATGACAACGAGACGCTGACCCAAGCGGCACAATTGGCCAAAGTACAGGCCGCCCATTTTGTGGC
This sequence comes from Planctomycetota bacterium, assembly GCA_027859175.1. Taxonomy (GTDB): domain Bacteria; phylum Planctomycetota; class UBA11346; order UBA11346; family UBA11346; genus GH22. The sequence continues at coordinate 7,882 of JAQIBG010000448.1, read as the reverse complement.
CAGTCGCTATTCGGATGCCCGCGACTACGAATCGGCCATCAGGGAGCTTCAGTCCACATTACTTACTGATCCAGACAACGTCCTCACGCATAGCAACCTCAGCGTCTTTTACGGCAAACTCGGTCACTACAACATGGCAAAGATGCATGCACTGCAGGTCCTCGAATTGAACCCGCCAGACACGATGCACGCAAACATGATATTGGCCAGCTGGGAATATCACCTCGGCAATGAAAACCGTGCTCAGGAAATCATGAACAATGTAATTGTCCCAGACAAAAACGACCCGCGCTACAGGTTCTACCAATCATGCAGAGCATGCTACTATGCCAGCACCGGCGACATCGCCGAAGTTGAACAGGCCATCCAAGAATCGCTCGGCGCATCTAATCAAAGCATGAAGTTCTATAGGAATGACGTGATCTTTGACCCGTATCGCCAACAACAATGGTTCATCGACCTGGTCGGAATCACGACCGAACAACAAGAACCCGACTCGGGTGACTGAGCCATGGGCGCCCTCGCTCACATTTAAACAAGAGCAACGCTGCCCTACGCTGCTATGCGATGGGGCTCAACCTCTGCATCACCTCCACCGCTGACTCAGACAAGCGCCCATCAACCCCAACGCTCCCTGCGTGAAATAGCACCGTATCCATGAAACAAATAACATTACTCATCATCCTTGCCCTTGTCGTGTTCGTACTAGTGCCTTTAGTCGCCACCTTTTCCGTGATCTGGCACGCTGAAAGCAAACTCGAAGGCAAGACCGAAAAGAATCTCTCCTATGAAGCCGTAGTCTTCCTCGAAAGCGGCAATGTCGGCATCGTATTTGCCGATGATGATTCGCTTATGGGCCTCGGCATGGGTTACTGCTACACCATTCCAAGCGGCCGCATGTATATGACAGTGCCGGGTAGTGATTTCATGCTGGCCATAGACATGGACGATGAGACGACTGAACCCAAGGAGCAAGACGCCGAAGATACGGCGAAAAGCGGCAACAAGGAGTAGGTAGCCGTTGCGCCAACCGGGCCTCCCTGCGGGCTTTCGGGTGCGACGAGGTGGGTGGCCGGGCGGCGGTCAGTTGGGCACATAAAAATGAATGACGCGCAAATGGCATTAACTCGCTGGAGAACACCCAATGGACAATGACGAGAGCGGTCCCCTGTCAGGTGATCCGCGACCTATGGTGGTCTGGATCGCTGGAGAGAAAATACGCATGGTCGATGTCGAGAGCATTGGCGCCGTGAGACAGCAGGCCAATGGGCAGTGGGCAGTGGGCCTTTGATATTCAAGTCAAGCACCGTGATCGAGTACTCGTGGCCAGTGATTTCACAGACGAGGAGCAAGCGCGTGAAACCCACAGCTTTATGCAACGCATCCTGAAGTCTCTAGGTGAGCAGTCGGCATAAACGGCCATTCGCGCCGTTGCCCATAGTGACCATGATGAGGGCACGCGAATAGCGCATGCTCAGGCAGTTGATTCGCCATGGGTTGAGTCTCCCCCGAATTGACGGACCTCCAGAATCAGGAGGGTTTTCGCGACAAATCGTCGACTGGTCCATGACTGCGTCGATGACAACCGACCTGGGCCTGATCCATCACTCCGACCACGCATCGCAATATGCCAGCGCCAGTTATAGCCATGCGTTGAAGGACGGCGCCTTCGTTGCCAGCATGAGTCGCGGGGCTTGCTGCTACGACAACGCAGGCATGGACTGCTTCTTTCATACGCTCAAGGCTGAGTGCGTGCATCGGGATACGTTCCACACGCATGCACAGGCCAAGCTTGCCATCTTCGACTACATCGAGACATTCTATAACCAAACCAGAAAACACTCCACCTTGGGCAATATCAGCCCTGAGACCTATGAAAACCGGCACCAAAAGTGTGCCTAAACCACTGGTTCGTTTTTTCTCGGCAAGATCACATTTGACTATCTCAAGGCATTTAATGCCACTATTTTCTTGAGCGGCAACGAAGAGGATGTGAACGGAGCCAATTCGGATGGGCACCCAGCGGGCTTGGTAATTAAGTCCGACTATATCGACAATGATGACCCTGAATTAAGGCTGGCTTTTGACTTTGATGCCGCACTTGCAGATGATGAAGCGGAGACGATCTACAAGGAATCCGGCAGCCTTGATGATTTCCGCAGGCACGAAGTGGCGCACAAGGAAGAAGTGATGCAGACGGGCCCTCTCAAAGAGTTTATAGATAAGGTCACTTTCTTCCAGAAACTTGAATCATAACGTAAGGACGAAGACTCAATCTATCAGAAACTTCTAAGCACCAGCATTGTGACAGCAAGGAATGCGCCATCTCATGAGCGTATGATTAAAACCCTAAAGACCTGGGGCATTTCGGTGGATTCAGCCTTCTTCTTAACCGGCATTGAGAAGCGACGAGTACTTGAAGTTCTTAATCCGCACCTCTTTTTTGATGATCAAAGAGGGCATCTGAATAGCACTAAAATTCCACAAGTCCACATTCCCTTTGGGACTGCGAACCAAAGCGCCGAACAAGGCGCTTAACCGGACGCCTACGCCGCCGGGTAGATTTAACGTTAGGCCTATCCAGAAATGCCGTACAAGTGAAACCGCGCGATGATTGTTCCAACCCAAAGAGAAGAGACACTCAATGCCCGTTGATTATCACATAGATAAAGAGCTGAGCACGGTTTTCAGCAAAGCGAGGGATGCATTAAACGATTCGGACGTACTAGAACACCAGCAGCTGATTACGAACGACCCCGCCTTTACACCCGATTTGAATCAGCTCTTTGACCTCACAGAGGTCACGAAGGTTGAGTTGACGTCAAATGGCACTCGGTTGCTGGCATCTCGAGATCCATTCGGAGCAGGCGCTAAGCGTGCCTTCGTTGTTGCTCCCGGCGCAATGGAGGTATTTGGCATGATGCGCATGTTTCAGATTATGACCGATGAACACGACGACGAGTTACGAGTGCAGTTCAATCACATTGGCAAAGCTAGATTATGGCTGGGTCTGCCAGAATAGTGAGCCAACAATAAAACGACGTTCCGGCCCAACAAGGCGCTGCGCTGGACGGGTGCTCCGCTGCGCTCAATCCCCGCCAGTGAGCTTGAACGCGGGGCGCCTCATGATCGATGACGTCAATGGCATCAAAATGAAAGAAAAACCATCTGGCATCGATCTCGCAGGGCGCATTTTGGTTGCCAGCTATCTGACATTACTGACAGTCGCTCAGGTCATGATGCTAATGACTGAGTACCGTCCACGGCCAGTTTGGCCTAACAGATTGGATATGTCAGGCGATGTGCCGGAACTCACAGCACTTCTTTGGGCGGGGTCGATAATGGGAATCCTTTCCATCGGATACATGCTTGCCATCAGCAACAAACGAGGGTGGATCATGGCTTCCCTCGTCGTTCTGAACACACTGCTACCGATTTCTATGATTAGGGTCAGCTAGACATGATCGGCCTTCCTGGCAACTGCCTGGATACAAAGATCACGTCCAACAACTCACCAGAGATCGGGAGCACCTAACGTGAATGGGGCGATGAGAAGAGATAGGGCCTGAATCTTTCGTGCGCCTGAAACGCAGCCTCCTTGCTGACAGAAGGCAGAGAGACCAAGCCCCGCTCCTCATTCCAACCGAGGAAGACCGCGGCAGAAACGGCCAATGATGAATTGAAGGAAGCCTGTCTGCGCAATTTTCCGAGCCCGTCGCGCGGCAGAAGGCTCAGTCGGCGTTCTCATTCCGGCGGGCTGACGGCCCACCGAGCACGGCGTGGATCACGGTGCACACGGTGCCCGCGCCCTGCGCAGCGACAAAAACCAAGGCACCGAATAATAGGCTCGCCAGCGATTGGCTGATGCCGCTGGCCAAAACCGAGCTATCGCCCAGCTCTCCCGCAATCGCCATGCTCGCATAGGCCCTCATCGCGCCGCTGGCAAAGCCCACCACACCCAAGCCGAGCGCGGTAAAACCAGCCACCACCAGAGCGATCACGCTGCGCGGAAAGCGACCATCGCGCCGCAGCGCCGATTCCACCAAAGCCCACAGCGCCAAGGCACCACAGCCAAGCGCCACGAGAACGATCATAATGCCAATCAGCCCGGTAGACTGGGCCATCGCCAGGCCCGCCTCCCCAACCTGATTTGCCTCAGTGGTGAGGGGTTCTGCTGCAGATAATTCCATGAGTGGCTCCTTAGGTATTTCGTTCAAATCAATCGTTGGCCAGCATAGCGATAACGGCCCGCAGGCCTGCATGCACCACCACGCGCTGCACGCAGGCCTGCTCAGCCTGCGCCCTGCACTTCAGCGCAAGCCTGCCCGCATGGCAATCCACCACACCAGCACGGCAATCAGGACTATCAGCAGCAGCACCGCGAGTACGGCCGCCACCACCGGGTGGTTGCGGGCAAACTCCTGCCCCCAGAAATATGGCCCCACCGATTCCGCCAAGATCACTGGCGCCCTGCGCCAGAAGACCGAGCCCCAAAGGCTTGGCCCACCAGCATCACGAAGCCGATAAAGAATACGGCGGCGGCGATGGCCCAGTCACCGGCCTGGCGATCAAAGGCCTGGGCCATACAGGCCACAGCGGCAATCAAGGGCACCAGGACCATGCCGCAGAGCAAACGTTCGATCATGACTGCGCCTGACTTGGATACGACATCTCCAAAATAACCACCTCACCTTCGACCCGAAACGGGCCATGGACCTCGCCCAGTGGCCGACTCGCGTAGCAGCCGGGATCGAGCCATCGGTCAAAAGTGCCATCGTACAAACGCCCGCTCAAAACCCAAATCTCTTCCGGATAATTGTGATGCCTGGCATCAAAGACAGCGCTGTCATAGCCGGCCGCACATCGCGTCAGGCGCGTCTAAGCGCCGCTGACGTGATCCGCTCTGCAATCGTCAGCTGCCACACTTGCCCATCACTGCCCGGAATGGCCTCCCAAGCGGCGTCATCGGCCAAGGGGTACCCATACGGCCGTGTGCTTTTCATCGGGTTAGCCCGGCATGCTTCAGCACCTCATCCAGGTGCTCCACGAAATACACGCTGATGCGATCTTTGAGGTAGTCGGGCAGTTCCGCAAAATCGCGCTCATTGGCCATTGGCAATAACACGGTTTTGAGACCCGAACGGCGCGCGGCCACGATCTTCTCGCGCACTCCACCAATTGGGTACACACGCCCAGTCAGGGTCAGCTCACCGGTCATGCCGAGGCGCCGTTTGACCGGCCTGCCCAATGCCAAAGACAGCATCGCCGTGGCCATGGTGACACCAGCCGAGGGCCCATCCTTGGGCGTGGCCCCGGCCGGCACATGAACGTGAACCAAATGCCGATCAAACCAATCACCCACGGCAAAGCGCTCACACTCGGCGCGCAAATAATTACGCGCAAGGGTGGCGCTTTCCTTCATCACGTCACCGAGCTGCCCAGTGAGCTGGAAGCTCCCCTTGCCGGCCTCGGTTGCAATCGCCACCGCTTCAATCTCAAGCGTGGCGCCGCCCATCGCGGTCCAGGCTAAGCCCGTCACCACGCCCGGCACGCTGCGCGCGATCAACTCTTCGTCAGACATGTGGGGCTTGCCGAGGTAGTCGACCAGGTTGTCAGGGTTGACCGCCACCTTGGCCCAGGGCGCCACCTTCGCGCGCGAGCGCTTGGCCTTACGCCGCTCCGCATCACTCTGATAACGGGCCTTCGCCGTGGCCACCTTGCGACATACCCGAGCCACCAACTGTTCGAGCTGGCGCACACCCGCTTCGCGCGCATAGCCGGTGGTCAGACGCTTGAGCGCGCTCTTGGAGAAGCTGATGTCTTTGGCCAACAAGCCGTGCGCTTTGCGCTGCTTGGGCACCAGGTATTTACTCGCAATCGCCACCTTCTCGTCTTCCACATAGCCAGCGAGCCGAATGATCTCCATGCGATCACGCAGGGGCTCGGGAATGCCACCTAAATCATTGGCGGTGCACACAAACAACACCTGCGACAAATCGACGCGCACGTCGAGGTAGTGATCGAGGAAGTCTTTATTCTGCTCCGGGTCGAGCACTTCCAGCAAAGCTGAGGCCGGGTCGCCCTGCATGCCGCGCGACAGCTTATCGATTTCATCAAGCAGGATCACCGGGTTCATCGTCTCACAGCGGCGCAAGGCCTGGGCCAGCTTGCCCGGCAGCGCGCCCACGTAGGTGCGACGATGGCCCTTAATCTCGGCTTCGTCGCGCATCCCGCCCACCGATAAGCGATAAAACTTGCGCCCGAGCTGGCGCGCGATCGAGGCCCCCACCGAGGTTTTGCCGGTGCCGGGCGGGCCGGCCAAACACAAGATGCCGCCGCCGCGATCTTGCTTGAGGCGCCGTACCGCGCAAAACTCAATGATGCGGTCTTTGATGTCATCCAAGCCGTAGTGGTCGTCATCGAGGCCTTGCCGCAACGACGCCAAATCAAGATTGTCTTTACTGAAGTCACCCCAGGGCATGCCCAGCAACCATTCAAGGCGATTGCGCGCCACGCCATACTCGCTCGAAGCCGGCTCGAGCAGGCTGATCTTGCGCAGCTCCTCTTCAGTAGCCTGCACCGCCTCGTCGCTCATGAACTCGCGCTTGGCTTCCAGCTGCTTGCGCAGGCGATCCATCTCCAGCGACTTTTCGTCGGTCTCCAGGCCGAGTTCTTCTTTGATCGCCTTGAGTTGCTCGCCGAGGAAAAACTTGCGCTGATGATCAGACACCCGCTCGTTGATCTGGCTCCGGATCTTCGATTTGAGCTCGGCCAGTTCCGACTCTTTGGCCAGCAGGTTCAAGACCCGCTCCATGCGCGGCACCACTGGGATGGTCTCAAGCACCAGCTGTAATTCATCGCGACCTGCGGTGGTCAGGCTCGCCGCCAAGTCGGCCAAGCGACCAGGGCCGTCGATGTTGTTAAAATTGGCCAACACCATCTTGATCTCGTCGGCAAACACGGGGTTGTGTTGCACCAGATCCTTCAACGCGGTGACGATAGCCATGGCGTGAGCTCGCACCTCGGGCGCTTCGGGGTCTACCCGCGACGTGATCGGCTCGCCCGTCACCACCACGTGTGGGTCTTCGCCCACGCAGCGGTCGATACGGAACCGCCCCATCACCTGACCGAGCAGCTGCACCCCGCCGCTCTCTTCATGATGACTGACCTTCATCACCCTCGCGACACAGCCAACCGCGTGCAGATCCTCGAAGCGGTAGTCATTGCCCTCTTCGAGCTGAGTTTTGGTCATGAACAGGCCGACGTAGCCGTCAGCCTTGTCGACCGCCATCTGAATCGCCGTCGCCAGGCGCCCCTCGGGGATCACCAGCGGAAGCATCATGGTTGGGAACACCGGGCGCTGATTCAGCGGCAAGGCGATCAACTGCTTGGGGAGATTGTCTTCGGGCCGCAACAGGGCGGTATCCGGCCCGGGCACGTCAACCCGCTCAGCGGTAATCGCGTCGGTTTCAGGAAACTCATCGTCTATGGCTGCCATGTCGCCGATGTCACCAGCTTGAAGCTGCGATGCAAGACACCGTGCGCTGCCCGTCGGCACCAGGGCGAGACTTGCGCCTGCGATGACGGCGCGAACATGCCCGCCATGGCTTTGGCAGTGGTCAACCTGTGTATACCCGGAGCGGGCCTGCTTCTGCGCGACCGCGTGGTGGCCGGGCTCGCCCTGTTGATGACCGCGGTGGCAGCCCTGGCCCTGGCCCTGCTGGCGCCGGTGGTGGCCACGCCGGGCTTCGCCCAGCAACTGTGGCTGCTGGCGGGCGGGCTCTACCTCGCCAGCGCAGCCAGCGCCGGTGGCCTGTGGTGGCTATGGGAACGGCCACCCGAGGGTGACCTAGACGCCGCCCACGCCCATGCCCGCGATGCC
>JAQIBG010000436.1 GCA_027859175.1 Planctomycetota bacterium | reverse complement strand
CTTTGGCGCTCTGGCTCGCGAGTTCTTTGATTTCGGCGGCCACCACGGCAAAGCCCTTGCCGGCCTCGCCGGCTGAGGCGGCTTCGATGGTGGCGTTGAGGGCGAGTAGGTTGGTTTGGTCGGCGATGCGCTTGATCAGGTTGGTGACCTCACCGATGGCCATCGCGGCTTGGCCGAGTGCGGCCATACTTTCGTTGGTGCTGCTGGCCTTGGTTTTGCCTTGTCCGGCTACTTCGGCGCCGTCTTTGGCTTGCTGGTCGACCACTTCCATTGAGTGGTTCATGTTGGTCACCGATTTGGCGATGTGGTTCATGTTCGAGGACAGCTCTTCAGATGCGCTGAATATGCTCGAAATATTGTTTGACATCTGTTCCACCGCGGCGGCCATATGGGTAACGCTGGTGCCCATGCTGAGGCTCGCTTCAGCGGCGCTCTTGGCTTCGATTAGGTCTTGCTGGCTGCCGCTGGCGAGTTGATCCGAAAGTTCGTTCAGGGCCTTTTGGTTACTATTGAGCGCGACAAAAGCTGAGGTTAGGCTGTGTTTGATGCCGCCAATGATCATGGCGATCAGACCTGCAGCAAACAGCACCACCGCAATCGTCGCCAGGTTGATGTTGTTGAGCAGGGTGTTGCGATCCTTGACTGCATCGAGGGCTTCTTTGACCGAGTCACGACTGGCCTTCGTGAAGGTCGCGAGGTTCTGTTCGATTTCCTTGACTTCATTTTCGCGCAGTGCGATGATGCCCTTGATCACTTCTTCGCTGTAATCGCTGTCGATGACAATGCGTTTATACAGGGAAGGTGCCTGCTCTTTGAAGCTGGTCCAATTGGTGCCGGCGCTTCCGAGGTGCTGTTTGAGCGTGCTATCAGCGAGTTCCTGGAACTTGGAGTTGAACTCAGTGGCCATGACGTTGGCTGCATTGAGCTTCTCGGCGTCTTCTTCAAGGCCGGAACGTTCGTACTTTACCACCATCAGCTTAAAGGTGGTGAGTGCATCCTTGGACAGATTGTTGAGGGGGACGGTTTCATTGACCACCGTTTCCAGCGCGGCAGCGGCGCGTGCGCTGAATAGGTAGGTTACGCCCGCTGTGGTGACGAAGCACGCGACGAGTAGGCCGAACGAGAGCCACAGTTTTTTGCTGATTCCCATGTGACTGCTCCCATAGGCGCAAGTTGTGCGCCTGAATAGCTTTGTGTCCTCGGTCAGTGACCCAGGCGGACTAAGCATAGAAGCCCGTGTGGGGTAATCAATCTTAGGGTGGCGATATCGCGTGGCGCATGTGGCTATGAGGGCAGCGGCATGTCGCGTGGCAGGCTATGACCAATCGCCTCAAGCCCGGTGCGCAGATCGCTCCATGGGAGATCTTGGGGTAAAATGGCGGCCTTGGCAGCGAGGGCAGCGGCTACGCCAGCGGCTTGGCCGAGTGCGGCCGCATCACCAGTGACGCGGTAGCTGCTGTGGGCGAGGAAATCACCGGAAATGCAGCGCCCGGCCATCATCAGGCCGTCGACGTCTTTGGCGATTAGCGAGCCAATCGGGATGTCGTAAGGCAGGCTGGGTTTGCCGCCGGTGATGCTGTGATCGATGCCCTTATCGGCACTGCTGTCGAGTGCGTGGACGTCAAAGCCGAAGGTGCAGCGGCAGATGCCCTGTTCGTGCCGGGCGCCGGTGATCAAGTCGTCCACGGTCACCTGGTAGCGACCGCGGATGCGCCGGCCTTCGCGTACGCCGATCTGGGCGCCACTGGCGACCATGCGGATATCGCTCCAGGGATCGCCGAGACCGCGGAGGCCGTCAACAAGACGGTGGATCTCGGCGCGGGCGCGCACGGTGGCGTCGGTGATCTGCTGGGCATCAAGCGCGGATACGCCGTATTCATGGTTGGCCATCAGGCAGAACAGGTCGTCACGGATGCGGAACAAGGTTGGTTTGCCATAGGAGGGCGAGTGACCGCCGCGCTCCATTTCCGCGCGCAGGAGGTCTTTCGGTTTGGCCCAGCCGCCGCCAACGAAGTGCTCGATTTCCTTGAAGTGAATTCCGGTGAGTAAACACAGCAGGCTCATGGGCTGGCAGCGGCCGGTGTCGGGCAGGCCAAGGTCGAAGCCGCAGCCCGCCAGGGAGCCGAGGTCGCCGTCACCGGTGCAGTCGATGAATTGGCGTGCGGTCCAGGCTTCGCGGCCTGATTTCGACTCGGTGATCACGCTCGCCAGGCGATTATTGCTGTCGCGCGTGGCAGCGACTACGCGGGTGTGGTAGCGCAGTTGTACGCCGGCTTCGCTGGCCATGTCTTCAAGCACCAACTTCATTATTTCGATGTCGTAGGCGAAGTCGCGGCCCTTGTCGCTGCGGAAGCGGCGCGCGCCACGCTGTTCGAGCTGGTCGACGATCTCACTGATGATGCCGCCCTTGTCGGCCGCGTCGATGATCCAAGCCAGCATGCCCACGGTCCAGATGCCGCCGAGCGCGCCGTGGACCTCAAGCAGGCGAGTGCGCGCTCCGCTGCGAGCGGCCGCGATGGCGGCGCATATGCCCGCTGGGCCGCCGCCGCAGACCAGGACGTCCACATCCTCGACAATGGGGGTTTCGCAGTGGGCTTCGGTAATGGTAGGCATCTGATTGTGATCTCCGGTGGCCATTGTGCGTGGGGTGGCCCTCCGCGACAAGCTTCTGCTTCTCACCTTTTAGCACGATTATAACCTATCATGCTATGACGGGCATGCGTGGCATTGATCTGCTGGTATCGGGGATAGCTGAGAGAGAGTGGCCATTGCGGATCATTCAGGCCGATAGCGTGTTGCCACCACCAGATGATGATGACATTTACCTGGCTGATCAGCCGCGCTTGATCCTGGTGTTGTCGGGAGTCGGGTTCCTGCGTTTCTCGCGCGCGGGCGAGCCTGGGCC
>JAQIBG010000283.1 GCA_027859175.1 Planctomycetota bacterium | reverse complement strand
GCCGCCATCGCCCGACAATAGGACTCCAGGCAGCACCTGGGCCAGCTTCCTGCGCAACCACGCGCCTGAGATCCTGGCGATCGACTTCATCCAGGTCGCCACCGGGCTCTGGAGCCGGGTCCGCTACCGGTTCGTCCTCTTCGGCATCGAGCACGACACCCGGCGCGTCCACCTCCTCGGCGTCACCGCGCACCCGACCCACCAGTGGCTGCAGAACGTGGTCCGCAGCGCCACCATGGCCGAAGAGCCGCTCGCCGGCCGGCGCTACTGGATCCACGACAACGATGGCAAGTTCCAGACCCTGCGCCGGCTCCTGAAGAGCTTCGGGCACAAGTCGGTGAACACGTCGGTCCACGCACCCGACATGAACCACCTCGCCGAGCGCTTCGTCGGCTCCGCGCGCCGAGAGTGCCTCGACCACGTCGTGTTCCTCAGCGAGAATCACCTGCGCCGCGTGTTCCAGGAATACCTGGAGCACTACAACACCGAGCGGCCCCACCAGGGAATCGGCAATGTGACCATCGGGCCGTGGTCGACGAGTACCTCGGGCGAGATCGTCTGCGACGAGCGCCTGGGCGGGCTGCTCAAGTCGTTCCGCAGGGCTGCCTGAGGATCTCTCACCGGATCGCCCGAGCCGGGCTGCGAGCGCAGCGTCGGCCGGGGCTCCGTCGGCCGAGGTTCAAAATCAGGCTCAGAGGTCGCAGATCTGGCCCGCCCTTCAGCTGGATCCAGACATCCACCGCCTCTCCACAAGCTATCAGATGTCAAAGATCGCGCTGAGATTCGGTCGGATTCGCCGGACGTCAATATTCGGATAGCACGGGTGGGAGCATGGGGCCCGAGGCCATTCCCTAGATCGCTAGACGCCTCCTCCTGAGGGACCCGCGCGTATGATATCGCCTACTGGTTTGAAAAGCCCCGCATAAAAACACTGATCTTGGGGCTCTGTCATTGGAAGATCCCTGAAGAATGCCGCCACCTTCTTATCTAGCCAGTAGCGGTCTTCACTGCCCACCTCGGGATTCAAGGCAAGACCCGGCAAATGATGCATGACCTCCAATAGGGCATGGACCGCCAGTTTATCGTCTTCAGTTGGCCGACCTGTTCCCTTCCCACTTTTGGCATCGGATATCAGCTCACGCAGCAAGAGCAACATCGCGCGCTGTTTCTCAGTCAGGACCTCATTGCTCATGGCAGGATCTCCCCAAGACCCACAAGTGAGTCGACGCTAGTTCGTCCGGGCAAGCCTTCCCTAATGACGGCATTCTGCAAGAACTTGTCAATCAAACCAGGATTCCCTATCTCATCGGCATAGCGCAGGACAGCTGCAAACCGATGGTGTCCTTCATTCACAATATAGCGGCCACCATGCTTATAGATAATCGCCGGGTCAGTTGTGCCACCCAGAAGACTCCAATCAAACTCATCCTTGCGCAACATATCAACAAACCCATCCACCTCATCTGCTGAAATGCGACTTTGACCGGTCCAGAAGCTCATCTCGTTAGAGGATACCCAGGAGCGCAAGGAACCACTGCCTGAAGCGCCCGGGGCTCTACTAAATGCCCTCTTGGCGGCGTTGAAAGCCGCCTGGAACGCGTCTCCACCGAGAGAGCCATGCGTCCGCCTGAGAGAGGCATGGAACTCCGTATGAAAGACGTCTGCTCGCCGCAGAAAATCTACCGCTCTTGTCTTCGAGGAAGCGGCCAGCCCCTGAAGAACCCGGCCTGCCCGGGACCCAGCCCCCGCAAAACGCCGCACCGTCCTGGCTGCCTGAAGCAGTGCAATTGAGCGCAGTCCAAACCGAGTGCCGCCTGCGCCAGCGCGTGTAATGGGGTGTCCAGCGAAGCCCGCCTGCAGCGGGATCGCAATCTCTCGATCAAACCAATCTGCAGCGTCACCAATTGTTGCAAGGGCGTTACCCACAATCCGATTGGCTCCGGCATAGGCTTGGTCCACCTCCACAATCCAGGATGGGCCATCAGCGTCTGTCTTCATCCGCCAACCGTTCGCATCCCAAATATACACGTTCTCCTGATCAAACAGCATCTTTGCGAAGGCCTTGTCGCCGTCCGACATTGCTCCTATTGCGTCTGCGGTCATCGCACCGACACCAGCGTCGGACAGGTAAAGCTCACTGAATGAAGAGACCGCTTCTGATGGATCATCCCAGAACAGCCAGCGCGATGCTCCCTCATCCTGCGCGGGCCACCCATATGCCATTTTATAAGGACTGCTTTCGGTACCGTGCCCAATCCACCACGGGGCATGCTCCCTGACCCAAGCACCAAAGGCCTCCTCGTGACCCTTCCGCACGATGGCCCGCAACCCACTCGGATCCCACCGATTAACCGGATCCCCACCAGCATAGGCATAGAGATTGACCTATGCGGAGAACCCCGGCCACAAGGCTGGGGTTGATGCGTTTATGAAAATGAAATCAGCGGGACGACGTCGGCAAGGGGCTAGATCGCGGACCCGACGTCGCAGACCCGGTGCGGTCCGAGGCGGGATCCAGACATCCACCGCCTCTCCACAAGCTATCAGATGTCAAAGATCGCGCTGAGATTCGGTCGGATTCGCCGGACGTCAAGATTCGGACCGGACGGGAGTGCCTATGCCCTATGGCCGACTGAAGCATCAAGGGTCTCCGCCCCCTCTTGACTGTCGTCTGAAATCGGCCCGAAGGAACATCAAGCCAAGGAACAGTCCTGCAGCTGCAAGATAGACGAACGCCATTAGCTGACGCTCAGGCTCTGCAGTCTGTCCGCCAAGACCGACAGCGGAAACACCTGCCGTCGTAATCCCGATTGCCAGCAGCGATGAAATGGAACTGCCCAGCCAAAGCTCAGACTGGAAACCGATCCATGACCAGCGCCGGCCGACAAACCACATCGCCAGCCACCCAACCAAATAACATACAGGTACAAGATACCAGAAGAGCACAGGAATAGTCCTCCCCTAGTCCAATCCACTGAGGACACCGCCGAGCACTAGGCCCAACTCAAAAGGCAAAGCAATCGGATTGACCGTGGGGACGGCAAACTCACTGGGAGGTCCAATGTAACCCATCGCGAAACCAGTACCCCCTGATCCAACCGACCAGTAACCATACGCCCTACCCGTTCCTGCAATTATTTGACCCGCAGCACTGTAGGACCCAAGCCTTGTCGTACCAATGCCATTTCGAAGGGCACCACCTGCCATCGCGGCCCGCCTAATTAGTTCTCCTGGAGAGGCCGCGTACCCACCCCTCCCGAGATACCGTGCGGCCGTGTATGAACCGATATCCGCCAAGTCGGCACCAACCGTCTTCGCAACAGCTGCAGCTGACCGTTCAGTACCAAGAACGCGACTCAGGCCTGCAACAATCGGATATGCTCGCTCAAATTGCGACGCACTCAGGCGGCCCATATAGGGCTGCATCTTGACGGCATACTCGAAGACGTTTGAGAACCCACCCTTGGCGCCATGCCAGACAACACGAGCGTAGTCAATAGATGTACGCGCACCGCTCGCAACTCTACCAGCGAACGAACCCAATCGCGCGGCACCACTACCTACCCCCGTTCTGATTGCTGGAGCCACCACATCCCGGATAGCAGCAGAGAGAAACGCACCCTCACCCGATGGGCCTAGCAGCAAGAGGTCCAATGCGAACCCCGCCGCATTAGCCGCATTGCCAACAACAATATCCTGAACCGTGCCAATCCGGGCAGCCTGACTTGCCGCAATTAACGCCTGATCAAAGTCAATGTGATCAAGAGCCCTGTCCAATCCTGCCTCAAAATTGGCCGAACTATCGTAAGCAGAAACGGCAGCCAAAAAGCTCGGGTCATTGAAGTCGGACGCCGCATATGTGGTAGTCGTGCCATCCCCAAGCACCAGCGATCGCTGCACCTGGCCAGGGCCTATGCCATAGGCTATCGCCGACTTGCGTACCTCCGGATCATGCAGCCCGATTCCCTCTTCAGGGAGGGTGAAGGGACCAAGGAAGCTCGTCGTCGGCCGAACGAGATTGTGGATACCAATTACAGAACCAGGGCGACTAGCAAGCCCAACCGAACCGCCATAGACAAGTCCGTCTTGGGAAGCACTGGCCTGATCACCAAAGGCAGATCGGATGAATGCGTCGCGGATAGCAGTGTATGCGGAGGCATCAATGTAGCTCACGCCGCCAACTTGCTCTGGACGGAAGAGCGGCTTCGGCACATATGGATTGGTGTCCGGGACGCGCTCCCAAGCAGACCCGCTCCACTCCCAATCCAACCCCGACGGATCCCACCGATTCACCGGGTCAGACGTCCCGACGTACCCTCGGATTTGGACGCAGATCCCGTCGTAGTCGTAGGTCGCCACACAAACGACAAACAGGCCGGGCGCCCGGCGGGCGC
>JAQIBG010000176.1 GCA_027859175.1 Planctomycetota bacterium | reverse complement strand
TCAACAGGACAGCCTCATCATCAAGCCCCTCGGAACTCTTGTTCTCGTCAAAGAGAGGTAAGAGCATCAGCAACATGAGAGACATGAGGAAACACAACCTAAGCACCGACCTTACCCATTCCACCAGCGAGCCCCGCGGGCGGTAGCCTAGGTAATAGCCAGAAAATAGGCACAAACCCCTTAAACCCCGCCCCACATCTCACGGCCTGAGGTGCGCAGAGAAGCGCCCGGCCACGACACGGACGGGGATCGCCATGATCTGACTGCTGACGCCGGTGGTGAAGCCTGAGGTGAGCACGCCGAGTACTTGGCCGTCGCTGTTGACCACGGGGCCGCCGCTGTTGCCGGGGCTTGCCCTGATGTCGAGCTGGAGCTTGCGGAGCGTTCCATTGCTATCGCGCCGCAGGCTCGAAATGCCGCCGCGCGTTACCACGATGTTGTTCTCCACCGTGCCCGTTCCCGTTGCGACCATGTTTGCGAGCGGAAAACCGTAGAGCTTGATGTCTTCACCTGGGACCGGCGACAAGTCAAACGTGGCCGCTGAATACGTTGTCGGCGCCACGGGGGCGAGGAGCGCAAGATCCAGATCGGTATCGATGTCTTTGATCGTGTATTCCTGTGATTTGCGGCCTTGTCCGAGATCCCACATGACGGTGATCCGCTCGGCAGTGGCGCGGGCCCGTGGGTCTTTGACCACATGGGCATTGGTGACGACCAGCCCATTGGGGCTGACAACGAAACCGCTGCCACTGCCTGAACCAAAGCTGAAGCGACAACTGATATAGACGGTGAAATTGAGCGGATTTGCCGAGGAGCTCGACTGCGCAGTGGCCAGCAGGTCTGCACCGTCATCGTCTATCGACTTCACGCCTGCGGCCGAAGCCACCTCGTCTGGACCCGCATTGGCCGAGGCAACGTCAGCCTTGAGCAACTGAATCTCCTCGCGCAATTCCATGATGCGGCTGGTGTACTTATGGATCGCTTGGTTGAGCTCCTCGACCCGTTCGCCCTGGAGCTTGCGCAGGGCCAGCCGCTTCTTGTCGAGTCTATCGCGCATCCGCTCAACCGAGCGCTTGGCCCGGCGCTGCTCGTTGTCACTGAGCGAGGATCGGTTGCGATTATACTCGTCGACTTCGAGGTTGTGTTTGAACGTGAGATCGGTGATTTCGAGTTTGGCCTGTTCGATGGTAAAGGGGAGGGCCTCAAGCTCGGCGACGGCCTCACGCAATTCGGACTCACTGAAGCGGAGCCAGGATTCAACCTTCGACAAGCGCTTCTCATCGTCACCGCGCTCAGACTCGTCTGGCTTTTTGTCAACCTTGAGTGGAGCGCGTCGGGTTATGTCACGCGGATCCACCGTGACCGCACCCATCCGGCGGCCCTTCATGTAGATATGAACCCGCACCCGACTGTCGCCGGGAATCGCTTCCACAACCCCCTCAAGCACGCGTCCGTCCTTCATGTGGACGGCCTCCATGACCGGATCTGCAGCCGAGAGTGCCGACGCCAAAACAGCAAGAAGCAGGATCAGGATCACGTGGATTGTTCGATTAGCCATGACGGACCCCAGGGATGCGCAGTGAGACATGGGCCCAAAGTAGGCCCTGAGTATCAAAGGGTGAAGGGAAAAATATCGCTCATCATTGTTGCGATCGGATCGCAAGTACGCCTGCCGCGCCGAACCATAAGTAGACACACCGCTTACATTAATCCAGATCCAGGGCATGCGATACCGGCAGTCTGTGCCGTCTGAGACTGCCGAGAGCTAGTCTAAGACACCAATCACCAAGTTCGACTCCCAGCCAAACACGGATCGCTTTTTGCCTCCCTTGGCCCCAGCATCGGTGACATGTCACCGACGACCGCTACTGGGTGGCGCGCGGCTCAGCAAGGCGCGACTCTGTGCCTTAAGCTAGTGCCATGTCCCATAAATAACTGTAAGATCTAGAGGCCCCTGGCGTCTTCTTTTGCAAGGAGACGCTATGGGCACTGTGGGACGACCATCTATTGCCATTCATCTTTCAGACAGC
>JAQIBG010000066.1 GCA_027859175.1 Planctomycetota bacterium | reverse complement strand
GATCAGAGCGCGGCCGAGGGCGAAGCCGGCCCAGGCACCGATCAGACAGCACAGTACAGACAGTGCAATATAGAGGGCGGCCAGCCCGCTGCGCCCGCTTTGCAGCAGCTCGATGCTTTCGCGGCTGAACGAACTGAAGGTGGTGAAGCCGCCGAGAAAGCCGGTGATGATCAACATGCGTGCGATGGGATGCTCGCCCCAGGCGGCGACGACGACGCCAATCAGGGCCGAGCCGATCACATTCACGGCGAGGGTTCCCACCGGTAGGCCGCCGAGGCGCTCAGCGTAGTGTCCGTGGAGGGTAGTGCCCAGCAGATGCCGGGTTACGCCGCCGCAGCCGGCCCCGAGGAACACCAAAACCAGATGATACATGGTGGGAATGCTCGGCCTCGGCGCCACAGGTCCAGTCGATTACTGCAGCTGCTGAGGGTGGGATTTGATTGGCCGTGGCCAAACAGGTGTGAACCTTGGGCTTGGTGCGGCGTTAGCCCTGCGCCCTATGTCGAGAGGAAATGCAATGCGCTTGGTTCTGAGTCTGATGTCGGTTGTGTTGCTCCTGGTGCCGGTGGCCCTGGTGGGTGCGGCCGAAAAGGGCGACAGCCCGTTCTCAAAGAATGGTGAGATGCCGCGCGACGGCGGCACCAAAAAGCATTGGAACATGCAGGCCGACGACTTTGTGGCCGGTGATGGGCCCGGCATCGATGGCTTTCACATGTGGCGTGGCCGCGCTGATCGCGACTACAAGCCCTTCCATCAGTGGGAGGTACGTCTGCGTGGTGGCAAAGAGGCCGTCAGCGACGTGAAATTTCGCGTGACGGTGCTGGGGCCTGACATGAAGCCCTTGTTGGGTAAACGTGGTGTTTGCCATTGGGTGGCCCTGGGCCAACTCGGCGCCGGCGCCAAGAAGGATCTTTCCTACAAGTTTAACTGCAGTGCTCCCACGGCGGTGCGGGCTGAATTGCAGTGGGCCGGCGGCAGCGGCAGTTTCTTTACCGCTGACCTGCAAGCCTTGCCGCAGCCCGAGGCCGGCGCTGCAGATCACCCCAAGCTCTTGGTCTTGCAGCCAGTCTTCGAATACCTGCCGAAGAAGAAGCAGGCCAAAATCTCGTTCTTCCTGCGTAACGAAGGCGGCAAGGCTGCGAGTGGCGTTGTACACACGGTGATCTTGCGCGACTCCAAGGGCAAGGAAGTGCACCGTGCTGAGCACATTCCGACCAAGGATGGTTCGGTGCCGGCTGGTTTCGCCGAGCACATCAAGTTTGTGCTCAACAAGGTGCCGGAGTTCCACGACATCGCGGTGTCGACCAAGAGCGCCGAGCAAGATCAGGAGCGCTACGAACTCGAGGGCGGTGAATTCACCGGCGCCAATGACATCGAAGTGGCCCACGTGCGCGTCGAGAAGGGCGAACTGCACGGGGTGGTGCGCAATGGCCTCGGCCAAGCCGTCAGCGATCTGGTGGTGAGCTTGGAGTTGTTGGGCGAAGACGACAAGGTGATGAAAACCGTCGACATTCCGGTTGGCAATCTGGCCGACGACGAGCGCAAGATGGTGACGGCTGAAGTTGGCAAGATGGGCGCCGTGATGGGTTGGAACGTTGGCTTCCAATTTGGCGGCGGCGAAGCCCAGGCGCCCAAGCCGGCCGCCACCAGCGCGCTGCCGCCGGTGCTCGTTAACGGGCTTGAGCTCGTGGTGCACGCGATCGCGGCCGAGAAGGGCGTGGTTAAACTCGACATCTCCATCGCCAACAAGCGCGACGAAGATCTCAAGGGCGTGCAGTGCGAACTGAAGATCTCAGCGACCGATGGCACCGTAGCCCCGATCGTGGTTGACGTAGGGGACCTCGCCACTGGCGCCACCTTCACCGGCGCCCTCGTCACCGAAGGCCTCGCCGACGTCGCCGGCGTAGCCATGGCCTGGTCCGCCGGCGGCTGAGTCCGTTCGACTTTGCTTCCAGTTTTTACGCCAGGGCGCCAGGACGCCAGGACGCCAGGTTTTTTGATTTAGGCGCTTGGTGCGGGCGGGCCGGTTGGTGGCAGCCGAGGCTGCATCGATCGCGCTCGATACGTTTGAATCGACGGTGCGGGGGCTGCTTCTCGGCGCGGCGTCCCGCGCGCAACCCTTTCCACTCTGGCGCCCTGGCGTCCTGGCGTAAAACCACGGAACCAGCCAAGATCACGGAACCAGCCAGGAACTCAGCGAACGAGTTTGCTGATTTCGCGGAAGGCGCCGACGCCGGCTTCGCGTTGCAGGCGGAACAGGATTGATTCGACCGGGACGCAGGCGGCGCCAAGTTGGCGCATGGTGGCGATGGCGTGGTCGCGGTTGGCCGGCATGCGGCTGTCGATGGCGTCTACGGCAACCACAACGCGGTAGCCGCGGCGTAGCAGGTCGTCAACGGTGGCGAGCACGCAGATGTGGGCTTCGATGCCGGCGATGATAACCAGGGGCCGTTCGTTGGTGGCCAGGGCTTCACGCTGGGCGTAGTCATCACCCGAGCTGAACATCGATTTGGCCAGAACTGGCGCCTCGGGTGCGTAGGCGCGCAGATCGCTGGGGGTGGGGCCGAGTTTGTCGGGCACTTGCTCGGAGATGAGGATCGGCACCCGCAGCAGCTGGCAGCCTTGTAGCAAGATCGACAGTGCGCGATGGCAGGCGCCGCCGGTGGCGATCGCGGGGATCGCTGCGGAAAAGCGTTCCTGCACGTCGATCAGCAAGAGTTGTGCGTCGTCGCGGTGCAGGTCAAAGTCCATGCGCTGGGTACCGATATCAGAGGGCGCGGATGAGGGCCACGGTGATGTTGTCGTGGCCGCCGCGTGAGTTGGCAAGGTCGACGAGTTCCATGCAGGCG
Organism: Planctomycetota bacterium; assembly: GCA_027859175.1. Lineage (GTDB taxonomy): Bacteria > Planctomycetota > UBA11346 > UBA11346 > UBA11346 > GH22. The sequence continues at coordinate 1,421 of JAQIBG010000066.1, read as the reverse complement.
AGTTGCAGGTCGTCGTTGTGCAGCGCCACCTCGCACATTTCGAAGGGCTCGATCAAGTCAGACAGACCGTCGGTGCACAGCAGGTACAGGTCGCCGGGGCGCAGGTCTTCAACGGTGATGTCGACGGTGATCTGCTCCATGCCGAGGGCGCGCGTCAGGATGTTCGACAACATGCGTGCTTCGGGGCTGCCGGCTTCAAGCACGCCGGCGCGAATCCGTTCGGCCACCAGTGAGTGGTCGTCGGAGACTTGTTCGATCTCGCCTTCGGCAATGCGATAAATGCGACTGTCGCCGATGTTGGCGGTGACCACCCGATCCTGCATGAAGCAGCAGGCTACGATGGTGGTGCCCATGTCGAACAGGCTGTGGTCGACGCGGGCCCGCGACAGAATGTGATCGTTGGCGCCGAAGATCGCGTGCTTGAGGGTGTCGATCACCCGTTCTTCATCGAGCCAGTCTTGTGGTCGCAGTGTGCGCAGGCTGCCGGATACAACCTGGACCGCGATTTCTGAGGCCACTTGGCCGCCGGCGTGGCCGCCCATGCCATCACAGATTACGGTAACGCGGTCGCGCACATCGTAATACAGCGAGTCTTCATTATTGTCTCGCACTAGGCCCTTATGGGTCAACGCCGCCATCTCCAAAGCCATTAGCGCGCTGCTCCAATGGAAACGCCGAGACTGCTGTGGGTGCGAGGCATAGTGTGGCTTAATCCAATCAGTCGACTGCGAGGGCGAGCATGGTGATGTCGTCGTCGGCAGGGGCGCTGCCGCGGAAACTGCGAATACTGTCGAGGATACGGTCGAGCATACCTTCAACGCCAACCGTGGGCCCGTGGGTCTTGATCAATTCGAACAGGCGTTCGGTGTCGTACTCTTCGCCCTGCCGGTTCATCGTTTCGGTGATGCCGTCGGTGTAGATCAAAAAGATGTCGCCAGACCGCAGTTGGGTCACTTCTTCTTGCACCGCTTGCTGGAACAGAGGGCCTGACTTCATGCCGACAACCATGCCGGCCGGGTTGATCTCGCTCAGTTCGCCGCTGTGCGGATTAAACCGGACCGGTGGGCTGTGCCCGGCGCGGGCCCAGGTGATGGTGCGCTCGTCGGGGTCGAGGATGGCATAGGTGATGGTCACGAACATCTTGCCGCCGAGGTCTTCGGCGAGGGCGTCGTTGACCGACGACAGAACTTGGGCCGGGCGTGCCCCTTGGCGGGCGTAGATCGCCAGCACCTTCTTGGCCATGCTCATAATCAGGCCGGCTTGCATGCCGTGGCCGGATACGTCGCCCTGGGCAAAGCCGATGCGGCCGTCGCTGAGGAGAATGAACTCGTAGAAATCACCCGAGATCTCGGTCGCAGCTTCAAAGCGCGTGGCGAAGGTGTAGCCAGGAATGGTGGGCGCTTCTTTGAGTAGTTTTTGAT
>JAQIBG010000010.1 GCA_027859175.1 Planctomycetota bacterium | reverse complement strand
CTGGAATGGCAACCCGATCCACGTCTCGCCCTGCACCGATCTCGGTCAGGCCCTGTGGTGCTACGAAACCCCGGCCTGGTTCCATAATCACGGCCTCGGCCCCGTGTACGAACACCTGTGGCAAAACACCGGCCTGGCGCGCGGCCTGTGCGACGCCTACGGCCACATGCTGGTCGCCAGCGGCCGGGCTGAATTGATCATCGAACCGACCCTGAGCGTGTGGGACGTAGCCGCCACCAGCCTCGTGGTCAGCGAAGCCGGCGGCCGCTTCAGCGACCTCGACGGCAAGCCCAGTATCCGCTCCAACAACGCCGTCGTCAGCAACGGCCACCTCCACGACCCCGCCCTCAAACTGATCCGCGAACTCCGCACTGCCTAGAGCTTGGCGTGAAGAGGTCGTGCAAGGGGTAACGCAAGGGCGCAAGGGCGCGAGGGCGCGAGGGATTTAGGGGTGGCTGTTCCGCGATAGAGGCGAACGAGGTCGCGTCAGACTCTGACGTTAACCGACTTGCATTGTTCACTCCGGCCGAGCGCCATGCACACAGCCGCCCCCAATAAACGCCAACAGCCCAGCACGCCAGCGGCTAACCCTCCCCACCCCTCGCGCCCTCGCGCCCTTGCGCCCTCGCGTTACCGCACCAGCTTTTGCTCCCAGCCGCCCCCCGCCTCGGCACCTCGCCCTCGCATTCCCCGACACAGGCCCAGCTCATCATGAACGATCAGGCAAAGTGGCCTTTGGTTGATCGAGACAAGATGGCCCAGGCCGCTTGGCTAGGATGGCAGCGGGAGTGTGGACATGGGCTATGTTGATCAGGCGCGCGATGGGATTCTTGGCTGGCTGGAGGGGATTCGCTATCCAGACGAGGGCTGGGGGCGCTGGCCATATCACGCCAAGATGCAGCGGCCGTATGCGCTGATCAGTTCGGGCAGTGCGATTGGCCTGCACCAGAGCTTGGGGGCGCTGGCTGGGGTGCCAGAAGCGCAACGCAAGGAGGCGCTCGCGTTTCTTCAGGGCTGCCAAGATCCGGCTGACGGCTACTACCGCGATCCGCTGGTGCGCGAGGCAGACCACATTGGCGACCACAGTTGGGAGCAGATCTACGGGCAGATGTCGGGCGCCGAGCGAGCGGTTCGGGCCTTGGGTGGCGAATCACCCTACCCGGTTCCCGCGGCGCGCTTCGCAGATTTGGACGAAGAAGACCCAGCTGCCTTCACCCGGCGTATCGACTGGAGCAACCCCTGGGCCCATGGCGAGAGTTGGTCGCGCGCGATTCAAAGCTTTTTGCGTGCGCGCGGCTTGATCGCTGACGGCGCCAATGACGGCCGGCCGGGGCGTGCCGAGAAAGACACCACGCCAGCCGTGCTGACCGCGGCCCAGGCCCACCTGGCTGGTGCCTTCGCCGTCTACGAGAATGAAGTCCTCGATCGCGGCACCGGTTATCCGAGTCGCCTGATGCCTGATCCTGAGCCCTCGCGCGCGATGGCAGGCCTGTTCAAGTGCATGATGGCCTACTGCGCGGCCGGCCTCACCGTGCCCTGTGCCAAGCAGGCCCTTGATAGCACCTTGGCGCTGCAGCACGAAGACGGCGAATTTGGCTTCCGCAACAATATGTGCATCAATTGGGATGCGCTTTGGGTGCTGCGCGAGTTGGACCTGCAGGTCGACGCTGGCTATCGTCACGACGAAGTAGTGGCCGCAGGCGTGGCCTGTGCCGACCATCTGATGCGGCGTTATCGCCAGAGCGACGGCGGCTTTGCCTTCCACGGAGGCGAAGGCTGCATGTCTAATCACCACTCGATTCAGCTAAGCCCGCAGCGCTATCCGATCTCGGATACCCTGGGCACCATCATGTCGCTGCGTTGCCTTGAATACGTGGACGAATGGTTGGGGTGAAGACTGGTGCAGGGCGGAGGCGCTCTAGGCTGTGGCGGCTATGAACGTGGGTGATCTTGAAATCTGGCAGTGGGTTGTGGGTATGGCGGCGGCCCTCCTGGTGGGCTGCGCCAAAACCGGTATTCCTGGCATCGGCATCTTGGTGGTGCCGCTAATGGTGATGGTGTTCGGCGGCAAGCCCTCGGTGGGCACGCTGTTGCCGATGCTGATCTTTGCCGACTGCTTTGCCGTGTTGTGGTATCGCCGTCACGCCCAGTGGGACAAACTTTGGAAATTATTTCCCTGGGTCCTGCCGGGCATGGCCGTGGGTGCGGGTGCATTGTGGGCGGTAGACGGTCTTGAGCTGCAGTTGGGCAGCCTCGATGGCAAGCATCTGTTTGAGTTGCTGATCGGCTTGGTGGTGCTGACTATGCTGGTGCTGCACTTGCTGCGCCAGCGCATGGGCGATCGTCTGACGCCGCATTCCAAGGCCGGCGTAGCCTTGGTTGGCGGCGGCACCGGTGCGGCCACCACCATGGCCAATGCGGCTGGGCCGATCATGACCCTGTACCTGGCCGGTATTGGCATGCCCAAACAACAGTTCATGGGCACCAATGCTTGGTTCTTCCTGATCCTGAATCTGGTCAAGGTGCCGATCTTCATCGCGATCAGCCTCATGCCCGGACAGAGCCCCTTGTTCACCCAGGGCTCGCTGTTGTGGGACCTAGCGATGTTCCCACTGATTTTGTGTGGCGTGTTTATTGGGAAATGGCTGCTGCCGCGCATCCCACAGAAGGTTTTTGATACCTTGGTGCTGGTGCTTGCCGCGACATCGGCGTTGAATCTCATCGTTCGCGCGGTGATTTAGCGTCGTTGGCCAGTGCGGTCCTGGGTCCTGGTACGCGCCTGCGGCGCTTAGGTCGTGGGGACAGCCGGTCAGAGATGCGCTCTACTCGGGCGGGGTATCGGGGCAGCCGCCCCGCGTCTAAGCCTGCTTGCAGGCGTTCTAGGACCTAGGACCCGCAAATCGCCCAGTACGAGATCGCACCGCCAAGCTACTTCCCGCGCCAGTGCGGTCCTGGGTCCTGGTACGCGCCCTGCGGCGCTTAGGTCGTGGGGACAGCCGGTCAGAGATGCGCTCTACTCGGGCGGGGTATCGGGGCAGCCGCCCCGCGTCTAAGCCTGCTTGCAGGCGTTCTAGGACCTAGGACCTGCGAACTCCCATGCACTAGATCGCACCGCCAAGCTACTTCCCGCGCCAGTCCCAAATATACAGCGCCTGCTTGCTCTCATCCCAAGACGCCCAGCGGGCCTCTTCGATGATGCCCGAGCCGGGGCGTGCCAGGGTGTAGTGCCAGCGTGGGCCGGGGCCGGGGCTCCACCAGGCGGGCAGCTCTTTCGGGCGCGCGAAGTCCCAATCTGCTGGCGGAGGGCTGTCGGCCTCGCCTTCGCGCATCGGCACTTCACCCAAGATCAACTCGGCTTGGTCGCGACTGAGGCCACGCAGCACCATGAGGTAACGCATCCGTTCAAGCGGGCGGAACAAGCCGTCGATGCTGCGCAGTTCGTCGGGCAGGCCGTAGATGCGCGGCTTGAGGGGCGCTGGGTCAAAGTCGGGTGCGTGCAGCCAGTCGCCGAACACCGCGGGATGGCCCTGGTCGACCAGCAGCTGCGACAGGCCAGAGGCAATCGCGTCGGCCACAGCCACGCCGTACAGGTGCTCGGGTGGAGTCACCTCGTCTTGCATGCGGCGCCATTCCCACACATGCATCAGCCGGGTCTCTGGTTCGTAATGCAGATACACGCCGATGTAGGTGTCGCCATCCGGGACGGTCCACCAGGTGCCGATGCCCTCGGTGCCAGGGGCCCACCAGCTGGGCACGGTCCAGGGGTTCATGACCGGGTCGGTGCCGGCATCAGTCGCCACCGCGGCGTTAGTTTCGTCTTGAGCCAGTCCTGGCCACCAGGGCGGTGGGCCCTCGTTGGGCTCGCGCATGCGGTGCATGTCGTCGCGGAAGGCATCGCGATTGGTGCGCTCCACCTCGTCGGCGTCGATGGTGCAGCGTAGGAAGCGGGTGTAGGTGCCGGCCTCGCCGGCGTACATGCGCAGCGAGATGTGGTCCCAGGTTTTCGGCCCGCCCTCGTGCGGCTTGAAGCCGGGTTGAGCGTAGAGCTCGTCTGGGCTCAGGTCGACATACTCCAGGTCGGGCAATTCGGCCGGCAGCTCTTGCAGGCGGTCGTCTTTGACCTCCTTGTAGATGAACATCATCAACCACACGCCAAGAAGGACCGCCATTGCGGCCATCATGGTCTGTTGGGGAGAGCGTTTACGCGCCATGGCGGAGGATCCTGGCCGGGCTGAGGCCATTGCAATCGGTGCTCTGGCCAAACTGGCACGGCATTTGCCAATCAGAGGCCTGATCCTGTCATTTAGACCCGGAGTCGCACCATGACCCAGACCAGCCATACCTTTCAGACCGAGGTCACCCAGCTTTTGCAGCTGATGATCCACTCGCTGTATTCCGAGCGCGAGATTTTCCTGCGCGAGCTCGTGTCCAACGCCTCAGACGCCTGCGACAAGCTTCGTTTTAAGGCTCTGACCGACCACGCGCTGCTAGCCGGCGATGAAGACCTCAAGGTCAAGGTCCGCGCCGACACCGAGGCCGGCACCCTTACCATCGAGGATAACGGCATCGGCCTGACCGAGGCCGACGCGATCGAGCACCTCGGCACCATCGCCAAGTCGGGCACCAAGGAATTCGTGGCTGGCCTGCAAGACGCGCAGAAAACCGACGTCGCTGGCATGATCGGTCAGTTTGGCGTTGGCTTCTACTCAGCCTTCATGGTGGCCGACAAGATCGTGGTTGAGAGTCGTGCTGCTGGTGCCTCGTCTGATGACGGCGTGCGCTGGGAATCAACCGGCGACGGCAGCTACAACACCGAGAGCATCGCGCGGCCCCAGCGCGGCACCACCATCACGCTGCACCTTAAAGACGACGCCAAAGAATTCGCCGATGGCTGGCGCCTGCGCTCCTTGGTCAAGAAGTACAGCGACTACGTTGGCTATCCGATCATGCTGCCCAAGCAGCCGACCGGCGACGAAGAGAAGGACAAGGCTGCCGAGGGCGAACTCGAGCAGGTCAACAGCGGCCAAGCACTGTGGACCCGCCCCAGGGCCGATATTACCGACGAGCAATACAAAGAGTTTTATCAGGGCGCCTGCCATCAGTGGGACGACCCCGCCACCCGCATCCACGTCAACGTGGAGGGCACCCTCGAGTTCACCCTGCTGCTGTTCATTCCGTCGCAGAAGCCGATGGACCTGTTCAACGGCACCAAGAGCCGCGGCCTGTCGCTCTACGTCAAGCGCGTGTTCATCATGGACGACTGCGAAGAGCTGTTGCCCGAGTACTTGCGCTTTGTGCGTGGTGTGGTCGACTCAGACGACCTGCCGCTGAACGTGTCGCGCGAGATCCTGCAAGAAAACGCCGTGGTCACCAAGCTGCGTCAGCAGATCACCAAGCGCGTGCTCGATCACCTCAAGAAACTGGCGACCTCTGAAGATGATGAGGAGCGCAAGCTCTTCGCCACGATCGAAGACCAGTTCGGCGCCGTGCTGCGCGAAGGCCTCGTCAACGACATGGCCAACAAGGATGCGATTCAGCCCTTGGTGCGCTATCGTTCCACCTGGACCGAAACCCAAGAGCCGCCCGAAGACGCGCCCGCGCTCAAGACCAGCATTACCGATTACATCGAGCGCATGCCCGAAGGCCAAGAGAAGATCTACTACGTCTCGGCCGCCAGCTTGGCCGCGGCCAAGGCCAGCCCGCACCTCGAAGGCTTCGTCAAGAAGGGCTACGAGGTCTTGTACCTGGTTGACCCGGTCGACGAATGGGTGGCCTCCAACCTCGGCGAAATCGAGGGCAAGCAGTTGGCCTCGGTGGCCAAGGGCGCAGCCGAACTCGGTGACGACGACGACACCAAGAAGGCGCTCGAGGAGAAGCAGGAGGGCTATAAGGATTTCCTCGGCTTCTGCCAAGAGAGCTTGGGCGACGGGATCAAAGAAGTGCGTCTCACCGCGCGTCTGACCGATTCACCGTGTTGCTTGGTGGCCGACGAGGGCGGCATGAGCACCAACATGGAAGAGATGATGCGCCGCTTCGGCCAAGACGTGCCGACGCAAAGCCGCATCCTCGAGCTCAACCCCGAGCACCCTTTGGTGCAAAGCCTGCAGCAACGCCACGGCAGCGATAGCGAAGGTCTCGGCGATTACATCGCCGTTCTCCGCGACCAAGCCCTGCTCGCCGAAGGCGCCCGCATCGCCGACCCCGCCGCCTTCGCTAAGAAGATCACGGCCATCATGACCTCTGCTGTTTCCTAAGGATATTGGAATTAGCTGGAGGGTGTTGAGGTCCGAATGAGG
>JAQIBG010000494.1 GCA_027859175.1 Planctomycetota bacterium | reverse complement strand
GAAGCTGACAGTGGGAACGGCGGCATCGTTATCGGTGATGGTCACCGTCATCGCGCCCGGACTGCCAATCGAGGCGCCCTGGGGATTGGCCAGCGTGAGCGTGAAGCTTTCGTCGCCCTGGCTCTGGATCCCAGTAGCACTGCGGCAATCGATGACGAGGTCTTGCAGCCCGCCGAGTTGCTGATCCCGGCTGGTGCCACCAGCACCGTTATCACCATCGCCACCCAGGCCGACGCCGACACCGAAGAGGAGTTGGCCATCTGGAATCTAGCCCTCGTGAGCGGCACTGCCGCCGTGGCTACAGATCCTTACCAACTGCGCATCATCGACAAAGACGCCGGCAGCACCCCCGTCATCGGCACGCCGGTGTTCAACTATTCCTCCGGCACCTACATCGGCCCCATCACCGTGTTGGCCGATATAGACCCGAGCTACGCCGGCATCTACTACATGATCACCGAGGCCGCCCTGGGCACCGATCCTGTAGAGCCCGAATCGCCGGTCGCCAACGGCGTGTTGCGCCCCGGCGTGCAAACCTGGAGCACCCTCGGGCTCACCTGCAACGTGGGCATGGAGTACCACATCCGCGCGGTCGCCAAAATGCCCGGTGAAGACCGCTTTGGCCCGCTCGCCGAGCTCAAGCTGCGCATCACCGATTCCAGCGCGTTCATCTTTGCCGGTGGTGGCGTCAACGCGATCCCCAGCCGCGTGTCGCCAGCCTGCATTGAGGGCAGCACCCAGGCCGATGGCTTCAACATTGCGCAACTCAACTTTGTGGCCCTTGATCCGGTCACTGATCAAGCCATCGCCTCCAGCCTGCCAACGGCCCTGGGCTTAAAGACCTATTATACCGATCTCAAGCTCTTCAACGAGGTCGACGGCAACAACCAGCGCCTGACCAAGGTGCAGCAGCGTTACCGTGATGGCACCGGCCTGCACGTGCTCGCCACGCAGACCTACGAATGGATCGTCAGCGACCTCGCCGAACTGAACGTCCTCACCATCCGCCGTGGCGACACGCTCCTGGTCACCTGTTCTGCAGGCTCCAGTCGTCTCAACTTGGAGACGGGCATAGCTGGAAATCTGGCGCTCGATCCAGGCCAGGTGGTGCCGCTGACCTTCCCCGACGCTGGTTACTTCAGCCTCGTAGCCACAGAGAATGGCCAGCAACGGGCGCAGATGCAGGTGGCCGTGTTGGGCTACCAGCCGACCAACGAGATCGTGGCCGCCGAGATCGGCTTTGCGCGCGAACACGGCGTGGCGGTGGAGGGGGCTGATGTGATTCCGGGCTTGTCAGTGGTGACGCAGGGCGCAGCGGCGCAGCCGGCCCTGGGGATTACTGCTGGGCAGGACGATGAGCTTGAAGTGGCCGTCACGCAGCTTGGGTATGAGCATGTAGATTTGACAGTGAAGCCATTGCCACTGAAAAAGCCTGAGGATCTGTTTCGGCGTGGGCCGAAGATGGTGCTCCGGGCTGGTGGGGCTGATGGTGATGTAATTGCAGCGGTTGAAATTACTGACTTCGAGGTGTTGCTCGATCTGACGGTCGTCGAGGCAAGTGATGACACCTTTAGCGACGACGTCTATGCCGAGGACGTGGTTGTGATTCGACCCGCTGTCCCGGTTAACGTTCTCGTGAGCGATGATCTCAATTGGGAAAGCACGAGTGGGTCTCAGCCCACTCTATTCGCCGATGTGGGCGGGCAGACATATCCGCCTGGCGTGAGACAGGTATCTAAACCCGCTCTGAGGCAGCATGATGCCGCACTTGACCGGGAGGTGGAAATTGCGGCGACAGGCAAAATGGAGGGCACCGTTTTCCATCTATGGATGGCGCTGACCACGAATGCTGATGCAAATGGCGACGAGGATTTACGGATCTCGGACCGCGTCGACAGCCTGGGAATTAAGCTCTACGAACCCTTGGTTGTGTCCGCATCACTTACCGTCCAACCGTCGCCCAGTATAGACCTGTTAGATTCTCTCACTATTCGCGGCGGCGACTACCACTCCGAGTTGACTGGCTTCTACGGTGGAACCATTGAGCGGTCTGACCCAGATCGCGACGGGTGGTCTGTTAGAGATCTGCTGGCCACGGGTGTGTTGGAGACGCTGAATCTCCCATTCTACGTGAATACGCATTTCCTTACAGGCGATACGGGTCTCGACTATTCGATCGGTATTGCGTCCTCGATTTCAGGACGTGAGCCGCAGCAAGTGTCAACCCATACGGACATCTACTTCAGATTGGAGGACTTTACGGCTCCTTACTACGATGCTCAGATTCTGGGCTATCAAGACGAGTATGGTGACCCGCTCTACATCTACCCTTACTACGATGTTTCAGTGGATGAAGACGCTCCCGACGTGGAGGTATCCGTCACAATATATGGACTCGAGGAAGTGGGCGAAGGCGATATGCAGCACCTTCCAGGAGCCGGCATGCTTCAGACGCGGCATGATAGTCGCCTCACAGAAGCGGATGTCTTTAGATGCGGCTACCTAGCGAACCGTGGATGGGAGCATGCTAAGGCTGGCGCCTACTATTTTCTGGCTGATGGGCCTCGCGTTGTCTATTTCGAGGGGGCGACCGCAGGCATTAAGATGTTGGCTTCAAATACTCTTGAGGTCTGGGGACGCTCAGGTGGCGAAGATGAGTACGACGTCGGTACTGTTGCCTTCAGGAACGCTGCTGGGTTTGCTCGTGCCTATTCAAGTGGCCCGAATGGCGCGATCGTAGTCGAGATCAACGGTTCTCCGAGCGCGCCCCAGGCAACGCTCACCCGCTCCCATGCGAATGTAAACCTGATTGACAAAGATGGCTGGCCGGTCTTCGTGTCGGACGACCTCCAGGTAACGGTGGCCGCAACAAGGTCACCCTTTACGCCGCAGTTTTTGGTTGATGGGGAGTTGACGGTAAAGGTCGAATTCCAGGGAATAGCTGGTGAGGAGGAGGTCTTTGACTTCTTCATGGTGACCGACTCTCAGCAGGGCGCGGATGGGTATGGTGCGACGGTACGGCTCAATCCTGCCGGTGTCACCGCGGATGTGGTCACAGGCAACGTCGCATTCTCGCGCCCGATTAGGGTGCAAGGGGGCGATCTTCCGGGTCCTGACCTAGCAGTAAGTTATAACTCACTTGACGGGTTTGATGTTGGATGGGGTTCAGGTTGGCGCACCAACTACGATCTCCGCGTGTTGCCCTCGGGGGCATTCTGGTGGCTTATCGACGAGATCGGCACTCGTGAGAAAACAAGCGGCGGCGCCTACACCCCAATCTACCTCCACGAGCAAAACGAGCGTGTCAACGAGGGCGGCAATTACCTTGCCTCTGGCCCCTACCAGGCCGGAGAGCGTCACCGCATTACCCGTCGTGACGGATGGACGCTCTATTTCAACGGCGAGGGATTCCTAACCCGCAAGATGTCACTTGATGGCCACCAAATAACCGTCGTACGCCACCCGGATGATCCACAGACTTTGATTAACGAGAGCCGCGTGATCGACAAAGTCCTCTCTGGCGATGGCCGAGAAGTGGGCTTGGAGGCATTCCTTGGTGCATTCCAAGCCTCCGGTTCAGAAGACTTAAACGCGGGTGCCAGCGGCAGCTGGTCTTTTACCTACCATGGCGCCACCAAGCACGGTGTGATCGATACGATCACGCTGACGGGCACGGATGACAC
>JAQIBG010000130.1 GCA_027859175.1 Planctomycetota bacterium | reverse complement strand
AGACCCTTGATAAGGTCCCCGGATTCCAGTTCACGGGCGACCTGCTCGTAAATGTCAACGTCATCATGGTAGGCCATGCCTGCTAGTCCTTCGGCTCAGTCATCGCTTTGCGAGCGCCTTTTCCATGCCATCCATGACACTCTGTGGATCTGAGTGGTTGTCTATGTCTCCCTTTATTCGGTTGATGCACTGTACCTGTCACGTAACCCCGGTTTGAATCCCGCCGCCGTTTGGCGCATGCTCCAGCATGGAAATATCGACCGAATCAGCGGAGGCCGGGGCTGTAGACGGCGGAGTTAAACCAGGCCAGTCTGCCGTCGGTTGAGCCCTCTGCATCGTTATGCAGGTCTGTGGTGCCAAAAAAGTCGGGCCGCCTCCCGAACATTGTACCCGAGCATATTCCCCAAGAAACTCCGTCGAATGACCTCGCCCTCATCAACCAAAAATTTGTCGTGGAGGGGTTTGGGGAAGCGTCTTCCGCTGAGCGCCTGGTGGGTGCGGACGTGATTGTAGTAGGCGACGTGCTGACTGAGCGTGCGCCGCAGGGCATCGGTCGAGAAAGGGATGATGCGACGTTCGACCTCGCTCCGGGTCGTGCCGATGAAGCGTTCCATGTGGGCGTTGCAGCGCGGACTGTGGGGCGAGGTTTGTCGCACGATGCAGCCGATAGAGCGGAAGCACTCCTGGGCGGCGTCGATGGAGAGCGGGTCTCGATCCATGATCACGGTCGTGGCTCCAGCCATGAGCGGATCATCGAAGCCGGTGAGGTTCCGGCAGCATTGGGTGACCCATTGTCCGTCGACATGGTCGGTCACGCCGAGCAGGCGCACTTCGTGGGTCGCCACCCGCATCGCGTAAAACCCGTGGCAGCGCTCGGTGCTTTTGCCGCTGGGGCCTGGCATCTCCCAAGTGGCGAAGTCGAGGGCGACCAGGCCCGGGAAATACGCTTCGATGAATGCAGCCCAGCTAATGGTGCGGCATCGACGCGTGGGCGCCCACGGCGATGAGCCGCCGGTGCCAGCGCCGAAAGGAATCGCGGCTTCAGCTCCTAGAAGCAGCTGAGCCCCTGTTGTGGCCGCGTTCTGGTGAACGCCCACGAACAGGAGGCACAGATGCTCGGATGTGTACCCGATCAGTTTAGACGCTTTGTGTCAGAGGTCTTTGATCCCATTGGCTCAGGGATGTTGCCGATCACCCTTTTCGCCTCTGGCCTGCAGGCCAGTCCCAACGACATCTACGCTGTTGGTGAAAGCAACACGTGGTCAGTCGGCGCCCAATCTTTAACGCCGCAACTCTCTGGCGACGCCTGTCGGTGGCGTCCTATTGGTGACCGCGTTCTGGGGCTCTTGGCAGACCACGCTAATGCCCAACGGCGCGTTTTTTTGGACTCGGGGGCATTCAGTGCCTTCACCACCTCCCAACGGCATGCTGTTCCCATGCCACTGGTTCCCTGGCACGACGTGGTGAAGGTCTACAGCAACCTCCTGCTCGATGTCGACATATCCAATCGCAGTCATCTCTACCTGGTGGCGCCTGATGTCATCGGGGACCGGGACGCGACCCACCAATTGTGGGAGTCTTATCGCCTGCGCTTGGAACACCTGGCCGCACGTGGCGCCCATGTCATCTTCCCCCTCCAGCGGAGCTCGCATGGGCTTCTTGGTTCCCTTATCGAGGACGCCTCCAGCTCGTGGCGCCTGGCCCAATCGATCGCCGGGCACCGTGCCGTGGCTGGGATTCCATACTCCAAACGCGCCTGGTCTTTAGATGAAGTCCAAGACCTCTTCCGATCTATTCGGATTCCGAAAGCGCATCTGCTGGGCGTGGGTGCCCCTGCCAAGATCAATGCCATCTACGGCTTCCTGAGTCAAAGCCTGTCCGACGATCATTTCCCTGATCTCTCCGCTGACGCGGCCGTCATTCGCTCCATGGTTGGTACTCAGGCCCACCCGACGCCGGTGCGCAAACGCATTGCCGTCCGGACGTATACGATCGCTTCAGAATCGGTCTTTCACGATGAGGGCGAAGAAGCCATCTTCGATCAGCTCCAGGCCAGCCAGGCCAAGGCCCGACGCGAGATTCTGGCGGAGGCCCTGTCGTTGCCCTTGGGTACGTACGCTGATCTGGATCCGATCGCGTACCGCACCACGGTGACCGAAGCGGCGATGCCGATCATGGACGCTGCCTGACCGGGGCTTCTTGGCACCGATTTCGCGCAAGCGGGCATCATGCTCCCACCCCGCAGCCACGCAGTGGCGAGGACTCTTCCCGTTAGAACAAAAAAGTACCCCACTGCCGAAGCAGTGGGGCAGAAGGTTCAGACAGTGACCGACCGTCGCGTCCGCTTCCGGCCTAAATGCCATTGCGTAATAACGACAACACCACCGGCATCCAGCTTGCCATCCAGTACTACCAGGTGCCCAGCTCGCACTTCGGAACAGAACAAACCATCATTCGTTCGACAGTTAATTTGTGTCCCATCATCCTGAACGAGAACAAAGTCTCCCTCCGGTGATG
>JAQIBG010000287.1 GCA_027859175.1 Planctomycetota bacterium | reverse complement strand
CCCCCACGGCCCACCAATCCGCTGTATTCGCCGCATCGAAGCCATCACTGAGCGCCGCTGGCTGGCCTGCGCCGTGCTCGATGAGGATCATCCTGGCCTCGATGCTGGCCGTTTACGCTCGGCCTATCTGATTGAAATTGCCGCGCAGGCCGCCGCTGCCTGCGCAGGCCTAACCAACAGCGCCGGCACCGAAAGCCAAGCCGGCATGTTAGTAGGGCTCGGCAATTGGACCTTCAATCACGGCGCCAACCACAACGACTTGACTGGGCAAGAGCTCACGGTGACCCTAGACACCGGTCCTCGCCTCGGTGACCTGCACGCCTACGAGGCCAGCATTTATTACGGCGATCAGCAACTCGGCGCTGGCAGCCTTCGCGTGATGCTCAAAGCCCCGCCCGACTCAATCTGAGGTCGGCGGTAACACCGGAATCCGGTGGGTGCCCGATAGAAAACCATCGAGAACCTGCGCTTCCGCCTTACCGGCACGGCGCACCGCTGAGAACACAATCCGCATCAGTTCCAAGACATCGCTCTCAAGGCGATACATCTCAAGGCGATTCGGTTCAGTGGAGCCCAGGCGCAGCACCAAGTGCTCATCAATCTGCGCAAACAACTCTTTGACCACCGGCTTGCGGTCACGCGCGCGTTTCGCCAATTCGCGATCGCCCTGCTCGAGTGCGCAGATCATATCTTCCAAGGCCGCGCGCACCTCATGCCAAGCACGCTCCAACTTGTCGCGCGTCTGCGGCGACACGCTCAAGCCATCGCCACGTATCTTGCTGGCGATAGACAGCAGATGCTCAGCCAAACCGTCACCGATGTTTTCAATCGCGTTGGTCAGCACGGTCAGTGCCAATTGCCGTGACGCCTCGTCATCGCCCAACTCTTCCGACGACAAGCGCCCCAAATAGCGAATGATGTCCTTCTGGAGTTCGTCAACACAGCGTTCTGCCTCCAGCTGTTCGGCACCCTTGGAGTCTTCGCCGGCCAACACCGGCCCCAAGGTATCAGCCATCGAACGCAGCATCCCGGCTTGGCGCGCTACCTCTCGCGTTACTGCGTCAAGAGCGGTGCCGGGGTCTTTGAGATAGCCCGGATCGAGAAACTTCGGCTTAGCCGGGTCATCAACCCGCGTCCGATCAGGCAAAATCACCATCGCGGCGCGGGCAAACAACGGCGCCGCCGGCAAGAACAGGAAGGTGGTAATCACATTGAACAAGGTGTGCGCATTAGCCAAGGAACGCGGCAAACTGGGGTCACCAATCTGCGACAGCTGTCCCAGGCGGCCGATAAAGAAAAACCACAACGCAACACCAGCCACATTGAACAACACATGCACCACGGCCGCGCGCACCGCTTCGCGCGGGCGCCCAATGGCGGCCAAGCCAGCGGTGGCACAGGTGCCGATATTACTGCCGAAGATCAGTGCAATACCACCCTCCAAGTTGAGCAATCCCTGCGATGCCAGTACCAACACCAAACCAGCGGTTGCTGCCGAACTCTGCACCACAGCGGTGAATAACGCACCCAGCACGATACCCAGCATATGGCGATCACCGAGCGACGCGGCCAGGCTCACAAACCCTTCATGACCACGCAGCGGGTAAGTGGCTTCACTCATCAGGTTCATGCCAGCAAACAATAAACCCAGACCCATCACAATGATGCCGTACTGCTTCCAACTGTGCTTAGGCAACAGCACCGAGCCCAAATACCCAACGGCCACGAACAGGTAGGCCAAAGCCGTCACCTTGAATGCAATAATTTGCGCGGTAACGGTGCTGCCGATATTGGCGCCCATGATAACCGCGACCGACTGCCCCAAGTTCATGATGCCGGCACTGATAAAGCCAACGACCAAAACCGTGGTCACCGATGACGACTGAACCAAAGCAGTGACGACGGTTCCGCTAATCATGCCAAGAACGCGATTGCGGGTCCAACTTGCTAGCAAACTGCGCAAACGGTTACCGGCCACCACCTTGAGCGCATCGGTCATCTGCTGGAGACCAAATAGAAACAACGCCAGGCCACCAAACAAGGTGACAGTCATTTGAAACCAGTTGAGATCATCCATCACGTCCCCTCAGCCTGTTCGATCAAACGCTGCGCCCGCTCAGACACCAAGCCCTTGCCGGAGTACGGCCGCCACCGATTGTGCAGCCACATCCACTGCGCTGGGCAGCGCCGAACCGCAGCGGCGATGCTGTCGGTATAGGCCTGGGCACAACGCGCCTGGTAATCCTCGGCCGACTCACCATCACGCTGGCTGCATGCTATCGGCGGGCAGCAATCAATGCGGTGCTGCCCGTTTGGTAATCGCGTAATATAGACCGGAACAACCGGCCGCGGACTGCGCCCCGCCAAAATCGGAACGGCCCGGAAGGCCGTTGCCACATGGCCCATAAAATCGACCCACACCCCCTCGCGGCTGTCGTGTTGGTCATACACAAAGCCGAGCATTTCATCACGGCGCAGCACCCGCAAAATGTCGCCCATGCTATCGCGGTTGCCAAGAATCTTGAGCCCGCTGTGCTCGAGTTGCTCAAGCCAAAATTGCTCGATCGACTGATTGCGGACGCGCTTGATCACCACGGTCACCGGGTAGCCACGCAGCGCCGCCGCTGCCGAGAACAGGGTGAAATTACCTTGGTGCGCGGTGAGCAGCACCTGCCCGCCCTGCCACGGTCCGTGCAAATGCTCTTCGCCATACCACTGCAGCATGCTGGCAAGGCCGCCGCAGCGGATAAGACGCCGCATGCGCATGAACTCGATCGCCGACTCGCCCATGTGGCGATAGCTGTCTCGCAATAAACGCCGCTGCGCGGCGCTGCCTGGCTCTAGACCGAGCGCGAGATGCATGTTGCGCGCCACCACCCGGCGACGGATCCCCAGCACGCGAACGCCGTCGCCCAGCGCCATACCAGCGCAACGAGACCAACTCGTCGGCAAGAGTTCACACAGCATCCGTAGAGCACGTAACAGCCAAATCACGTGTACCATCGTGTCGCAAACCGACGCCGAGCCAAGCAGAGGCTGCCCAAGTATCCGCCCTCACTGAAGTTCCATATACTGGACAATGGTCCCGCATACGATACCATGCAGTCATGGCCAACGACGCCCCCGCCCTCACCCGAGGCCTGCGCTTACTCGAGACGATTGCCGCCGAAGCCGACGCCAGCTTCAGCGATCTGCAGCGCCTGTGCCCGATTCCCAAGGCCAGCCTAGCCCGGCTTCTAGCCGTGCTGCGCGATGAGGGCTACGTCATTAAACACGGCGACGGCTATCGCCTCGGCGACCGCACCAGCCTGTTTCAGGGCGGCCGCGATGCCGATGAGCACCTCCGCTTGGTTGCCGAGCCCCATCTGCGCCGCGTGGCGGAAAGCTGTGGTCACACCACCATTCTGATCCGCATTCACAGCGATCGCTTTCACTGCCTCGCACGGGAAATCGTTGAAGACTCGGTTGTGCTTCAGGGCCCGGGCACCACGCGCGATGATTTCGGCAATGGGCCCTGGGGCAGCATTGCGATGGCTGGCCTCGATACCGACAAGTACGAGCAGGCGCGCGGGCGCATGCGCAATCGTGACGCCTTCGAGACCCGCTTCCCCCACGAGCGCTGCTGCCTCGCCGAGCACGGCTATGTCCGTGCAGATTACAACCACGTATGCCGCATTGCGGTGCCCATAGCGCACGCGCAGCACGCCGCTTTCGCCGCCCTCGGCATCGGCGCGCCGCCGGATGCGATGAGCGAGCAGGCCGCCCAGCAAACGATTACCGCGATGCAGGCCGCCGCCGCCGACATCGCCACCCACTGCCGCAGTCTTTTCCCGCACGGAGCCTCAGCATGACCACGCCGAATATCCTATTCTTATTTCCGGACCAATGGCGCTGGGACTGGCTCGGCTGCCACGAATCGGGCATTCCGGTTCGTACCCCCAATCTCGACGCCCTGGCCGCGCGCGGCGTGCGCTTCGAGCAATGTCGCACCAATGCACCGGTGTGCGCGCCAGCACGCGCCTGTCTGAGCACCGGCAAGCGCATCGAAAACTGCGGCGTACCCAGCAACAAAGAGGTCTGCGACCCCTCGCGCACCACCGTCTGGCAGTTGCTGCGCCAAGTCGGCTATCGCGTGGCCACCTGTGGTAAAAATGACCTCCACAAAGGCGATCAGCACTTCACCGCCAGTGGTTGGCAGCCGCTGCTTGGCAAGCTCGGTTTCACTGAGGCGATCGAGCATGCCGGTAAATGGGACTTCTTTGCCCTCGCCAAAAACCGAAACCCCGAAATGCTGCAAGGGCATCTCGCCGAAGCCGGCGTGCTCGATGCTTATCTCGCCGACATGAGCCGCCGCGCCGGAATCCGCAGCAATGAGAAGCGGCGCGACCACGCGCCCATGCTGATTGACCGCCAGCACTACACCGACGACGTCTGCGGCGCCAACGCGCTCCGCCTGCTGGCCGGCTTCCCCGACGCCCAGCCGTGGACACTGTGGGTTAATTTCCCCGGCCCCCACGAACCCTTCGACCCCCCACTTGAGCTGGCCGAGCGCTATACCGACGTCGAATTCCCTCATCCAATCAACCCCCAGGCAGGCCCCGACAACCACCAGGGCGTCAGGCGCAATTACGCCGCGATGATTGACGGTATCGACGAATGGTGCGGCCGCATCATCGCCGCGATCGAGGAGCGTGGCGAACTCGATAACACCCTGATCGTATTCTGCTCTGATCACGGCGAACTGCTCGGCGATCACGGCCTGTGGTACAAGGGCCGGCCGCAAGAAGGCTCCGTTCACGTGCCGCTGATCGTAGCTGGTGCCGGCGTTGAACGCCACGGCGCGGTGAGTCAGGCCCTGGTCGAATTAATTGATATCTGCGCCACCATGCTGCAAGCTGCCGATATCCCGATCCCAGTCGACATGGAGGCACGGCCGCTGCAAAACTGCCTCAGTGCCCAGGCAGCAGATGCCACCGACAGCGAGCATCGCGAAATCCAAGTGATGGCGCTCTATGACTGGCGCGCCATCTGCGACCATCGCTACAAGTACGTCCGCTACGACGACGGCCGCCAACTCCTCTACGATCGCATTGCCGACCCCGGTGAACTGGAAGACCTGAGCGGCAGCCTGCCGGAGATCGTTCGCAGCCTCGGGCATCGCCTGGAACTCGAGACCCGCGCTGTTGCGGGGTAGAGGGTTCCTGGTGCGCGCTTCGCGCGTTGGATGCCGGCAGGTGCTCGCGCACGTCAGTCATCGGTATCCCCAGTTGATGGTCGGGAGCGGTGACCTTGCCGACGACGCGCCAAGGGCGCGCACCAGGAACCAGGAACCAGGAACCCAGCCCCTACGGCAACCTCGGGGCTCCAAGCTCGCTGAGCATCTCGGTGAGATCTTCACGCGCATCACTGCGGGCAACCCCTAAGGGCGACACCAGCAGCCAGCCCTGGAACTCGGTATCAGGCCCGGGCGGCAGCAGCGCTACACTGCCCCAGCGCCACACCGCCTGGCCTTCGTCGGTATTGCCGTACTCCCAGGCACCATTCTGCGTCCACTCTTCAACCTGGGCGTTGATCCGCTGCATCAGCATCTCAGCCAGGTGCTCATGCAAGCGCGACAAGGGTGAGCGCTCGCTCGAACACTCAGGGCAGGCTTCCCAACGCACCGTCGGGTCTAACAGCAGCCGCCAATCGGTGCTGTACCAGCGCGGCTTGGAACCTTCCGGCACGTAGCCGAAGCCTTCACAATATCCGCACTCTTCGCTCATGCTGGCCCACGCAGATCGCGCTCCTGCCGCGCCATCCAGCGCCGCAAAAACTCGGTCAAAACGCGATCGCGCATGCGCGGCGATAGATGCGCCGGCGCCTTGACCGGCGCGCCATAGCGAATCTCAAGCTTGGCACCACCAGGCCGCATGAACAATGCGCCACGCGGCCACACACGGTCGCTGTTGTGGACGTACACCGGCACGATGGGCACATCGGCACGGCGCGAAAACATCGCTGCGCCCTCGCGCATCTCGCCCATGCGGCCGGTGGTGGTGCGGGTGCCTTCTGGGAACACCAAAATACGCCGCCCACCGCGCAGCCACTCCACCGTCTGACGCATCACTGCCATCTGCGGCATGTCGCGGTCAATCGGCAGGCCGCCGAAAATATTGAGGAACTGCTTCGCCACCGGAATTTTCCACAGGTTGGCGCGGGCGAAGTACGACATCGGCCGATCGATCCAGGTGCCCACATAGGGCGGATCGAGAAAGCTACGATGGTTGCACGCAAATAGGATGGGCCCAGCTGGCAGATCAGCCGCGAAACGCACCTTGTTGCGGAACAAGAAACGCATCGACCAACGCAGAAGAAATGCCCCCAGGAGCACCTGGATGATCATGGCCAAGCACAGCTTGGCAGGTTCTTCGCGCATCCCATCACTACTCATCGCGCGCAGCCTGGGCTTAGCGCCGCACGGCGCAAGCACAGTACCCGCCAGGGCGCTGTTGTCGCGCACCAGCACACCATGCTCGAGATCCTATTCCGGCGTCTGATAGCGTTTCAGCATCCGCGTGGTGTACTCTTCGCTGCGATACCGACTCGGCCCCTTGATCAAACGGGTGAAGGTGAAATCGCGATCAGCGCTCCCAGGAACCCGAATGAAGCCCAAGCCATAGCGCTGGGCGGCCTGTGCATCGAGCTTGCTGTCGCCGATGAATAGGGCCTGCTCAGGCTTGACATGAAAATCGCGCAAGGGGTGGTCGAGCCGCTTATGCAGCACCCCATTGGCATCGGGCGCCACTGATTCTGGCGCATAGTACAGGGCCTTGAACCAGGGCGTGAGACCGGTGTGGGCCAGAACCCGAAGCAGGGTTGGCCCTTCCGCGTCAGACAGCACCACCATCGGCAAGCCAACGCGTTCGCCGTAATGCTTGAGAAAAGCCGCAACTCCCTGGCGCAACCGGTAGTTGTCGCCGTCGAGCTCAACCAGGGTATCAAAGCAATCCAGGACCAGTAACTGGACCGAGTCGTCAATGATCGTAGCGGAACCGAATTCGTCCATACAGCGCAAGCATGCTAGGGCACCCCTCGCAGCGGCAAGGGGGCTGTTGCCAGTTTGCGCCCAGGCGGTGGCACGCGCGAGGCCGGCCATTACCGTGCCATTCATGCCGAGTCGTCAGCCCCTCGTTGCTGCCTGCGTTCTGGTTGCCATGTGCTGCGCCCCCGGGCTGCTGCGCGGCGCCGAAGAGGGCACAGGAATCATCGTCGCAACCCCATGGGAAGTGCGCCGATCGGCAGCCGAATTGATCGAAGACCTGACCCAAAAACGCGATGAGCTGCCGCGCCTGCTCGACCGCGTTCAGGCTCTCTTGGCAGATCACGGTGCCGATCCGGTGCCCTACGGCAAAGCCTGGACGCCCCTGAGCCAAGCGATGGCGGCTGAGCTCGAACGCCTCGGCCTGGCCGACGCCTACCGCGCCGCCTATGGCCCAGCAGCCGAACGCGAGCTACGCGAACTGCTCGCCGCACCCGTTCTTAACGAAACCGCCCTCACCAAGCTGGCCCAGCACTACCCCGGCACCGCCGCCGCCCAAGAAACCTGGCGCGTTCTTGCCAACCGAGCCTGGGACCGTGGGCACCTCGGCAGCTATCTCCACCGAGCCCGCAACGGCGGCGAGACGATAGACCCGGAGCTCCGCAAACGCGTCATTGCCGCGCGTGAGATGCTGCGGCCGAAGCACGAACTCGATCTGCCCGCCACCCTCGACGGCCTGGTTGAGATGTGGTCGATAGCCGACCTGCCCTTGTCGCAGCAACGCGGCACCCTGAGCGTCAACCGGCGTGACGACGAAGAGATCGTCCCCGCCCGGTTCGCCTTCAGCAGCGTTGACCGCGATGTCGCGGCCGTGAGCGACGGCCGCATCGCCTTTGTGTTCGACCCCCTGTTTGGCGAGCGTGTTGGCGCTGTGCACGAGCTCGTTGATGAGCCCGCTGGCGGCACCAACCCCGAGCCCTTGGTTGATGGCCTGGGCTTTGTGATCCCGGCGATGGAAACTGGCGGCACCCCGCTCCTGCTGGCCCTCGACCACAACGGCGAGCGACGCTGGCGCAGCAACATCGGCACCGAAGGCGCCAGCGGCTTATCAAGCCCCGTGATCCTGGATGACCTCATTGCGATAGCGGTCACCGTGCCCACCGGCGGCGGCGCCGAACTGCGCGTGGTAGCGCTCGAGCGCACCACCGGTGAGGTGCGCTGGAATGTGCTGGTAGCCAAAGACCCGCGCGGCATTCGCCACCGCTTCCGCCACTTCAACAACCCGGCCACCCCACCCAGCTGCACGGTGCACGCTGGCGCGTTGGTGGTGCTGTCGCATTCCGGCATCTTAGCCGAGCTCGGCGTCAACGGCCAACTGCGGCGGGTCTGGAATTACGTGTCGGCGGCCGCTGCGGCGCCGCAATTGCTCGACTACCGCGGCGAACGCCTCGGCGCGGTACGCAGCGATGGCCGCTACCTAGTCGCCACGCCGGCCGATACCAGCAGCCTGCTGATCATCGGCCCCGACGACACCGAACCCCAAATCTACACCGGCCTCGGTGCTAGCGATGGCTTGCTCGATGTTGCCGACGGCCACGCCCTGCTCGCCGGCACCCGCATCACCAGCATCGACCTGACCACCGCCAATCCCGATTGGACCAAGGCCGTTGGCGCCGCCGCCGCGCCGCGCTGGGGTCGCCTGGGGCGCGAGCGCGCCTTGGTGGTTCTCGATAGCCCCGAGGTGATCGGTCAACAGATCCACCTCCTCAGCCGCCGTGATGGCAAGCAGCTCGGCGAACGTCCGATTGGCGGCGACGACAGCTTGACCGTCGCGGGTGACCTCCTGGTGCGCGCTGGCCCCGATACCACCACCGAAGGTGACACCCGCATTATCGTGGGCTACGGCGACGAACGCGGCTTCCAACGCCTGCGCGAACGCTCGGAGCAAGAGCCCACCAACCCACGCCCGCTGATCGGCTTGGCGTCGTTGTATCGTGCCCGCGGCCAACTGCCCGAAGCCTACGACCACCTGACCCGAGCCCTCGAACTCGGCGCCCCGCCAGCCATGGCCGAAGCGGCGGCGCGGCTGGCACGACGCCTAGTTGACCTCAGTCTCGGTGGCGAAGGTTTTGCGACCGCCGTAACCCGGCTCGAACGCCTCGGGCCCTTTGTCCCCGGCATCGCCGCCGAAGCCGATTGGTGGCGCGGCCGCAATGCTGAGCTAGCTGGCGATATCGCTGCCTCGGCCGCGGCCTACCGCAAGGCCGCCAGCGGCGAGATTGGCCTCGTGTCCTTTGTTGATGGTCTCGCGGTAGACCGCCACGCCCTAGCGGCGATGGGGCTATTCCGGATCGGCCAAGGGCCACGGCCGGCCTGGGCACAAGTCAGCGATGCGCCAGCTGCAGCGATTGCCTCCACCGCATCGTGGGCCCTTGAGCAACGCTTCCTGACCGACCCCATCGTCACCGACAGCCAGATTCTCGGCTACACCGGCGGCCACGTCACCGCGCTCTCGCTCACCGACGCCTCCGTTCTCTGGCGCCGCACCGCACCCGAGGGCGACCCGGCTTTCCTCGGCGTGCGCATGGTTGGCAATGGTGGCAACGGTTCGGTCCGCATTGAGCTGATCCCCGGGTCAGCCGCCGAAGCCGCCGGCTTCAAAGACGGCGATCACATTACCCACTTCAACACGCAAGAACTGGCCGGCTTCAAATCGCTGGTTGATGCGATCACTGCGTCTGGGCCCGCGGGTGAGTTTACTGCCCAAGTGTTGCGCGCTGATGACACCGGCACCTCCACCGCCATCGAACTCAGCGGCAGCCTCGGTAGCCAATTATTGCAGCCGGTCACCGCCAGCGACGGCCTGCTGCTGTGTCGCCGCATGACCCTGGTTGATCAAGCCCGCGGCGGATGGCGCCTGGCGCCCGACCGCATGCGCGACCCCACCGTGGAGGTCCTTGATCTCAACACCGGCACCGTGGTGTGGCGCAAACAACTCCTCACCGCCGGCGATCGGCAAACCCAAGCCGAACCCATCCTCCTGCCCGGTGGCATTCTGCTGGTAGTGGAAGACGACGGCCTCGAAGCCCTCGACCTACGCGATAAGCACAAGCGTCTGTGGACCCTCCCGGAAGTTGGCGCTGGCACCCAGGCGCTGCAGATTCTCCCTGGCGGCTTGGTGCTGCTCGCTGGCACCCACGGCACCGCGCGCGTGGTTGACGCGCGCAACGGCGCCTTGCTGATGGAGCTGCCGGTTCGCAGCGACACCTCTCTGCTGCTTGCCGACGGCGACTGCTTCGCCCGCTTGCCCGACGGTCGCTTGGCGGCCTGGGATATCGGGGTTGGCCGGCAACGCTGGACCCGCGATCGCGGCGAAGTCGAGCCCTTGCTGGCAGCCGGCGACGCCGTCTACGTGCTCGATGCGCAACGCCGCCTGGCCGTGCTCGACCGGCCGTCGGGCAAAACGCGCCGCACGTACGGCGCGTGGCCAACGATTCATGAAACCCTGGTCACCGCCAAACGCTTATTCGTCCACGCACGCAACGCCGACGGCGTTGATGCCATCGCCGCCGTAGACCGCGCGACCGGCTCGGTGCTGTGGGGCACCAAGCTGCCCGAGCGCCTCGAACTGCGCGGCCGCCTGTTCGCCGTAGGCGACGGCGTGGGCTGCGTCCTCGACACCCTCGACCAACCGCCCGGGCTGCTGGTCCTCGACAACGAGGGTGAAATCGCCATGGCCCACCTGCTGGCCGACGACGAATCAGTGGTCGCCAGCGCGGCGGGCGTGATTGCCAATGGCCCGCGCGGTGTTCGCCTGCTTCCGCCGCTAATTCCGCACAACGGCGTCCCGCTTGACTGCCCACTGGTAGCCGCCGGCAAAGACTTGCCCGCCGCCGCCGCCGACGCGCAAGAGGTCGGCACCTGGAATGAGGTCGGCAAAGGCCGCTACCTCGTCGCGCGCAGCGGCAAAGATTTGCTGATCCTGGTCCGCGTCGCGCAAGGCAGCGGCGGCGTCACCATCCACCTGGCCGATCAAGGCCCGGAGGCCAATACGCCAACGCAAAGTCTGGTTGTACGGCCTGGCCACAGCCCCGTGTTCGACCGCCGCGACGGCGGCTGGCACCTGTCCGGCGTGCGCCGCATCAATCAAGACGAAGCCGAATGGACAGTGGTCATCCGCCTCACGCCGCCGCAACTGCGCCTCGCCGCCACCGGCATCGTGATACGCGCCGCAGCCGACGGCGAAGTCGACGGCCCCGCGGCACCATGGTGGCTGCGCAATACCTGGCGCACGGTGAGCTGGTGATTCTCGGCCTGGGTACTGACCTTATCGCCGTCGCCCGGATTCGTTCGGTGTACCAACGCCACGGTAGCCGTTTCCTCGACCGCGTATTCACGGCCGAAGAAGCCACCTACTGCCTCGCCGCCACCGACCCCTGCGAGCGCCTAGCAGCACGCTGGGCCGCCAAAGAGGCCTGCATGAAGGCCCTCGGTACCGGCTGGGCCAGCGGGGTTCAGTTCCGCCATATTGGCATCAACCGCAGCGACGACGGCGCCCCACACCTCGTGCTTCACGCCGGCGCAGCCGCCCGCGCCGAAGCCCTTGGCGTACGCACCAGCCACGTCAGCCTCAGCCACGCCGATGGCATGGCGATGGCCACGGTGATTTTAGAAGGGTAGAGGGTTCCTGGTTCCTGGCTTTGTTTGAGGTCCTGGGTCATAGGACGCCTGCAAGCAGGCTTAGGCGCGGGGCTTCCGCCCCGAGAGCCCCGCCCAGGCTCTCAGCCAACCCGGCTGTCCCTACAGCCCAAGCGCCGTCAGGCGCGCACCAGGACCCAGGACCCCACAAAAAACAACCACCCCACTAAGCCTTAACGACCCACACGTACTTGTTCCCGCCGCGCGCCTCACGACGCTGCGCGCATGAACGAGGCATTGCGCGCGTTGCGCCCCTATCCGATGGCCGAGTTGCAGCGCCGTAAGGCGTCACTCAGAGACCAAGGCATCGACTTGTTTGACTTTGGCACCGGCGACCCAATCGAACCCACGCCGCCCATGATCCGCCAAGCCTTGATCGACGCTCTCCCCACGATCAGTCAATACCCCTCGGTGGCCGGCACGCCGGCACTGCGTAGCGCGGTGGCAGATTACTTTCAACGCCGGTTCGCGGTAAGCCTGGACGCAAGCAGTCAGGTATTGCCCTCGGCTGGCAGCAAAGAATCGATCTTCCACCTGCCGCTCGCGATGCTCGACCCGGCCAGTGGCCGCGACACCGTGATTTACGGCAGCCCGGCCTACCCAGTCTACCAAGCCGGCGCCCTGTTTGCCGGCGGCCGTGAACACGTCGTGACGCTCAAACACAGCCACGGTTTTCGTCTCGACCTCACTGCGCTCCCAAGCGAGGTTTTAGACCGCAGCGCCATCGCCTGGATTAATTACCCACACAATCCAACCGGCGCCTGCGTCGACCTCGCCTACCTGCGCGAGCAAGCCGCGTGTTGCCGCGAGCACGGCATCCTGCTGGCATCCGACGAATGCTATGCCGACCTGTGGTTTGATGACGCAGCCCCGCCACCCAGCCTGCTGCAGGTCACCAAGGAAGGCATCCTAGTATTCGGCAGTTGCTCCAAACGCAGCGGTATGACCGGCTACCGCTCGGGCTTCATCGCCGGCGATGCTGAGCTCATTGCCAGCTTCCGACGTTGGCGCGCCGCCATGGGCGTGGGCTCGCCGACCTTCATCGAGGCCGCCGCCACCGTGGCCTGGGGTGATGACGCCCACCCGGCCGAACGCCGCGCCATATTCTCGGCCAAGCGCGCGCTGCTATGCGCCGGCTTGGCCGAACGTGGCATCGATATCCTGCCGTCTGAAGCTGGGCTGTATATCTGGGCCACCGTCCCCAGCAACGGCGATGCCGATGCATACGCCGCGCGCTGCCTTGACGCTGGCATCGTCATCAGCCCCGGCGGCTTCTTTGGCAACGGCGGCGACGGATTTTTCCGTCTCGCCCTGGTCCCCTCTCTCAGCGACTGTGAACGCGCCCTCGCCATTTGGCCTTCCTGAACGGAAACTTCCATGCTGTGCTACATCGGTTCTTACACCACCGGCCCCGAACAAGGCGTGATGCGCATTGAGGTGGATCCCACCAGCGGCGCGATGCATTTCGTGGCCGAAGACGGTGACCTCGGCAGTCCGTCGTTCTTGGCCTTCGGCCCCCAGCGTCGCTGCTTGTTTGCCGTCGGCAGCAACAAGGCTTACCCTGGCGGCGGCGCGCTCTACAGCCTGCCCGTGGCCGACGACGGCAGCCTGCATCTGCTCTCGAGTGAAGCGAGCCACGGCCAATCGGCCTGCCACCTCGCGATCAGCGCTGATGGCAAGCACGGCTATGTCGCCAACTATAGCAGCGGCACCGTGTCGGCCTTCGCAATCGAAGGCGACGGCAGCCTCTCACCTGCAGTCCAAGTCCTCCAACACGAAGGCACCGGGCCCCACAAACGCCAAGAGAAGGCCCACGCGCACGGCGCCTACTTGTCGCCCGATCAACGCTTCGTGCTGGTTGCCGATCTCGGGATAGATCAGGTCGTCATTTATGCGCGGGGCGTCGATGGCACCCTGACCCATCACGGTGAATGCCAGCTGGCGCCGGGCGCCGGCCCGCGGCATCTCTCCTTTTTTGGCAATGACGTGTATGTCATCAACGAACTCGACAACACCATCACCCATTGCCAGTGGGACCCAGCCGCAGCCACCCTGAGCGTGGTCGCCAGCGTTCCCACCCTCCCAGACAGTTTTAGCGGCGGCAGCACCACCGCCGAGGTAGCGGTATCGCCCGATGGCCGCTACGTCTACGGCAGCAATCGTGGCCACGACAGCTTAGTCACCTGTGCCCGCGCCGACGATGGCAGCCTCAGCGTGCTCGGCCACGTCAGTACCGGCGGCGAACACCCCCGGCACTTCTGCCTGATCCCCGGCACCGAGCTCCTGCTGTGTGCCAATCAAGACAGCAATAATATCCTCAGCTACCACATCGATGCCAACACCGGCCTCCCGGTGGCCACCGGACACGAGCTGAACATTCGCAAGCCGGTGTGCATTCTGCCGGTGGCTTGAGGGGTCCTGGGCCCTGGTACGCGCCTCGCGGCGCTTGGGTCTTGGGGACAGCCGGATTAGACTACACAACTGAATATTGGGCGGGGCATCGGGGCAGCAGCCCCGTGTCTAAGCCTGCTTGCAGGCGTCCCAGGACCCAGGACCCCCATCAGCCAAGCGCAGGCACAGCCAGCTCAGCCTTGAAGTGCATCATGAACAGCCTGGCCAAGCACCTGGCCGTGGTACGGTTTGCGGATGAAGCCGAGCAAGCCTTCGCGCTTCATTTCCGCGAGGTCATCCTCGCGCGTGAAACCCGATGACAGTAAAACCCGCTGCTCGGGCCGTATTGAGCGGATGGCGCGGAAACAGTCGCGACCGTTCATTTCTGGCATCACCATGTCGAGAACAACAAGGTCGAAGTGGTCGGGATCTTGTTTGAAACGACTCAGGCCCTCCACGCCATTCTCGGCTAAAATAACCTCGTAGCCCAGCGACTCGAGGATGGCCTTGGCGGTGAGACGCATCACCTCTTCATCGTCAACCACGAGCACCCGCCCACTACCAGGACACAGCTGTCCATCGGATTCGTCTTCTTTGAGCTGATCCGGGGCCAAAGGCAGCAGGATGTGGAAACACGTGCCCGCGCCGGGTTCACTGTAAACGCTAATCATGCCAAAGTGCTGCTGCACCGTGCCGTAGACCGCCGCCAACCCAAGACCGGTCCCTTTGCCCTGGGTCTTGGTGGTAAAAAACGGCTCAAAGATACGCGGCAACACCGCTTCATCGATACCCTCGCCGCTATCGCGAATCTCCACCTCGAGAAACGGCCCGGGGGTCAAATCAAAGCTACTCACTTCACATAAAGCCGCGTCGATGGTCACTTGCCGTGTGGCCAATGTCAAACGACCACCCTCAGGCATCGCGTGGCTGGCATTGATGCCCAGGTTCAGTAAAGCGCTGTGCAACAATGACGGGTCACCAATCACATGGCTATGCTTGGCCTCCAACTGTTGATCAATAACGATGCGCCGATCGATTGTCTTAGCCAACAGCGTGGCGGTCTCCTCGATGACCTCGTGCACATCTACAGCGGTGGAGCTAGCGGGCTGACGCCGGGCAAAAGCCAACAGCTGACTCGTCAAATCGGCCGCGCGTTCGGCCGATATCATGATCATATTATGGTACTGCCGGGCCGAAGGGTCGTCGGGGATATGCGCATCAAGCAATTCAGCAGCGCCAAAAATACCACCAAGCATATTGTTGAAATCGTGCGCAATGCCCCCAGCGAGTTGCCCGATGGCGTCCATCTTCTGACTCTGGCGCAGCTGTTCATCCAACTGCTTACGCTCGGTGACATCCATATAGGTGCCGAGCACGCCGTACACCTCGCCCTCGGTGGTACGCAAGGGGACTTTCGAGCCACGAAGCCACACGGTGCTCCCATCCGGAGCAACCTGGCTTTCTTCGTAGTCGATCTTGGCGCACCCGCTCTCGAGCACCTCCCTGTCATCAGACCGGTATTTCGCTGCCTCTGGCGACCACGTCATCTGCTCGTCACCCTTGCCAACTAGGTCATCCGGGCCGGCGCGACCAGCATCGTGGGCAAACAGATTATTACAGCCGAGATACAAGCCGTCACGGTCCTTCCAGAACACGCGAACCGGAATCGTGTTAATCACATCACGCAGCATGCGCTGTGACTCCCGCAACTCCTGCTCAAACTTCTTCCGGTCGGTGATGTCCACGGCAACGCCAAAAAATCCGCTCACCGCTGCGCGCTCATCTCGAATTGCTGTCACCGCCAAATGAACGCGACGGCGCTCACCATTCTTGCGGCAGTACGTCCACTCACGTTCCTCGCTGCCCTGCTCACGCGCCTTGACGGCAAAAGACTCAAAACCATTTATAGGGCGACCGTACTCGGCACTGAGTTCAGCCGACCGTGCGCGCAATTCCTCAGCGTCATGGATCAGCGTCGGTGTCTGCAGGCCAACCAACTCCTGCGCGCTGTAGCCCAGCATCAACTCAGCGCCACTATTGAAAATGCGAATCAGGCCATGCACATCGGTAACGATGATCGAAGCCTGCGTGGCAGCATCGAGCACGCCTTGCAGCTGCCGCTGACTGCGAATCAACGCGCGCTCGGTGCGTCGGCGCGATGCCAGCACCAGCACCAAGGCTGCGATCACCACCATCTACAACAGTAAAGCGGCGAGCACCGCCCAGATCATCTCACGATAGGTCGCATAGAATGAGAACGGGCGATTGATCACGAGGCTACCAGCAGGCAAGATCTTCTCTTCAATGCCAAACTGCTGAAGTTGCTGATAATCAAACATGGCGCGTACCGGACTCGTCCCCAAGGGGATATCCGATACTGATTCACCAGCGAGAATGCGCAGTGCCATCTGCGCTGCCATGCGGCCTTCTTCTTCCCCACTCGCCAGATGACCGAATGCCATGGCCCAGGTAGAACTGCCACACAGCGTAGATCGGGGCCGCGCAATAGGGCCGGATACGCGCTAGGTTCTGCTCGTGTGACAGCACCCGCCCGGAGGCATCGGGCGGGAAAATAACTACCAGCACAATGGCCCGCGACGAAAGTTCGGGCAGGCGGGTCTTCAGTTGATCCACGGTCAAGCCCGACAAGTAGCGACGCGGCGGACATCCCGCAAGATCAGCCAGGGCCTGTTCCGTCTTGGCCTTCAGCGCCTCGCCGGTGCGGCTGTCATCCAGAATGACGGCGATCTCATCACAGTCTGGCCGCTGGCGCAGCGCGCTGGTAATCGTGCCCTTGATATCGATCGATTCCCGCAAACCGGTCATCGCTCGCGTTGCCAGCATGTCTTCACGAAATCCGCTGACACTGCAGAACACCAGCGGTGCCTCAGGAAAGGCACGCATGCCTGCCTGCACCATGAAGGTCAGAGCGTTGTCATCGCAGGCAATCACCACGTCAACCGTGCGGTCGTGATACTTCACAGCCAGGGCATCAGCAGCCGCTGCGAGATAGGCCGCATCAGCTTTGAAACGCGTGTCCAGGTACTCGAAGCGCAGGTCAGCTTCCGGGGCCTGACTCAGCATCTGCTCACGAATGCCCTGCGACAGGCTGTCAGACCAGGAAAAACCATCGTGGTAGGAATGCAGCACCACAACTCTGGCCTGGGGGCCCTCTACGGCCTCAACCACCGAGCCACAGCCAACCAAGCACAGGAGCGCCAGGATAACGCGACACATCACTGGCATAAAAACATCCCCGTCTATCGGCCCCAAGCGCCATCTCGTGCTGCTAACTGTATAAGCTCCGGATTTCGCAACACCAGAGCCGGCCCGAAGGGTAACCGACCCAGCAGCGCCACACACCAAGTCCGGGAGACAGAATTGGGGCCCAGTAACAAGGCACGTGCCCAAGCGACACGTGCCTTGTTGCCCTGATCTCAGGCCTCGGCGCTGAATCCGGCTACCCAAACATAAACTCGGTCTCGGGATGCCGCATGATATTGCGGAATCGCAAACCGAGCTCGCCCTTGCCACCAGTCCACTTGAGCAGGATGTGATTGTTGCCCTGCTCCAGCGCGATGTCGCTCAGGGTGCCCGGCACGGCGGCGGCATCCACCTCAGCGCCATTGACCCACAGCGTTGTCGCGCCCGCCCCCTCGCAGTCGCAGAAGGTCAGCGCCTCTGGATTGGGGACATCCAAGTTGGAGCCAAGATCTTGCCGCGGCACCGGGCTGCGAAGCACGAAGCTGATCCAGCCGCCGCCACGCGGCAAGGTGAAGCGTCCGTCTTCACCCTGACACAACTGCCACGTGCCGCGGGTCAGGATCGGCCGATTCAGCAAACGCTCGGGCGAATAGGCGCAGTCGGCCAGCATCTGCTTGAGTTCAGCAGGCGCCACTTTCCCAGCGCGGAAGTACAGCTCGGTTGGCGCGCCCGTTGACGCCTCAAGACGCGGCGCGGTGCAGTCGCCAACAAGCAGATCAGCCAGCGGGCGACCACGCACCGTTGCGCGCATGCGCTTGGCGATGCGCCCAAGGCGGGCGACTTCGCTCGGCGCCCTGAACTGATCAAGTATCAGTGCGCCCTTGCCAATAGCCACGCGCCCTACAACCACACCGGCCTGGGGCGCGGCGTGATGCATGGCGGTGCGGGTGAAGGCCCGCAGGGGCTCGCTGCGGCCACCATCAACAAACATTTCTTTAAGCAGCGAACGCTCGGGCAGCACCCACAACGGCTCGAGGCCGTCAGTTGGCGCCAACGCCAAGCTGCAGACACGATGATTCACCGGGTCGGGGCCACAGTAGGTCCAGGTGGCAACGCCGCAGCCATCTTGCTGGCTGAGCCCCGCCGTGAGCGGGTCATCAACGCGCACCGCTTGATAGGCATCTTGCGGCACCGGCTTGAGGGTCACCCCGCTGGCTCGCGACCAAGCCCGCAAAGCGGCCGAATCGCAGGCGCCGACCATAACGGTGGCACCGGCCGCAGCCTGTTTGACCAAGTCGGCTGGTTTACCAGCGCCAGCTTCAATCAGCTTCTTACCTCGCGGCGGCGCCCATTGATCGCACCAGCCAATCAGATTAGCCGCCAGCCGAAGGGCCGCTGGATGCTCGAGCGCCTTATCGGTCAGCAGATACTGACAGGCCACTACCAAGCCCTTGCCGCAACGCGCCGCAAACAACACGCTGCCTTCGAGATCGCCATTGCCGAAGCCGCCTTCGCCGCTGTCGGCCAGCACCGCCATCGCGGCGCCATCGTCTTTGCGGTACAAGCGTGTGGCCACCAAGGTGTCAGCTGCCACCTGCGCGTAGCTATCGTCGCCCCAGTCACGCAGGTCGGCGTCATCAAGAGCTGCAAATGCTGGATGCACTCCACTGCGGATGAAACTCGTGGAGACCGGCTTGCCGTCCATCACCACATGCGGAAACAAGCTCGTCTCCTGCTCAAGCAGCAGCACGCGGCCACCGGCAGCAGCAAACTCTGCGACCTCACGATGCTGCTGCGTGCCCGGCTGCACCCAGCCGCGCTCTAGCACCACGCTACGCAGGCCTGCGCGTTGCGCCGCAGCCAGCGTTTTCACGCGCTTGGCACGCAGTCCCAAGGCCTTGAGCACCGGCGCAAACGAAGCATTGCCAATCACACCCAGCGTCCCGGTGAGCGTACCGACGCACGGGTCGGCAATCCGCACCGCGCGCGTCCAACTGTCTTGTTCGCCGGCCTCACCGTCAAAGCGCGCCAGATAGGTCCAGTCTTCCCCGTCAAGCTGCGCGGGGATCGGAATCGTAATCGCCACACTGGTCACGTGCCCGCGCTCGGCGCTGAGCGTCACCCGCTGCTGCCCCAACACGGTGTCGCCGGCGATGAGTTGCACGGTGACCACACCACAAACCGCAGCCGCCGTATCGTTAACCAAATGCAATTCGCGGTCGAACGCCTGCCCAGGGCGATAACCCCGTCGACGACTGCGATCGATCAAGGCGAGTGGGCGAAAAGCCTGCGCCTGAACATCAAACCCGGCTGCGCTGGTATACCCGGCGCCGCCTTCCCAGAATCGGAATTCACTCGCGCCTGCGGCCACCTGCAGGGGCTTCAGGCCAGGGCTGGTAAAGTCGTCATACTGCAGACTGACCGCGCCATGCGGCCGAAAATTCTGCAAGCAACTCAGATTCCACGGGCCAAAGCAACACACCCCAAGCGTGCGTCCCGACTCCACGATCAAAGCCGTGTCAACACTCGCATGGTGATCGACCTCGGCAAAGTCGGTAAACACCGCATCGCCGCCGAGGTGCAAGGTATTGTTCGGGCCACTGTAGTGGTACAGCGACATCTCACCGCAATGCAAAGGCTGGCTGCGGTCCCACCAGCCCAAGCCGCTGCATTCTTTGCCGTAGTGGCGGCTGATGACCGGCTGCTCGGGCTCGCTCCACAGCGAACTGTCGCCGTCGTGATAGGCCGGGCGGGTTGGGTCGATGCGCCCGAACAGCGCGCGCAACTTAGGCAACTCGCGCTTGGTCAGATCGGTTTGATCGCGGTTCCAGCGCATCTCATTTTCGACCGACCACATGATCACGCAGGGATGATTTCGGTCGCGCGCCACGTAGCGCTCAACGTGGTCATGCGCCGCGTCCCAAAACCGTGGGTCGTCAGCGGCCTGCGCGCCACCCGACCCATGCAGACCGGTTTCGCCGGTGATCAAGATGCCCTCTTCGTCTGCCAGGCGCATGATCAACTGCGGATGCGGGTGCGTGTGCAAACGGGTATGGTTAAGATTGGCATCGCGCATCATCCCAAACCACTGCCGGACCCAGGCCTCGGTCAGCGAGAACGGCGTCGTTTTGTGGCCCCAGTCGCTGAATAGGTGAATCGGATGGTCGTTGAGCATGAGGTCGGGGCCTTCAAGCCAGATCTCACGGAAACCAAAGCGTTCTTCGTGGACTTCACCAGCGCGGCCACGCAGCTCCGTTCGTAATACATAGAGCTGCGGCTGGCGCGGCTCCCACCACACCGCATCGGCCCAGGGCATGCCGCGCTCGATGGTGCGCACCTCGCCGGCCTTGAGCGACACCTTGTGCTCGGGAAAGGTGAGGGCCGGCGGCATCGCAGCAGCGTCGCCGTGGCGCGCCCAGGCCACCACCTGCGGCGCCATGGTAACCGTAACGGCACGCGGCCCGTCATTCACCAGCGTCCACCGCACCGTGATCTGGCGCTTGCGCGTTGAGGTGGTGATCGCCACCGCGTCCACGCGCACCGCGCCGCGCTGCTCGAGCCACACGTCTTGCCAGATGCCGCTATGACCACAGGGGATCCAGTTACCGGTCGGCACCAGGGTGCGCTTCGGGTTCTCGGGGTCGCGACGATAGTCGGCGATGCGCACCGCGAGTTCCACCTCCTGGCCTGGATAGCGCGCTAGCACGTCTTCGACATCCACGGTGCACGGCAGGGTTGGGTGTTCGTGCGCAGCCACCAACTCGCTGGCAACATAGATCCAACAACGCGGCATCACGCCCTCAAAGCGCAGCCAGCGTCGCTGGCCTGGCTCGGCCTCGGCCACCATAAGCTGGCGTTTGAGCCAAGCCGAGCGGGTCTTGTTCCAGTCCACAGGATAGCCAAAGCCGTCAAACAGATACTCAGACTCCGCCGGCAGGGCCTTGCCGCTGCCGCTCCAACTATCGCTTTTGCCATGCTCACGGAACCGCTCGTCACCCGGCACGCGCACCGCATCCACCGGTTTGGTCCAGAAACTCGGCACCAAAAAGCCGCGTTCTATCCACCCGGTGCTCGGAATCGGCTCAGGCTGAGCTAACTCGCCCTGGTCCTTTACGGGCTTGAAATCCCACCAGTCGTTGAGGCAAGTCTTGACGATAGTGCTCATAGTGTTTTCAGGATAACCGATAAAACGCCAATTGTCAGAGTCTGGTTTGATCGTAAATTGACTATTTTGAGCATGACCTACTTCAGCGACATCCAGTTTGAAACCGGCGGTCTGCAACCGCGCTACCGGCTCCACCTCGACCGGCAGCCTGAAACCTATTCAATTGAGCTGTGCAGCGCCGGTGCGATGTACCACCAACGCAGCGAACTCGGCACCGAACACTTTGCCGGCAACGCGCTATTCTGGCATCACCCGCATGAGCGCTATCGCTATGGCCCCAGTGAAAACCCAGGCTGGTGGTATCACCACTTCGTTTTGTTTCGCGGCGAACGCGCGGCGCGCCTGTTCGCCCAAGCACTCGATCCGCTCTCGGCCACGCACGCCATTAGCATTCCTGACCCGGCGCCGTTCCATCGCCTGTTCCGCAACCTGATCGGTCTGATCGGCGGCGCCCAACCACAACAGGCCCGCGCCGTGGCCATGCTCGAACGCATCGTGGCCGAACTGGTAACCGCGATCACTGCCCCGCCCCCTACCGGCATCAGCGCTGCCGTCGCCGACCTGGCGCAGCGCATGGCGATCAATCCCTTCCGTGACTGGCAGTGGAGCGCAGAAGCGCACAGCCTCGGCCTGTCCCTAGCCCACTTCAGGCGGCTCTACCGCGACACCCTCGGTGCCCCGCCGCAGCGCCATCTGCTGCAATTACAGATGCGTGCCGTGGGCACCCTGTTGCTGAGTGACAGCCGGCCGGTCTATCAGATTGCTGAAGAGCTGGGCTTCACCGACCAAGCTACCCTTACTCGGCGCTTCGCCCGCGTGCACGGCCAGAGCCCACGGCGCTGGCGCGCCATTCATGCACCGGGCCTCTGACCGACTGCTGCAATACACCAGAGCGCCATCCGCAGGATAGCTTTGGGCTCACGGTAGGCTGAATTGCAAAGCCCACTCAATCCCAACCAGCAACCTGACTGAGCTCGGCCCAACGCAAGCCCGTGGGCACATGAATCGCCTGCACCCCGAGCGCCGACACCGCGCGGATGTTGCGCTGCTCATCGTCAAAGAAAGCCATGTCGCGATAGGCAATGCCGCTATCGGCCTGGATCCGCGCGAAGTGTCGCGTCTTCTCCCCCGGATAGATCTCCTGCTGGCCAAAGCGCTGCTCAATGCCAAGCCGGGTCAGCAGCTCCCGTGCCCACGGCGGCGCCTCGGTGCGGCTCGCGAGCGCCATCGCGATACCGCGCTCGTCGCAGGCATCCAAGATCGCGAGCACGTCTGGGTACAGGCTGATAGAGCGCCCGTCAGCGTCGTACACCGCGTCACCGTGGCCACGATAGGGCGGACGCGTGCAGTCACACCAGGTCCCACCGCAGTCCCACAGGGTAAAGTCCAA
Source organism: Planctomycetota bacterium (assembly GCA_027859175.1). Classification (GTDB taxonomy): domain Bacteria; phylum Planctomycetota; class UBA11346; order UBA11346; family UBA11346; genus GH22. The sequence goes on along the minus strand of JAQIBG010000287.1, from coordinate 826 downwards.
ATCGAACACGAGCAGACGCGCCATCTGCCCAGGCTGCCAGACTATCCAAATCGTTCCAGTCCACTATCAAACCGCGATCGCATCAACTAAGTTAAGCCAAAGTCACTATCAAAGGCCTTAGATTTTTCCCGTGTACAAAAACGGCCAAGTTATCTGTCCGGTTTGATTAATTCCAGTCATCTACCCATTTAGATAGACATACACTTGCGACAAAATGTGGTCGACCAGGAGTTGACATTCACATTTAAATAAGTTTAATAGAAGCAGGGGTCAGCCATGAGGAATACAAGCAGATATAGAACGATGCATGTAAGCCGTAGTGGCTTTACTGCCATCGAGCTGATCACGGTCTTGGCCATCATCACCACGCTAGCCAGCATGACCGTACCCGCCGCGATGCGCGCCATGGACAAAGGCGCCGTCAACCGCAGCGCTGAAGGTCTCCGCAGCGTCATCATGCAGGCTCAAGACATGGCTCGGCGCCAGGCCGCACCAACCGCCGGCACCAGCCCCGCCAGCTATGGTGTGGCCGTCGTCCAGTCTGGCGGACGGGCGTATGCAACCATTCTTTATGGAACCACTCTCAGCGACGAATTGATGGTGGACGGCCAACCCGTTCAGCGCGTCGATCTCGGCCCCGGCGTCCACATCCGCACCAGCGTCAGCACCGAGCCGAGTCAGCCCCTCAACGGATCTGTCGGCTGGTTCCTTGCCCCCACAAATGGACTGCCAGTAGAAAATGCCGGTGATGCGATGGTCATTGATGTCGGCACCGAACCCCAGGCGGCACGCGGCCGCGATTTCAGAAGCGGGAGCGGCTCATCGT
>JAQIBG010000402.1 GCA_027859175.1 Planctomycetota bacterium | reverse complement strand
CGTCTCGGCCGCACCGAATCGAGGATCACCGTGCGATCGGTATCGATCACGATGGTCGGGCAGCTGATGCCCTCCAGCACCACCACCGGCGCACTCCCGTCAGCAATGACCAAGGTGGTGTCGTCGTCCTCCGGCACCACCTGACCAAGGGTGCCGACAACCCGTCGATAGTCGCCGCCGAGGGTGAACGCACCACGCACCGAAACCTTTTGCCCAAACGGAATCACCAGATGGGTCTTGCCCGTGGCGGCCAAGGATGCCCGCAGCGCGTCGCTCCAGCTGCCGTCTGGCGTCTTGTGGCGTACTGGGTTGTCCCAATGGTCGGGATCCGCATCCCAACTCGGATAGCTGGGGTAGACCCGGGGCACATCGAGTGCCTGTCCTGGCTCGCCAAACAGGGCCGACGCCGGTTGCGAGGCATAGGCGTCGATGCTTGCACCAGCCGGTGCGGGTGGGGTCTTGTCGGCAAGTTTGCGGTGCGGACGGTTGCTCAGAGCCTGCGCGAAACCCTCGGTACGGACCTCGCGTAGGTACACCCGGCCCTCATTCTCAATCGCGCCACGCTGCGGCGCTGCACCCACGATCTTGAGCCCCAGCGCTGCGAGATCGGCCCACCGCGAGCAGTTGGCCAGCCCGCCGGCACCGGGCGCGACGGTCATCCGGAGGTCTTCGAGCAACAGATCGCCCCGATTGAGGATCCCCCACTCGGTGGCGTCTTCGATCGTCACCCGGCTCACGGTCATGAAATAGTGGCTGGCGGCATACATGCCGCGCCTGAAACCGCGCACCCGGAGATCGCGCACCTGGGCCGGACCATTTTCGGTACCGCACAGCGCCAGACCCACGCTGCCCTGGCCGTCTTCAGAAACGATATCGACCTCGGCCAGACTGCCGGTGTTGCTGGCGATGAACACGATACCGGTGGCGCCGGCATTATTGCGGCCGGTGTTGACCGTGAGATTGCGGATCACCTGGTTGAAGGTGGTGTTGGTGCAGTCGCCGGTATGCAGCACGGCGCGTTCGTCGATGCGCTTGGGCAGGGCTTGCGTGTCGATGGTGCCTGCGGGGAAGCTGTCTTCGGGCCAGGTGCCATCCGCCAGCCGGATCACCGTCTCGGTCCGGCTCTCGCCGATCAGCCACGGCCCGTGACTATGCGAGGAGCCTTTGCGCGATTGATCGTGCTTGCCCTGGATCATACCCGACACGAGGTAGGTGCCCTTCGGGAAGTAGATCACCTGAAGCTGTCGACCGGCCTCCCGGTACAGCTTGGCAAGCGGTTCGGTGACGTCGCTTTGCCCGGTGTTGTCGATCCCCAGATCGCGCACCACATCGATCACCACATCGATCACCTCGGCATCGGGCGGGAACCAGATCTCGGCCGCGCCAAGGCCCACCGACACCAGCCAGAGGATGAGGGTGTGTGCTACCATGGCATTTGCGACCGGTCTCATGTACTGGTTTTACCCGCCCCGGTCAGGCGAGTCAATCGAGCTCCGTGCAACGCGCTAGAAGCGCGCCATACAGAGCGTCGCTAGACAGGCCATAAAGATTCGTCAAGATACTGTCATGAATGATCTTGTATCATATCACAACGGCCCGATACAGGGCCTGCACCGTGGCCCGCGATCAGGCCCATCCGGAAGCGCCCCAAGAGCACTTGCGATCTCACGCAAATGAATGCAAGCAACCTGATTCAGCAGATCGCAGACACCGTCGGCGTCCACCGCTCAACGGTGCTCCGGATCTTGCGCGGTGACCTGGAGTACCGCCGCCCGTCCTACGTCCAGCGGGCCGAGCGGGTTCGCGAATTGGCCGCCCGCTACGGCTACCGGCCCAACACCGCCGCGCGCGCGGTGGCCGAGCAGCGCTTCCGGGCCGTGGCCTTCCTCAACCATCGCGATCGGCAGTTCAGCCACCTGCCCTCACCCCTGATCGACGGCGTGCAAGACGCACTCGACGCGGCCGGCCTCGGCCTCCTGCTGACGCGCTGTAGCGACACCGATCTGGCCGACCCCGGCTACGCGCCCAAGGTCTTGCGCGAGTGCTGCGTCGACGGCCTGCTGGTCAACGTCAACGCCTTGCCCAATCCGCGCCTGTACGATCTCCTCGACCGGCCCGACACCCCCTCGCTCTGGCTCAACATCCGCGCCGGACGCAACTGCATCTGCCCCGACGACCGGGCCGCAGCCCGCAGCCTGACCGAGGCCCTGATCGCGCGTGGCCACCAGCGCATCGGCTACCTCGGATTCGGCACCGTGCGCCACTACAGCAAGGCCGAGCGCCCAGCGGGCTATCGCGACGCCATGGAAGCCGCCGGCCTTGAGCCCTGCGCGATCACCGGCCCCCCCGGGTCCATCGCCGGAGGCGGACGCGCGCTGCTGGCCTCGGCCATGACCACGCTGGCCACGGGCCCTGGCCCCGCGGTGTGGATCGGCTACAGCACCTTCGAATGCATCCAGGTCCTGCACCTGGCCCAGGCCCAGGGCCTGCGCCTCGGCGAGGACCTCCTCCTGGCATCCTTTGTCGACAAGCCCGGCGGCGGCAACCGCATGCTGTGCGCCGAGGCCGTTGCGCCCTCCTACGATTTGGGACGCACTGGCGTCGACGCCCTCGTGCGCCGCATCGCCGGCGAGCTTGAGCAACCCGAAATCGCACTGCCGTGGACCATCACCACTGACATTGAGCCGCATCCAAACTGGGCCTGAGACCCGCACCGGCAACGTGCCGCGAGCGTCGGCGTCTCACAGCCAGGTCACCAGGCGATTGCTCGTCATCCAAGGCCTGGCACGGTCGGCCAGCGATGCCGTGTGCCTGACGGTGAACTGGCGCACCAATCATGCCTTCATACTTATTGAGCTCCTGGTGGTGCTCACCATCATCGCACTTTTGGCTGCCCTGCTCCTCCCGGCGGTCTCGCTGTTCGCAACCAGGCTCGCACCATTGCCTGCCTAGCCCACCTGCGCCAGGTGGGCATCGGCGCTACCGCTTACGCCGACGATGAGCAGGGGCGTCTACCCAGCACCAACACCACCGAGCCCAAGACCTGGATCGAACTGATCGATCCCTACATCGGCTCCGCCGACGCCGGCAGCCATCAAGTGCAGCGCGGGGTCGCCTGGGGCTGCCCTGCCTGGGAGGGCTATAGTCCTGCTGGCAGTGGCAACACCAAGACCGGCTACGGCGCCACCCCCTACCTCGACCTGCCCGACTCGTGGGCCAACAACGCCTGGAACACAGCCGCTTGGGGGGCTGTGAAACGAGACTTCGTGCTCGGGTCAGTCAGGTATGCCAGTTCCCACATCCTCTACGGCGACTGCCACGACCACCACCTGGTCGAGCTGGTCAAAGACCTATTAGATAACTACCGGCCGCCCACCTCGGTGGTCATGCCGGGCAAAGAGTTTCGCGGCGAGCGTCACGGAAATCGCAGCAACGTGGTCTACGCCAACTTCCACTGCGCCACTGTCTCCTGGGAGGTCTACCGCAGCGGCCTCCAGCCATCCCATCTGCAGGGCGCCGCGGGCCAGTCATGGCAGCCCTAGACTGTCGACAACCAGTGGCGCCTCCGCCGCAGTGGTGCAGGGCGCGTGCTGGGTCTTCGCGGCAACGAGAGCAGCGAGCAAACGAACGAGCCGGCCTCCGTGGAGGAGACCGGCTCGAACGCGATGACATGACCCGGAGCCGCCCTATTTGGCCGGCGGATACTCCACGTCCACCGAGCCGCTCAGCGTCTTGCCACTCCAGCTGCCATCCGGCGACAGATAGAACACCAGCGTGAACTTCTGGAATCCCTTGTCCTCGCTCGGCATCTTCAGCGCCGCCTCGTAAGGCGTGGTCACGCCGGCAATCACCTTCGGCTTGTGGCCACTGCCGCCGGCCCCGGGGACGCGCTTGCCGTTTTTCCAGCCGTGCAGATCAACCCGCAGGATCTGATCCTTGGCCACGGTCTCGGTGCCGAAGACGATCTGGAAGTCGATCGAGTCGCCACCGGCAACGGTTTTGGGAATCGAGACCGAACCCCAGTCGAAAGCGGTGACCGCACGATCAGGACCGTCCTTGAATACCTTGGCCTCAGCCTTGACGACTGGCTCCTCGGCCACCGGCTCCGGCGGGGTGTAGCGGATCGGCTGCTGGCCCGAGATGGTCTCGTGCTCGAGCGCACCAGCATCGCGCACGCCGCCGGTCGGCGCACGACCGGCGAAGTCGTGCAGCTGCGGCCCGTTGAACTCCCAGCGCATCAGCTCTGCGATGTCGGTCTGAGCATCAGCCAGGGTACCGCGAGCGACGCGCAGGTAGTCCAGCGCGCCACGCACCCCGTCGCCCACCACGAAGTCGGCCTGGTTGTCCAAGGACACGCTCGCGGCTGGCATCGACCCGGAACGGTCTCCGGTCGCGTCGACGCCGTCGACGTAGATCGTGATCCGACCCGCCGCCCGGTCGACCTCGGCCAAGACGTGATGCCAGGCGCCATCGTCGATCCGCGCCGTGGCCGCCTGCACCACCTCAGCACCCCCGGCCAGGATCTGCACGGCGGGTCGGCCACCGGCCACCACCAGCGCGTAACCCGCGGTGGCATCGCGCTTGCCGGCGACCACACCATCGCTCTGCACCTGGACCACCGCTTCGATCAGGAAGTTATTGGTGTCCATGCGCAGGCTCTGTCGTTGCTCACCCGGGATCACCAGATCGTCCTTGTTCTTCCGTTTGGAAACCAGGTCTCGATAGAATGAGTCATTGCTCAGACGCAGGACGCGCTTGCCATCCAGGGCGATCGCGCTCGGTACCCAGTCCTCCAGGGGACCATCGACGTAGTCGGCCACGGTGTAGCCGACAGCGCTGAGATCGTTGCGCGGAATCAAGCTGTTGAAGTGCGGCATGGCTCCGCCATAGATCTTCTGCATGTAGACGTCGTAGCCGAGTACGGTCTCGGGCAGCTCCGGATTCCGCCGAAAATGCCACTCGCCAACCTCACCCGATAGCGACCAGGGCACAAAGACCCGCACGCCGCGATCGATCGCCGCCGAGGTGTCGCTCGGGCGGAAGTCACGGTTCTCGGGATCGCGCAGCGGTTGGTCATCAGTCCACCAGCCGACGCTCTTGGTGATCACGTTGGGGTAGTCGGCCACAGCCTTGGCGTAGTCATCAGGGGTGATGTACTTGGCACCCTTCCAACGGCTATAGGTGGCCCCAACCTGGCCAGATATGATATTGTTGGCATAGGCAATCTCGTGAGCCTTGTCGAGGGTCCAGTGGCTGATCGCCTGGAAGTAGGTGTCGACGAAGACATTGGCCAGGACGTGCTGCTGGTCTCCCTCGCGACTCGAATGGCCCTGGCCGCCACGGAAACAGTAACCGGTGTTGTGGAACACCTGGTTGAAGCGGTTGCGAATGCCGTTGATGAAGTTGTCACCGACGATGCCCTTGTAGGCATCATCGCGGCGCTCGCTCCAACCGATGTTGTTAAACAAGTAGGCCTTGACGCCGTGGTCTTGATAAAAGGCCTCGTTCTTGTGGTAGACCTTGCGGTGGGCCACGAAACCGACCGGGTTGGCTGAAATATTATTGTAGATGTAGGCCGGCCCGTTGCCCCAGAACTCGATGCCGCCGAAGTCGGTGCGGTAGAGCAGGGTATCCACCACCTTGTTGTGGCGGATCTGGATCCGCACCAAGGGGGTATCGGCGGCGTTGCCACCCATCCATGCGGCGCCGGGGCGCCCGCCAACCACGTTGATACCCTGACCACCGGTGGTGTGGCTGACGTTGCCCGCGATATCGCAGACCTCGGGCCCATTGAGGTTGACCGCATTGCCAGTTCCCGAGGTGTTCGAGCGCAGACCGATGGTCTGGAAGCGATTGCGGAGGATCTTGATCTCGGTCAGGCGACCCTTGGGGTTGGACTCGACTCGACGGTAGTTGTAGCCACGTCCCAGGTTGACCCCGGTAGTATCGATGCGCTCGAATTCACTGTCGCGCACGGTAATACCGCGCACCACATCGTCGGCGCCGGTGATCAGATTGGTGACTGCGCCCCCGGTCGTATCAACGATCACAAGGTGGTGCAGGTCGATGTCTTGGCAGTTGCCAAGCAGACGGATCGCACTGTTGACGTCACACGGTGCCGGGGCGTTGTAGTCCTGCACATCGGGCGACTTGCGCAGGTCCTGGACGTTGCCACCGGTGAAGGTCAGGCCGCCCACCTCGATGTGACGTTGGCCGTGGATGTCGAGAATGATCTCGTGCACGGCCGCCTCAAGCGTGAACGACGCCGGGTCGGCGCCCTCGGGGGCCCACAGGTAGAGGCGCCGATCCTTGGCGTCGAAGTACCACTCGCCGGCCTCATCAAGAAAGGCGGGGGAATTTTCGAGGTAGAATGGGGTGCCTTTGCGCGGATGCCGCGCCGGGTGCTCAAGCTGGACCAGGAAACTGCCGTCGGCGGGCTTGAAGCCACGGAACACCGAGGGGAAGGGGCCGTAGATCGAGAACTCCCCACTCTTGTTGGGATGGTCTGACCAGATGGTGACGCCCTTCAAGGCTTCAGGGTCGGCACCCTTGAGGTCGTTGGAGCGCAGCTTCATCCACGGGAAGGCGAAATTGTCTTCGTCGATACGGAACCACTGAGTGAAATGATCGTAAGGATGTTCGATCCGCCAGTTGGGCCAGCGGGCGAGGGTCATACGCTCGCGCGCGCCGTCGCCCTGGAGAACCCAGGCCGCGCGCGGCGTGGCCTCACCCGGCACCGTGCTTGCCCACAGCCGAGCCCCGGCAGTGGCGGGAATCCGCGCTGCGGCCGCCGCCTCAGGCGTAACCGCCTGCCACTCGCGCAACGCCACCGAGCCGGCGATCACCGCCGCCCCCTCGCCCCAACTCGGGTCGCGCAGCAGGCGGATCGGCTCCTCGGCGGTGCCCGATTCGTCTGCCACCAGGTGCCCACGGTAGATCACGCCACCCTTGAAGATGTAGCCGTGGCCGCCGGAGGCCGCGGCCGCCACGCCGGTCGCCGCCGGATCCCAGGGATGATGCTGCCAGGCGGCAGCGGGACTGGTCCCGGCCTGGGCGTCATCACCGTTTTCGAAATCGATATAGCGCGGATTCGCGCCCGGCTGGAAATCGTAAGCCTTGGGAACCCAACGGATGTCCGTGACCCCGTCTGTGACCACCGCGCCGGGCTCGAGTGGGGCCGGCCAGGTCGGCAGGTCGGGGTCTGACCAGCCCTGATCAGCAGCACCGAGACCAGCGATGAGGCCGGCGCTCAGCGCCAAGGCGGCGCTCCACGCTGTTAAGCGTCTGCGAGATGGTGAAATCGAGGGAGTAGTGGTTAAGGCCATGGGTCCTCCTGGGATCGCTGGCTTGCGGTTACTTGGCGACGTCGCCACATTGACTAGGAACTCTTACCCAGCCACGTCGCATGGCGTTGAGCTCGAGTTGAGCTCGAGTTGAGCTGGCGTTGAGCTGGCGTTGAGCTGGAATAGCCAGGCGGCACGACGCAGACACTAGGAGCAGGACCGGCACCCAGCTAGCCCTGATCAGGTCTGGTCCCCGATCGTGCCTGAAGCGCAGTCGCAAGCGGCCAGCGGAGCCAACAGACAAGCGCCCGGAGCCAAACGGCTCCGGGCGGCACGATGGGCGCAGATCGCACGGCCTGTGCGAACCGCGCACAGCGGTCTCAACCAAGCGCAATCAGCGCTTGGTACGGTCGGCGGTGCGATGGTGTCGTGGCGTTGCTGGTCGGTGCAGATCCACAGGATGTTCGGCGGACGCTGTATACGGTTCAGCCTTGCGTGCTCGGCGCCGTTAAGGGCAGGTCACTGGGCGCGATCCGCGCCAGGGTCAGAGCCTGGGAATAGGCGCCGCGCTCGCCGCGCTCATACAGGCACAACACGCTGCCGTCGGCGCCGCGCAGCAGATCGCTGTAAGCGCTGATCCCCGGGCAGAGCACCAGGCCCTGGTTCCAGCTGCGGCCGTCGTCGTGGCTGGCGCGCAGGGTCAGGCGGCAGCGCTCTTCATCGGCGCCGATGGGGTTACTGAACAGCAGGGTCTCCTCGTCGTAGGCGAGCAGGCTGCCTTCGCAGCCGCCGGCGTAGCGGGCGGGCTCGGGCAGCTCGTCGTGGTACCATTCGTCGCGGAAGGAGGCGCCGCCATCACAGCTGCGGGCACCGACGCGACAGCCGACGTCCTTGCGGCTGCGCGCGTTGAGGTAGAGCGCACCGTCGTTGCCTTGCACCGCGCAGCTTTCGCCGCTGGGCAGGCTGACCAGGGCACCGATGGCCCAGGTCTCGCCGCCATCATCGCTGAGGATAAGATGGGCATGCTGGCTCCCGCCATCGCCGCGGGCGGCGACGTTGTGGTAGCACGGGATCACCAGACGGCCGTCGGCAAGCTGCACGCCGTGCCCGGGGCCGGTGCCGTACCAATTCCACGAGCGCTTCTTGACCGCTGCGGTGATCGCGCGCGGCGGCGACCAGCTGGCACCGTGGTCGTCGCTGGTTACCACGTGCACCGTGCGCGGTGCTTCGCCGCGGCGGATCGCGCCCTCGTCGCCGTCGCTACGGTTGCAACAGTAGGTCAGCACGATGCGCCCCGTGCGGCGCTCGAGGACCGGACAGTTGTTGCCACAAGTCATCCCGGGCTGCGCAAGCACGGTTTCGATCGCGCCCCAGCTCAGCCCATCATCGCGGCTGCGCCGGAGCACCACATCGATCTGGCCGCTGTCGCCCGCGTGGTCGCGGCGCGCTTCGCAGAAGGCGAGGACGTCGCCGTTAGCGGCGCGCAGCAGCGAGGGAATGCGCCAGGTGTGCGCGCCGCCCGCGCCGGCGACGAAGAGGTCTTGACTGGCCACGTTCACGGCGCCCGACACGGTCAGCGCTCCTCCCAGAGCATCACTTCTGGCCGAAAGCGGTAGCCGCGGATCTGGGCCTTGGGCGCGTCGTCGAGGATGTAATTGACGACGTAGATCTCGCCGTCGTCGAACTGGACCCAGCCGGTGTAACCGGTGTCGGAATGGGGTGAGCGGTCGAAATCCAGCGGCATGATGCGGGCGTGGGCGTCATTGCGGCGCTGGGCCAGGGCCGAGGCACGGTCGGTCAGGGCGGCGAAGGTGTTCTGGGTCCACCAGCCAACCCAGCCTAGGCCGCCCTGCATGAAGCGATGGGTGATCAATAGGCGACCGTCTTTGAGCAGGCCGGCGACCGGACGATGGCACGCTGGCAGCGGGAAGCGCACCGGCGTGGTCCAGTGCTCGCCGCGATCGAAACTCATGGTCTTGTAGCAGTCCCAGCCCTGACCCGAGTTCTCACGGTGGAATGCGACGAGAGTGTCGTCGACCGCGACGATCGACACCTCGCACAGGTTGAGCCCCTCCTGGTCACCGACGATCGCCGGACCGTACCAACTCGCGCCCTGGTCGTCCGTCCACCAGACGCGCTGGATCAGGCGACGGTCGAGGTCCTTGTCGAGGTAGTGGGCCGCGAGCAACCAACGGCCGTCGCGCAGCTCGATCAGACGATCGGGCACGATGCCGCGCACCGGGGTCATGATCTCTGGGCCCCAGGTCTCACCTTCGTCGCTGGAGAACAGCAACACGTTCTGGCAGTCGTCTGGCGAGGCACTCTGCTCGGGACTGTAGAGGCGATCGACTGCAACCACCAGGCGCCCATCGCGCAGGGCGGTGATGCGCGGGCAGTTGTAGTGGCCGGTGCCCTTGCCCTGGTGCAGGCCGGTGACGTGGCGCTTGGGCGACCAGGTCGCGCCGCGATCGTCACTGTGGCAGACCGCGATGCGGGTCTCACCGCGGTCGCCGTGATGGGTGCACTCGGCAATCACGCAGACAAGGCGACCACGCGCGGTCAGGGCGACGTCGGGGAACGCCTCGTACCAGTCCGGGTCGTTGCTGATGCTGAAGCGCTCAATGGCGGGGGCGGCGATGGCGGTACTCATGCGGAAACTCCTTGACTGGCGGGCAGCGGATGACGTGCGGCCCAGGCCTGATAGGCGGGACGGATCGCGGCGAGTTCGGCGCCGCGGATCGGCAGGCGCGGCTGGCCGCAGTCGAGACCGGCGCAGGCCATCAGGGCCTTGACCGAGGCCAGGCCGCCGTGGGCTTGCATGATCGCCACCAGCTCCTGCGAGGCGCGCTGATGGGCCCGGGCCGCAGCGAGATCGCCGCGTTGCCAGGCGGCAATCAGGGCGCAGTAATGCGGCGCGGCCCAGTTGTAGGTGCTGCCGACGGCACCGACCGCACCGTGGGCGAGACCGGCGAGCAGGCACTCATCGCGCCCGAACAGGCAGTCCAGGCGACCGTCGTCAAGGTCGACGCAGCGCTGGAAATCGAGCAGCGACTCGTGAGTGAACTTCACCCCGTGTACGCTCGGCGCGCGGCGCAAAACCTCGCTCGCCGGGAAGCTAGTGCCGGCGAGGCCTGGGATGTGGTAGTAATACAGTGGCACCTGCGGCGCGGCCGCGGCGATGGCCTCGAGCCAGGCAGCCATGGCCACCGCATCGGGCTTAACAAAGCAGGGCGCGCAGGCGGCGATGCCATCGGCGCCGTGGTCGGCGGCGTGGCGGGCCAGGTTCTGGGCCTCGCCGAGAACGAGGTGCCCGACGTGGATCATCACGCGAAAGTCGGGCGCCCGACGGGCGAGCCAGGCCTCGGCGGCGCGGCGGCGCTCGTCGTCGCTCAGGGCCAGGCCCTCGCCGGTGGTGCCGTTGACGAAGACCCCGGCGACGCCATCGCCGCGCAGGCGCGCAGCGTAGTCATCGACCACGCCGAGATCGAGCGTGCCGTCGTTGGCGAAGGGGCTGAGGGTCGCAGCGATTAGGGGACAGTCGCTCATGCGGCCTCCTCGGCCGTGTTCTCGGCCTGGGTGTAGAGCGCCAGCTTGCCGCTGGCGAGATGATGGCGGATGGCGGTGGCGGCGCTCGCAGCGTCGACACGCAGCAGGCGGCGCAGCAAGCGCACATGGCTGTCGCGAGCGCGACGCCGCGGCTGTTGGTCGATCACCACGTTGATCATGTGGAAGAAGCCGAGCTGCATCACATTGGCATAGGCCGCCGTGAGAGCCGGTTCGCCTAGCGCCGCGACCAAAGCCTGATGAAAGGCGAGGTCGGCGGCCCAGCGTGCGCGCTGATCCTCGTAGTCGGCATCGGCGGCTTCGGCCAAGGGCAGCAAGGCGGATCGGTGCGAGCGCAGGCCGCTGCCGTGCAGCAGATACACCGCCTGGACCTCAAAGGCCTCGCGCAAGAGCATCTGCCCCCGAACGCCGTCCTGGGTGATCGCGCGCACCCGAGTGCCGACCCGCGGCATGGTCTCAACCAGACCCTGGCGCTCGAGGAGCACCAAGGCCTCCAACACCGGCGCCACGCTCATGCCCAGGTCCTCCGCGAGATCACGCCGGTTAAGGGCATGACCCGGCGCCCAGGAACCCGAGACGATGCGCTCCTGAATGACGGCAAAGGCTTGGTCGGCAAGGCTCATGTGATATATCAGAGCGCCATCTGATATATCAGCAAGCATTATTTCAGTTGTGCGCGCCAGGGCCGCACGTGAGGATGGTGCTGAGTTTCCTTGCCCGCAATCGCCTGGAGTCGATCGCCAATTAATCATGAGGGCACCGCCATGGACACGATGAACGTCTTGATGATCGCGGTCGGTTTTCGCCGGCCGCAGACTGTCTTTCAACCGCCCGCTAGACGTGTCAGGATCGCCGCTCTGTTTCAGGGCTTGTCCAAAATGGCCGCGTCTGCGGTCTGCATCCAGCCGTCGGCACCTGGTGGCCGAATGTCAGTGAGGTCGCCACGGAAATGACGCAGGTCGCGGGGCTCGTACGGGTGTCGGGCGATGGCGGCATGGTTGAGGGCGATACCGAGGCCGGGGCGGTCAGGGATGAGCATGCAGCCGTCGGCAACGGTGATCGCCTCGTCGGTGATCTCGCTGCGCCAGGGGACGTCAGCAGACATGGTTTCCAACCACAGGAAGTTAGGCAGGCACGCGGCGAGCTGCAAGGTGGCGGCGTTGGCCACCGGGCCGCTTGGGTTGTGGGGGCACACCGGCAGGTGGTGGCACTCGGCCATGGCGGCGATCTTGCGCAGCTCGGACAAACCGCCGGCGTGGCTGACGTCGGGCTGCAGGTAGTCGACCGCGCCGAGGGCGAGCAGGTCACGGAACTGCCAGCGGTTGTAGAGTCGCTCACCGGCGGCGATCGGCACGGTGCTGCGCCGCTTCACGTCAGCCAGGCCCGGCAGGTTCTCGGGTGGCAGCGGCTCCTCGAACCACAGCGGCTTGAATTGCGCCAGTTCTTGTCCGACGCGCACCGCGGTGGGGACGTTGAAACGGCCGTGCCCCTCGATCAGGATCTCGGCGCGGCCGCGTACCGCATCCTTCACCGCGCCGACGCAGGCCATCGCCGCGTCCATCGCCGCCGGCGGTAGGTCGAGCCAAGCGCTGCCGAACGGATCCCATTTGAGGGCACGGAAGCCAGTGTCGACCGCGGCTCGCGCCTTGGCCGCGAACTCGTCAGGCGTCTTGGCCGGGGCAAACCAACCGTTGGCGTACATCGGGACGCGGTCGCGGCAGCGCCCGCCGAGCAGCTTCCAGCACGGCACGCCGAGGTCTTTGCCCTTGATGTCCCACAGCGCCATGTCGACGGCCGACAGCGCGGTCATCAGCACCTCGCCGCCGCGGAAGTAGGTGTCGCGGTAGGCGTCGTGCCAGAAGGACTCGACGTCGTGCGGATCGCGGCCCCTGAGAATGCGGATCAGCTCGCGGCAAGCCTCGGCGACGGTTTGCTCACGGTATTCAAGCGTTGCTTCACCAACGCCAACCAGGCCGGAGTCAGTCTCGACCTCGACGAACACCCAGTTGGTGCGGTAGGCGTGGCAGATGTGGGTACGGATCGCGGTGCAGCGCATGGGTTATCTCAGGTACATTCCGCCGTTGACGTCGAGCGTCGCGCCAGTGACGTAGCGGCCGGCCTCACTACACAGGAAGCCGACGGTACCGGCGACATCACGCGCCTCACCGAGCCCGAGCGGGATGCCGGCGGCGAGATGCTCCACGCCGTCATCACCGTGCGTGCGGCGCAGCAGGTCGGTGTCGATAATACCCGGGGCAACCGCGTTGACCGTCACCGCGTGCGGCGCCAGCGTGCGGGCCAGCGCTTTGGTAAAACCGATGATCCCCGCCTTGGATGCCGAGTAGTGAACGTGGCCGAACAGCGCGCCCTGCTGACCAGACACCGAGGCGATACTGACGATGCGGCCGCCGCCGGTGTCGCGCATCTGCGCCGCGGCGCGGCGGGAGCACAAGAAGCAAGAGGTGAGATTGATGTCGATCACCCGCCGCCAGTCAGCGAGCGTCATGGTGAAGATGTCGGCGGCGTGGGCGATCCCGGCGTTATTGATCAGGGCGTGTACCCCGCCGCGCTGCGCCAGGCGGACGAACAGGGCGTCGACCTGGGCTTCGTCAGAGACGTCGGCGGGTTCGACCCAGGCACGACGGCCGCAGGCGCGCACCGCCGACGCTGTCTCCTGCGCCGCGTCGTCATCGCGCAGATCGTTCACCGCTACATCCCAGCCCGCCTCGGCCAGACCAAGAGCGATGCCGCGGCCGAGGCCGCGAGCGGCGCCGGTCACCAGTGCGAGGCGGGATGCGCCAGTGTCTTCGGTCATGCGAATATCAGCACCGCGAGGGCGTCCTGTTCCAGTTCGATGATGCCGGTCTCGGGTTCAGCGCGGAAGACGCCGACGCCTTCGACCTGGGTGCAGTGTTTGCCGGGCACGGCGATGCGGACAGTCACCGCTGGCAGGTGGCTCTGGCTGGTGACCACGGCGACGCTGCCATCGGCGGCCTGGAACAGGCGGGCCTCGATATCACCGTCACAGGTGAAACCGCAGGTGTCGCGGTAACGCCCCTCGACCAGCCATGGCGCCAAGTGGTCGCGCAGTGCGTTGAGGCTACCGAGATGCTCCTGATAGCGCGGGTAGGTGGCGATGGTGCGACGGCAGCGGTAAATCTCGGCATCGCTGACCAGTCCGCGCAGAACGACCAGATTGCTGCGGCGCAGCACGTCCTCGTCATCGCGGATGTCGCGGTCGCTGAGCACCACCTCAGGGAAGCAGTAGCGCCAGAACTCGACGAAACCTGTGGTCTTCGGGCGTCGGCCGAGAGCGCGGTAGTCGTCCGAACTGATATCGACCTGCAGATAGACACCATGCACAAAATCGGCGTACTGCGCCGTGCAATCCGAGAGAATCTCAATGCCCATCGCCATGTCGGGATCGCGGGCGCGGGCGTGAGCCTGCAACTCGTCGAGCAGCGCGCGCTTGTCGACCGACTGGTGGAAGTAGGGGATCGGGTGGCCGTGTGCCGAGTCGTGACAGGGATGCTCCTGGGTGCCCAGCTGATCGTAGAAGATGGCGTGGCAGCCGAAGTCGGCAGCCTGATCGACGCGATCGTGCAAGACCTGCCGCCACAGCGGCACGCTCTGGCAGGCCGGGGTCAGCTCAGCGGAACCGTGCATGCGGTCATAGGTCGCGGCGTTGCTAAACAGGTAGGCGTCGCCGACCTCCATACCGCTGCGGCGCTTGACCGCCGTAGCCGCGCCATGGGCGCGGTACCAGGGCGTCTCGCGATCAATAAGGCGGCCGGAGGTGTAGCAGATCACATGGCCGCCGCGCTGCTGGAACGCAGCAATGTTGTCGCGCAGGGCCTGTTCGCCGCCCAACTCTGGGTCAGGCTCGTAATGTGGGTAGCCGCGGTCGTGGCCACCTGGCCACCAAGCGAACATAAACAGGGTATCCAGCCCAGCCGCAGCGCCGTCGTCGTGGATGCGCGGCAAGTCGTCGTAGCGGAACAGCACCTCGCCGTTCTGGTGCTTGAGGATCAAGCGCTGCCAGCCGTGCGAACGTCGCACCCACGCCGGCACCGGTCGCGGCTTGAACCAGGTGTCGGCCCAGGCGCGATAGCGGTCGGCGGCACGGTGCCAGGTCCCGCGGTATGGCGCGATGACGAAGCGACCGAAGCGCTCGCTGCTGCCTGCTGGCAACGCGAGGTGGCGCGAAAAGCCGGCCTCAGGCTGGTCGCGGCCCGGCCCGTCGAGGCGCATCAGATGCACCGTGGCGCGGAACTCGGGATCGTGGCAGCCGAAGTAGAGGCCCTCCGTGCCGCCGTCGGAGACGAAGCAGTTACACGCGGCACCCATACCCGGATAGAGAGTCTGGGCCTGAATGCCCTCGTGGTCAGCATCGCAATAGGGCGCGCCACCGAAGCGGCTGCGTCCACGCACATAGTCCGTGAAGTTTTCATGTCGTTGCCCGCCACCGGCAGTGGTGATCAGCGCCCGACGCGCCAGGCCTTGGTCGCCGATCAAGGGCAGCTGCAATTCGACCAGCAGCGCGGTGGCATCGCGGTTGAGCAGCTCTGCCTCGCAGCACAAGGCTCCTTCGGCTATCCACAGCTCGATGACCAGGCTCGCGTCGAGCGGACCGTCAGGCCCCAGCAAGCCGTCGTAGCACAAGCGCAAGCCGTCTCCGTGTCGCTCCAGCGAGGCCTGCTGACCGTTGGCGGTGATCTGGGCCTGGGTCAGCTCGCCGCGGCGGTAGAACAGGCGCCACAGCGAGCCTTCGAGCCCCTTCAGGGCCACGCCGTCGCACACCAGTTCGACCAGGCGACCGTCGGCGCGCAGGGTGAGGTGATCGTCACCGGAGTTCAGGCTCAGCTGTTGCATTGGATCCTCGCTTAGGGAAGGCCGGCGACGCTGCGCTTGGCCAGGGGTATGACGGCGTGTTGCAGGGCCTCGACCACCACGTCGCGCGTTGCTGGAGTCGGTCGAACATCTAGTGGCCAGCTTGCCCCAAGGGCGGCGATGCAGCGGTGGCAGTCATCGAAGACCGGCACCGAAACGCTGGTGACGGCGGTCTGGTTCTCGCGATTGTTGAGCGCCCACCCACGCTGGCGGATGCGTCGCAGCTCGCTGACCAGGCGGGCGCGATCGGTGATCGTGCGCGGCGTGTAGCGCGGCAGCGGCAGCTCGGCCAGGAGGGCCTCCTGCTGCGCCAGCGGCATGAAGGCCAGCAGGACCTTGCCGTTAGCCCAGGCGTGCAAGGGCGCGGACTGCCCGAGCACCGCGAAGGGATCGCGCACACGGCCTTCGGGATGGTCGGTCGCCAACACCAGGGCGCGGCCACCGCTGAGCACGGAGAACACCACTTCCAAACCGGAAGCGGCGCTCTGGGCCCGCACCACCGGCAGCGCCATAAGCCGCAACGGATGGTGCAGCATAATAGAGCCGGTCAGCCCCATGACTTTGAGACCGATGGCATAGCGCCGTCTCGAGTCCTGCACCACGTAGCCAGCCTCGACCAGGCTGTGGAGCAGTCGGTGCGCCTGACTCTTGGCCAAGCCAAGCGCCCGTGACAGGTCGCTGAGGGCCACTGGCGTCGGGCTCGCGGCCAGATGCTCAAGCAGGCGCAGTCCGTGGTGGAGGGTGCTGTTCATGGCTCGCCTCTATTCTGATCATATGAGGAACAGATGGATGATTATTCTTGTATGTGGAACAGCCAGATGTGCCAGCCTGGCCCTGTCGTGGCAACGCGCGACGGGGTGCCCGCGTCGCCCTCAGGGCTTGATGTCAGCGCCAGCGACCGGGGCTGACGCCGACCACCTTCTTGAACACGCGGCCGAAATACGCTTCGCTGGCGAAGCCGCACAGCACCGCAACCTGCTTGACGCTCAGATCGTCACGGCGCAGCAGGCATTGCGCCCGCTCGATCCGGATCGCTTCCACGGCGCCCCTGAAACCGCGGGTGCCGTGTTCGCGGCGGCACAGCTCCGAGAGGTAGCTAGCGCTGAGACCGTAGGCCGCGGCCACGTCGTCGCGGTCGAGAGGCTCGCCGACGTGTTCCTCGAGGTGAGCCCGTACCCGGGCCCAGGTAGCGGCGGCGCCACGGCGGCGGGGCTGCTGGTCGGCAAGCAGATGAGCCCGCAGCAGCCGCAGCAAGCCGCGCAGCAAATCGGGCGCGGCTTGGGTTGGATCACCGCGCGCAGCCAAGGCCTCCAAACTGCGCATAACGGCCAGGGCCGCGCCGGCGACGCTCGCGGTATGCACGAAATACGGGGTGGTACCCGGCCGCGAACGGCCATCGCTCGACACCCACAACACCCGTAGATGCCTGGGGTGGAACACCACGCCCAACAGTTCGAAGCGATCAGTGACGGCCTCCGCGGCGTAGGCCTCGGCCGCCCACAGGTGCACATCGCCGGGCTCAGCACGGTGGGCATCGCGATGCCCACAGACGCTGCTGACAACCCGGCGCGTCCCCGCCATCAGCAGGTTGAAGCGCGGCCGGGCGTGGATCCGTAAAGGCGGGTCACCAGGGCGACGCGAACAGGGCTGCGCCGAGCCGAGCCATACGCGACCGCTGAACGCGGCCTCGGCGCGCTCGAGTGCGGCGATGAACCCGGCGTGATCGCGGGGCGGCCAGGTATCCGACGCTGGTGCCATAGATGCCATCCGCGTCCCATAGTCGCGTGCCCGCGCTGGTGGTACAAGGGTGGTATGCCGACTCTCAAGCATCCTGATCTCGTGCTGATCTGTGCCGATCAGCTGCGTGCCGACCACCTGTCCTGTTATGGTGGCCATGTGCCAACACCCCACCTCGATGCGCTGGCCGCGCGTGGCGTCCGCTTCGCCGATTGCCACGTGCCCTCACCAACCTGCACACCGTGCCGCGCCAGCTTCCTGTCGGGATGCTTCCCAGCCGCAGTGCGCGCGCGCATGGTTGGCTGCGTGGTCGGCGACGATCCGCGCTTCCTGCCGCATGTCCTGCATGCCGCCGGCTACCACACCGCCTCGATCGGCAAGATCCACTTCGCTCCGCAAAGCGACGAGGCCGAGCGTGTTGCCCTGGCCCTGGCGCGAGACGGTCACTACCACGGCTTGCGTGAGGTCGACTTGGTCAACGGGCACGGCGCCGATTGCCACGGCCCCGGCTACACGCCGTGGCGCGATGCCATCCGCGCCGCCCAGCCGGAGTCCTGCCGTGAACGCCGGCCCCTGCCAGGGGTGCCGCGCAGCCATGTCTACCCGGATCCGGCGGCGGCCCACGCCGGAAATTATTTAGTCGAACGGGCGCGCGCATTTTTCGCCCGCGACCACGCCACACCGAGCACCTTGCTGCTGTCGTTCCATGATCCCCATCTGCCCTTCACCGTACCAGCGCCCTGGGATACCCACTTCGCGCCCGCCGACATGCCACAGCGTTTGCGCGCCGAAGACTGCTCTGGGCTCACCCCCGACCAGCTCGCGGCCCTCGACGGTCGCTGGGAGCGCGACCGCATGATCGGCACCCCGCCGTTCCCCTATCGGACCCTCGATGACGCAGCCTGGCGCCAGGCCGCTGCCATCTATGCCGGCATGGTGGCGCAGCTCGACGCCCAGGTGGGCGCGGTCCTCGCTGCGCTGGAAGCCAGCGGCCGGGCCGAACGCACCGTCGTCGCCTTCATTGCCGACCATGGCGAGCATCTCGGCGACCACGGCCTGTGCGGCAAGGGCTTCCACTTTAATGAGGTCACCCGCGTGCCCTGCCTCCTTGCCGGTCCCGGCGTGCCGAGCGGGCACGTCGTTGATGACCCCTGTTCGCTGGTCGACCTCGCCCCCAGTCTCTACGAGCTCGCCGGCATCGAACCCCCGGCGGCAATCCACGGCGGCTCATGGCTGCCCGCCCTGCGCGGCACCGGCCCCCTGCCGCGCGACGCCTGTCTGATCGAGACCGACGACGACCTCGGCGCGCTGCGCCTGCGCAGCCTGATCAGCGCCGACTGGCGCTTGACCGTCACCGCGGGCGCCGCCTATGGCGAGCTGTACGCCCGCCGCGACGATCCGCGCGAAACC
>JAQIBG010000215.1 GCA_027859175.1 Planctomycetota bacterium | reverse complement strand
GCGAACACGCGGCCGCGTTCGCTGTCGGGCGCGAGGCGCTGCAGCAGCACGGTGAGGGGCACGATCCACAGGCCGCCACCCAGGCCGGCCACCACGATACAGCTGATGGTCCACCCGAGCGGGGCACCGGCCGCGGCCAGCAGGCCGGTGGCGATGGCGCCGCCGCCAGACAGCACCGCACCCGCCACCGGCAGGCCGGCCGGATAGGCGCGATGTTGCAGCAGGGGGGCTAGCAGGGCGCCGGCCGCCAAGCCCAAGCCAAGGCTGAGCGCCAACAGTGCGGCGCCGGCCTCGGTTAGGTGGTAGCTATGCACGGCCACGCCGGTGAGCACCAGTTGGATCACGGCGCCAATCGCCCACACGGCTGACAGGCTGAACATCGGGACCCGCAACTCGGGGTGCCGGCGCAGAATGCCCAAGGCGGCCAGGGGTGAACCGCAACCGGTGCTGGTGGCCTGGGCCGTCAGCCGCGGAATGCTCAAGGCGCCGGCGATACCGCACAGGGCGAGCAGCATGCTAACCGCGCCCACGGTCCAGGCGCCGCCCCAGCCGGGCAGGGCGCTGCCGTCGGCGGTGATGGCGAGGGCGGTGCCGGTGAGAATCGCGACGTTGGAGAGGGCCTGGATGCGCCCGTTGGCCTGGTCGAGCCGGTCGGGGCTGACGATCTCGGGCAAGATGGCGTACTTGACCGGGGCAAACAGCGCGCTTTGGGCGCCGAGCGCGGCTACGGTCACCAGCATCGCGACCACGCTGCCGGTGAGCAGGGCGATGCAGCCCGACAGGCACAGGCCGAGTTCGAGGAAGCGCAGGCGCCGCACCAGGCGGTCTTTCGGCATGGTGTCGGCGAGGTGGCCGGCCAGGGGCGCCAGCACCACGAAGGGCACGATGAACAGCAGGCCCATCGCGGCTTTGAGGCGGTTGCCGTCAATTTCGCTGACTACGGCAGCGGTCAGGGCGAAGGCAAAGGCCTGGCGAAACAGGTTGTCGTTGGCGGCGCCGGTGGCTTGACCGATGAGATGACCAAGAAAACCGGTGCGACGGGGGCTGGCGATGCTGTCCATGGCCATAAGTTAACGAATGATAACCGATTGGTCAAGGGCTTTTGCCAAGCGGCGCTGCGGTCACGACTTGAGTGCGCGCGGCATGGGTGGCACGCATCGACGCACGAAAGCGCCGGGCTGTTCTTGACCCTCGGCCCCGGTATCGGCATCGTGCGGTATCAGCGCCGGACTCACCGGTTGGGACAATGCAGCGAGGAGCGGTCCGATGGTAGAACAGGTACGCACAGTCGATGGTGTGTCGGTGATCTTGGTCAACGAGAGCGACTGCGCCGGGTTGTGGCGCGTTGCCGAACCCCTGCTCGCCAATGGTGCCAAATCTTTCGTGCTCGACTTCTCGACCGTCGAGTATCTCAACTCGATGAACATCGCCGCGATCATCTCGATGCGGACCAAGCTCGAGAACCAGGGCGCCAAGTTGGCGCTGTGTGGGATGAAGGATCAGATCGCTTCGATCTTCCGCATTCTCAAGCTCGAGCGCCTGTTCGACCTCAGCCTCGACTGCGCGTCGGCGGTGAAGGCGGTTGGCTAACCTGCCGCACGTGTAGCTGCGTTATTGCAGCAGCTGCAGTACCGATTCTGGAATTTGATTGGCCTGGCCGAGCATCGAGGTGGCGGCTTGCATCTGCACGTTGAAGCGGGCGTACTCAGCCGTTTCGTAGGCCATGTCCATGTCACGGATGCGACTTTCAGCGGCGCCCAGATTTTCGCTGCCGAGGCGTAGTGTGCTGATGATTTGCTCAAGGCCTTGCGATTGGGTGACGCCAGCCGCGCCGCGTGCCGAAGCCACTTCTTCAATTGCGGCGTCGATAACACTGATCGCGTCTTGCGCGCGGTCGGTGAGAAACACTTCTTCGTCAATCAGGTCTTGGAGATCGGCCAGGCCCATGGTGGCTAGGCCGGCGCTGTGGCCGAGCGCACGTGCGCGCATGTCGGCAATCTCAAATTGGATCGTTTCGCCGCTGCGGGCGCCGGTTTGGAATTGCTGATTCTTCGAGCGCGTTGCCGTGAGGGTTGTGGTCTGGGCGGTGATGCTGGAGCCAAAGCTGCGATCGCTGGTGTCGTGCATCGTAGCGCTGAAAGCGCCTGGCAAGAATCCGCTCCAGGGCGGTGCCATCTCAGGGCCCGGCAGGAGGTTGGTGAGCGTGCGGCCGCCATCACGTCCAGGCACGCTGGTTAGGCGTATGGTGTGGGTGGTGCCGTTGTCGTCGGTGACGGTGAGGTCGGCCGTGACGTTGGGTGAGGTGCTGATGCGGGTTGCGCCGGTGTCATTGATGAGATCGGTACGCAGGTCCAGCAGCCCAACGGCCGCTCCGCCCGCGGTCAGGTCGTCGGACGAAAGCTCCAGCGGCCCGCTTTGCCCGGAAACGCTGAGCGCGCCGGTGGCGGCGTCATAGCTGGCAACGGCGCCGGTGGTGCCGGTGTGGGTATTAATTGCGTCAACCAAGTTTTGAATCGTGGTGCTGGGATCAATCTCCACGGTCGCCACTTCGCCGAGTCCAAACAGGTGGAACTG
>JAQIBG010000136.1 GCA_027859175.1 Planctomycetota bacterium | reverse complement strand
TGGTTCTTGGTTAGTGTCCGGTTTTTTTCGGTCACAGGCGTCTTCACGACACGTAGAGTATGCGTATACGTTGAGTATATTCTCTGACGGTTTGATGTGACTCGTGGGTGGGGCAGCTGATCTGAGGCTGTGATCACTCGCCATATCGGCGGTCAGAACCTTGGGAGCTTGCCATGTACCAGTTTATCGCTGTCAGCCATCGCCGTACTCGCGGCATGACCATGATTGAGCTTGTCGTGGTTATGGCCGTGATGGGTATTCTAGCCGGCATTGCCTCGCCCTCGGTGGCTTCGGCCCTGAATAAGGGGGTGGTTAATCGCGCTGGAAACGAGATCCAATCGGTGGCTGACGAGGTGCGCCGGCGCGCGCGCAGTGATACGGCGCCCAATCCGGCTGCGGGCGCCGCTCATTGGGGTGTGGCCTTGGTTCAGGAGCCTGGCAGTCAGCCCTATGCGGTGGTCCTCTATGGCACTGCTGCGAGCGACGAGTATCAGGTTAACGGCATTGCCCGGCGCGTGCCCTTGGGCGAGGTGGAACTGCGGGTTGGGTCTGCGGCCAGCACCACGCCGCTCGATGGTCGCATTGCTTGGTTCAATACCTATCTGACCGGGCGTCCGGTGCTGGATCCGGCTCAACCCTTGCCAACTGGGCTCGGGGTTGCCGCCGCTCCAACTGGTTTGCAGCGCATTGAGGTGCGCGGTAAGGGCAGCACAGAAGCGGTGTTGATCAAAGTGTTCGATCTTGGCTTGGTGGCGGTAGACACGCCGTGATCAGCCGTCGTGGCTTTAGTTTATTTGAGGTGGCCGTTTCCATTCTGGTGGTGGCCGTCGCCGTCCTTGGTTTCGCCCTGTTGCTGCCGGCCGCGTTGCGCACACATGAACAGTCGCGGTTTTCGCTGTATGCCAACGCCCAGGCGCTGAGTCTGATCGAGTCTTTCGCTACGGTGCCGGTCGCGAATGGTGGTTTGAAGTGTCATCTCGAGGCGCCTAATCCATGGGATATTCCGGCCGGTCGGCGTGGCTTTGACCCTGATCTTGAAATCAAGAGCAGTGCGATTCGGGGGCCCTTGCGGCCGGTTCCGCTCGACGTGGCCTATCGAATTGACAGCGCCGGCGACGAGATTCGTGCTCTGCTGGATGCGGGGGGCTATCTGTATTACAGCAATCCACGCGCGGTGACCCAGCATCGCGTTGAAGCGCCCGATGATCCACGACCACCAAATGAAACGATCAAACTATTGGTTGGCGTGCATGGGGCGGCTCAGGTAAATGCAGTAGCCAACAATCCGTGGAAGGCCTGGCCCTATTATCAACCCTATCCCTCGCCACCAGGTCGTAAGGCGCAGCCAACGCACGCTTCGGCTGGCTGGGAAGGGGATAGCTATGAGGCCGATGCGGATCCAGATTTGGCACGCCTGTGGGAAACCGATCTGGCTGCGACGGATGGCAGTTGGGATTACGATCGTGGTGCCAATAAATCCGGCATTGGCTGGTACAATTGGCTGGGCACCCAGCACGAACGCTGGGGTAAATCACTGACCGGGATGGGGTGGTTGCAGGCCAAAGGCCAATTTGCCTTGGCTTTGTGGTACGCGTGGCGCAAAGGCTTGCCGGCTGATCTCCTGTTCGGACGCGCCGATATGGCTGACGTCGATGCCGCGTACCGCAATGGGGACTGGGTCCAGGCCCAGCGATTCTTGGCGCACGCGGCCATGTGCATGACGCGCCATTTTGCTCTGGAGGCAACGCCGGCGCGTCCTGGTCAAAGCATGGGGGGCGTGCGCACCGGAAGCATCTGGTGGCCGCCTCCGGTAACCGGCGAGATGTATGGAACTCCAGCCAGTCCTGGCTTGCTTGCCGGCATCGCGATCCCAGGCAATGATGATCCCAGTTTGTTTTCAGATCGCTCGCTGCCGGTCCCTAATAACCTGACGAGCTTGTTGTCGATTCTGCCTGCGGGGCTTGGAACGCCCTTCTCCAGTTTGGCGCCGCCGAGTGGGCACCCCAACCCGCTGCCTGGGCACTTCTATCTGACCCACGACATGATCGTCAACTACCATGAAACGAGCCTAGCCATGGTCATGCGGCATACCGCCGAGTGGCCCTACGACCTGCAGGTGCCGCGGCCGCTCAATCGCATGATCATGATGGATCACCCACTTATGGAGTTCGATCTTATTCCAGATGCGAGCCATCCCATCTTGTCTGGCCAGATTGCGGGCGTGTCTAACGACACGAATATTGCGGCTTCAGTCAAGGCGCTGGCGGTGCAGGCCCAGCAGTGGCGCCCGCTGGCGGCAGAATCCTTCGTCAATCCTGGTCGCGATTTGGAGGGGGTGGTGTTCGATTGGCCGACCTTGGAAGGCAACCGCGCTCACTTCACCCTGACCCAGCGTTTTGCGGCAACTGAACGGGCGCGCGAGATGGTGTTCTGGGCTGTGCCCTGGACCGACTGGGAAGATTGGGAGACGGCACCGAGCGCGCCGGTCGATGCGAGTCGCTATTTCCGCGTGCGCCCCGATGTGCACCCCGCTGGCAAGATGACCGACGTCTATATGGGAACGCCGTGGCGTGACTATACTGCCAACTCGACCGCCATGTGGTTCGATGGCCATCAGTGGAGTGCGCGCAACCCGGAGAAGCCATCCTTATTTGCGTTTCCTGTCGCAGGCCTGCCTACCGATAGCAACGTGTTGAAGGAAACCATCGGCGCCGATAACCGCCATGATCAAAATCAGCAGGAGGCCTGGGCGCATCGATTCTCGGAACAAACGGGGTATCGTATAGCTGATCAGGGTTATCGACCGGTGTGGTCGACCTTGGGTGATGGCACTCCGGTGAGTGATCCGAAGATGGTATTTAGTGGTCGGTATGGTGCTGATCGCAACGGCAACCAGTTGCTCGATCGCGGCACCTTGCCGGCCAGTGTGCGCCTGCGCGCCACCGAGGTCGCTCGCTTCGTGTATTATGACCCACGCCTAACGCTGACGGTGCGCTGATGCGACGTTGTGGCTTTACCCTCATCGAGTTGATCATCGCCATGGCGCTTGGCATTGCGGTGCTATTTGTGGCAACGGCGGCAGTACGGATGGCAATGCAAACCATGCAGGCGGCCAACCGCTTGTCAGTGCAGAATCAAGTCATGCGCACTGGTTTCCTGCTGGCCAATGAAGAGATAGATTTTTGGACCGGTTTTGACGAACCGGTTGCCAGTTCCCAGCCTCTGCGCGGAACGGTTGACCGAGGTCTGGGCCGCACAGGGCCAGATACCACCTATGCGCTGCCGTTTACCGAGTTGACGGCCATTCCGCCACCCAACGAGTTGGCAAGTGGTGGTCGTGGCTTTGCAGTCGATAGCATCGATCCGTTGGTGTATCGAGAGACGGTGTTTCGTGATACGGCCCATGGGGGCAGCCTTCTGCTTAAAGACCGTCAACGAGGATTTGATCAGCGCCCATATCAGGCCAATGATCCGCGCCGCTGGTATCGTGGTCAGATCATGGAGCCCGACAGTGGCGAACGGAAGTGCGGCCGCTACGGCCTGGTCAGCAATCGTCATCTAGGACCGGTCCTTGGATTTGGTGACGATCACCGAGCCTTGGGGAATTTTTCGCAGCGTGTTCCGCGTGACGGTCATAAGGCCCCCGGGGTGCAAATACTGACGGGCCCCTATGGGCCCTACGGTGGTCTGGATTGGGATCTGGGCTCAGGTGGTGCATTGAAGGCTCGCACCTTCACGTGGTACGAGAACCAAACGGTGTACGCTTTCGAGGCCTTGGGCACCTATGGCATGTTCGACTACTTGCCATCCAACCACTGGTATCGGTCCTATGGTGGCAGTGGCTATATTGAGGCTAACGGCGGGACCCCGGAGGGCGATTATGCGACGGGCATTGCGAGCGGCACGATTGCGCCAGTGGTGGATCGTTACGTCCGGATCGATGAGCGGCCTGATCTGCGCTTTCGCGGTTTCATCACCAACGCCAATGAGCCTTGGTATGTGGAGTATCAATCGCTTGGTCGCGATCCGTCGACTTTCGCAACCAGCTTTGGCAGCGTGGCGCTGAATGATTGGTTCGCATTTCAGATCGGCAAAGATGCCAACGGTACAGCCTATTCCCAAAGCAGCATGATTTGGCGAAGCCACCGGTCCTTGGCTGGGCCTGAGCGACATTGGTTTGAATATGTCGGTGGCTTGCGTGAAACGACCTGGGTCCGCAATCTGCTGGCTGATCGTCCGAGTGAGTGGCCAGCCTTGCGTATGGAACTCCAGCGCGGTGTGTTGCGCGGGCGCCAATTCAATCTCGCTCGCGTGCGTTGGACTGATCTCCAGAGCAACGAGGAGCAGGAAGTGGTGGTAACCAGCCTCGGCACCAGTTTCCGTGGCGCGCGTCAGCAACGCGCGCGTGGTGGTGGCTGGGCTGCCTGGTATGCGCCTGGTGATTCTCGTAATTCCCCCCATTTGGATACGCCGCCATGACGACCGCACGATCGGGAGTGTTGCTCATCATCGTTGCCGCCTTGGCAGCCATTTTGGCGACGCTTGGTTTGACCTTCTTGTCCATGGCTCGTAACGAGGGTGATGAATTGGCCTGGGCCGCGCGGTATACGCAGGCCCGGATCATGCTTCATGCTGGCTGCGCCTATGTGCAAGAAACTGCGCGAATTGGCTGGGACCGGCAACTTGGTGATGGCAGCAACGAAGAGGCCTATGGCTGGGTAGACGTGCGCGGCGGGATTCGCGACCGAGCGGCATTCGCCAGCCGAATGGGGCGTGCTCCAACGGCGGCCGAAGAAGGCCGGTTTCCGATTGGGCCGCGGTCGAATCAGGACCTGGTCACCGAGTCTGGGGCATCGGGTGCTGATGGTATCTATGACGCTATGTACGCGACAACGCTAGCGGTGGACGGCAACGGTGACGGCATTGCCGACCGACCACTGTGGCCTGCGATTGGCTCGGTGGTTCGCTGCCCGATGCAGCGCCTGGAACGGCCGCCATTTGCGATCACGCAGACGGTTGCGCCCAACGCTATTGCCAATGATCCAAGTGATCCGGCATTTGGTCTGCCCTTGCTGATTAAACCCGATCCGGAGCCCTTGTTTGGGCCCGGCGTCACCGCTGCCTCAACTGCCAGCGCGCGCTGGCTTGACTGGTCGCGCGGCGATGTGCGGCCACGAGCTGGGGCTGAAGGGCAGGCCTGGGTCCGCATTCACCGTGACGGGCCGGCTACTTTTGTGATCACGTGTGGTGCCGGCGCGAGCGAGGGTTTTCGCGATTGGGATGAGGTGCGCGGTCTAGGGGAGCAGGCTTTGTTCCAATCAAACCAAGATATCTTTGATCAGATTGTGGCCGATGAAATTCGTCTCTGGTACCGTATCGAATGGTCGCCCGCAATCGCCGGTAACCCACCAGTCACTATCGATTGGCGAACGCTGCAGTTGAATCCGCAGGGTGGAGGCAGTGCCGACAACGTCAATCAACAGCCCTGGGCCAGAGTGGTCAACCAGGGTGGCACCATCCAGTGGATCCAGCGGTTACGCGCAGCGCCAGCGGTGTGGTGAGGACATGACGATGCACACACAGCGCGGATTTACTCTGATCGAACTCCTGGTCGTTATTGGCATCATCGGCGTGCTGGTGGCCTTGTTGTTGCCGGCGGTGAAACGCGTGCGCGCTATGGCGCATGCAACCAAGACCAGCGCTCGGATGGTGGATGCAGAACGCGCCTTGTCGATGGCCACGGCCGGCGGCGGTGGTTTGGCCTCGCGCCATATTCAACTTGGCTTGCGTGCGGTGAGCGCGACGCCGCCCGCCGGGGTCATCGATTTCAAGGTCGATACGCGACGGTCTGATCAAACGCCCGATGTTGGTGATTGGATTCCGATCCCGTACGCGCCGTATTATTTTGCGCATCCTTGGGGTCGTGTCCCAACAGAGGCAGTTGCCTGGCCGCCAACGAGCCTGCCGCCAGTGGGCTCCGCTTTACCGATTGAATCGCACGGGCTGTCGCAGTTGACGCCACGCTGGTCGGCAGAGCTGTGGGCCGTGTCGGAGATTCTCCCAGACAATGACCTGACGCGTTATCACACGGATCGATCGCCCGATCGCGGCTGGAATGACAGCTATGGCAATCCGCTGTTGATCGGTTTTGGATTTTATCAGCCGATGGCCAACACCGCGATTGATAATGGCTATCGGTCACAGGCCGATGGCTGGAACCGACGTGCCGACCTGTTCATCCAACGCGCGCACAAGGCCCATGGCCACACTCGGGCAGTATATGTGGCCTGCGCGTCGATAGGTCTGACGCTGCCGAGTGCTGTGACGCCGAGCCAACTGAAGGACGCCAGCGCTGATTGGGTGGCGGTGCAAGATGACTTATGGCAATCTGTCCAGGAAACCTGCAATCAGGATGCGAGCGGGCTTGAGATGTGGCGTACCGATGGCACGGCCACACCCGTCGTTAACGCTTGGACCGACCCGCCGTGGCAGGGGGTGCGTCGGGTGATGAGTGGCGGGGGCTATCGGCTGCTGTCAGCTCCGGTGGAGATTCGGTGATGCGACGTTCAGCTTTTTCACTGGTTGAGATCATGATTGTCATTGGGGTGATCGCACTCTTGGTTGGCATTGGTATTCCGACCTACCGAATCCTGCAAGCGCAGGCGCAACGACGCGTCAGCCAGGGTTTGGTTGAGACGGTTGCGGCCGCCGTGAGCAGCTACGGCCAGCTCCATTTTACGCTCTATGAAGACGATAACGGTGATGGCGTAGCCAATCGAGCGCGCTATCCGGCCTGGGATGTGGATGCTGATGGGCGACTTGACGGGGACATTGGCGCTGATCGGTTTTGGCGTCCGCCGCCGGCGCTGGCCGCTTCAGGCGGCGCGTCGCAGCGGGCGATGATTCGGTATCAGGGCTTTGTGGCCACCGCCAATCCAGCATTGCCGCGTGAGCGGATAGAGACATCGACGCGACGGGTTACCGACACCTGGGGCCGACCCTTGCGCATCGCCTATGCAATTGAGGTCTATGGCGATCGACCCTTTGGGATTTGGTCGACCGGTCCTGATGGCCTTGATCAGGGTGGCTCAGGCGACGATATCCCGAGCTGGTAAACACCGTCTTGTGCTAGCATTGCTACGCTTCGATGGCCTTGAGCGAGGTCTGGGGCCAGGGTGTCGTCACACAGGCTGTGTCGGTGATGGTCAGTTCGCGATCCTGGTTGGCCGTGCTTGTACTGCACTGGATCGGGCCTGTGCCGGGCACGATCAGGGTGGCCGGTAATTGCGGAGGTAGGCTGACCTGGATGCTCAGCGTGTCGTTGGCGATGCGCCAGCTAACCGAGACCTCGCCGCGGTCACAATGATGGGTGGCTTCGGCCCAGGTGAGGCCGCCGCCGATCTTCGGGGCGATGGTAAGCGATTCGAAGCCCGGACTTGGTTGCAGGCCAGCGATGCCTTCAAACAGCCACTGACAGCAACTGCCGTAGGCGTAATGGCTATAACTATTCATGCCTGCCGTTTGCGGCGTGCCGTCCTCGCGCAAGCCATCCCAGCGCTCCCATATCGTGGTGGCGCCATGAGCGAGACTGAAGCCCCAGCCCGGGAATTCACGTCGTTGCAGCAGGGCATAGGCCAGATCACTACGGCCATGACGCGCCAGAACCGGTAGCAGATAGGGTAAGCCAACAAAGCCGGTGGCCAGGGCCAGGCCGCGCGCGGTGAGGTCTTGGCAGAGCAGTTCGAAGCAGGCGTCGCGGCGCGCTTCGTCGATCAAATCGAAGTGCAGTGCCAGGAGTTGCCCGGTTTGCGATAGGTCGGTGTTGTCTGGGGCGTGAACCGTGCCATCGGCTGCGATGAAGTGCTCTTGAAATGCACGGCGTGCTAGGTCGGCGCGCTGCTGCCAGCGTTTGGCATCGGCGTGGTCGAGTTCATGCGCCGCTGCCGCAACCAGTCTCGTGGAGATGGCGTAAAAGGCTTGTTGCAGAATCGCGTGGGATGTGTGCTGACCCTGATTGAGCCAGTCGCCATAGCAGTGATGGCGTGCTGGGTCAAAGGCGCGGAGCCCGTTGCTGGCATCGGCGTCAAGGAAGCGCCCGTAGGCTTCGATCAGGGGCCAGTGCTGTGCCAGTTGGGTGCGATCGCCGTGGAGTTGATACAAAGTCCAGGGCACGATCGTTGCCGCATCGGCCCAGGCCGGACCGGCATCGCGTTGTTGGGGCATCGAGCGTGGCGGTAATGGCGCGACATCGAGGACCGCGCCAGTGGGGGCCTGGGCATCCTTGAGGTCGACCAGCCACTTGTTGAGAAAGGCTGTGCAGTCAGCGAACCACAGGGCGGTTCTGCAGTAGGCTTGAATGTCGCCGGTCCAGCCGAGACGTTCGTCGCGCTGTGGGCAGTCGGTTGGTAGATCGAGCCAATTACCGCGTTGCGTCCAGTAGGCATTGTTACAGATCTGATTGATGTGCTCGTCTGAGCAGGCAAACCAGCCGCTTTGCCGGCAATCACTGTGCATAACCGCGCCGCTTATGTGGTCAGTTTGCGGCTGCTGGGGGGCTCCGGTGAGTTCGAGATAACGAAAGCCGTGGAATGTATAGTGAGGCGTCCAACGTAAGGTGCCGCTGGAGTCGCACACGACGCTGTCGGTGGCTTGGGCGGTGCGCAGGTTGTCGGTATAGAGTTCACCATCGCTACGCAGAATTTCAGCGTGACGCAGGCGCAGGAGTTGCCCGGGTGGTAGGTCGGGCAGGTCGAGTTCGATGCGGCCACAGATGTTTTGGCCAAGATCAATGCGCCAGCGTTGTGGCCCCAGTTGGTCGATGGCGACGGGCTTGAGCCGTTGCGTGACGCGGACCGGTTCGGCTGGATGCGGAAGCAGGCGTTTCGGTTCTGGCCCGTGCCATGCTTCGGCTGCTTGCCAGTCGTGACTGTCCGATGCGGTGCTGCACCAACTCGGATCGTCGAGATGGCAATCGCAATGTTCGCCGTCAAGCAAGCTCGTGTGGAGAATCGGGCTGAGGTGGTGTTGCCAGGTGGTGTCGGTGCCAATTACCGAGCGGCGGCCGTCGGCATAGCGTAGCACCAGACACGCCAGTAGACGTGGGATGCTGGTGTATTGTTGCGGGATGTGATCCCAGGTCAGGGCATCGCAGGCCCAACCGCCGGCCATTTCAGCACCAAGCATATGGGCGCCGCTGGTCTTGAGTTGTTCGGTGCAATCATAGCAGCGATAGTGCAGGCGCTGGCGATAGTCGGTCCAGCCAGGGTCAAAGGCGCTGTCGCTGACGGCAAGGCCGTTGATGAAGAAGCGGACCAGGCCGAGTGCGGTGCCGTAGAGCCGGGCGTCGACAAGGTCGCCATCAATCTCAATCGCGCGTCGATAGCGGCTGACTCGATCATTGTTGGGGGCTTCAGGACGGTTGATAAATTGTGCGCTCCACGCTTCGCGATCGGCCAAGCCGAAGGCGAAGTGGGATTCGGCAATCGTACCGGCTTGGCCCTGTTGGTTCCACACTTGGAGCTGCCACGAGTAGCGTTCACCAGGCTTGCCATGCCAGGCATCAGGGCGACAGCGCAGCTCGGTGTCGTGACGTTGCCCGCTATCCCAACACAGAGCCTTGCTGCTGTCGCGAATGGTCAGTTGCCAAGCGCTCGTCGCTTCATCGCAGCGCCAGCTCAGGCACGCTTGGGCGGCGGGGTCGATCGCGAGAGGGGTGTCGAGACGATTGCAAAGTAGCGTGGTGGCGGTGGCCATGGGTGGGCTCCAGGGACGAGTGACAGCACCTATTCTCTGCCCGAGCGCCAGACGGCGGGCTCACGGTGGCATATCAAACTTGGACGATACGCTCACGGCATGGGTGTAGCGGTCAATTTGCTGACAGCAGACGGCTTCGGTCTTGGCTGCAATATCCTCCAGCGCCAAGACGACATGGACCTGCATTGGCACGACAACATCGAATTGACCGTGGTTACCGGGGGCACCGGGCAGCATTGTACAGACCAGGGTTCGTGGCCGATTGAGCGCGGCGATGCCTTTGTGATTCCGCCAGGAATGGAGCACGGCTATACGCAGACCCAGGATCTGGCTTTGGTCAACATCGGGTATCAGCCAGACCGTTTGGCGCTGTCTCTGGCGCAATTGCAGCGCCTGCCGGGATTTCAGGTTTTTGTGAACCTGGAACCGCGCCTGCGGCATCGCCAGGGCTTTGCGGCCAAGGTGCGATTGCCAGACGCCCAGGTTGATCGCGTGTCAGGCGTGGTGGCGCATATGGCGCAAGAACTAGCGGCGCGTGCGCTTGGGTTTGCGCCGGTGTGTACCGGCTATTTGATCGAGATATTGGTCATTTGCTGTCGCGGCTATTCGGTGGCCTCGGGCCCGGCGGCGGCATCCTTGCTGGTATTGGCTCGCTTGCTGGAGTGGATCGATGGGCATTTGCCTGAGCCGATGGATGTCGCGAGTTTGGCCCGTCGGGCGCGCTGTTCGCGCGCCACATTGCAGCGCCGGTTTGCAGACTGTTTTGACTGCAGCCCAATGGCCTACGTTACCGAATTACGCCTGCAACGTGCGCGCGCCTGTTTGGAGGGCGGCGGGGTGTCGATAGCTGAGGTGGGTAGGCGGTGTGGGTTTACCGATGCCGCGTATTTTTCTCGTCGCTTTGCCGCGCGTTTCGGCTGTGCGCCACGCGACTGGTCGTGACGCATGGCCCTCCCCATGGCGGTCTCAACGCGCCGCCCATGCGCTCGTTGAGTTGGGCTTCTTGTAGGTGCCGAGTCTGGGGTGTTGCTTGGCGGCAACGGCTTCGCGCTGGAGCACAGGTCATGTAGGAATACGCGTTTCGGGGTCATGTCCAAGGTGGCGTCCGAGCCGAGCCCGCAATCGGTGGTGGCGCAACCGCGGACAGCTAGCGACCCATCGAGACCAAGAATGTCGTCAACGGAGGGCTCGCAGCGGCGTAACAGGCTACGTAGCCACACCGTGCCAGATTCAGGAGTTCTCATGCGCTTGTTCCCTCGTCTACCTCACATGCTGCTGCCCACAGTGGCGGCCTGTTTGTTCGCAGTGGGCCTTGCTGCCGCTGCTGAGCCCCAACTCCCGCCGGATAGCGCCTACGTTCAGGTGGATGCGGATGGCCACCTGAGCCTCAATGGTGAGCGCCAGCGCTATTGGGGGTGGATCGGTCACTTCTGGCTTGAGGGCGACCTGAAGCGCGACTACGCGCCGAAAAAGGACGACACGCCCGAACAGCGGGCGGCCAAGTACGCCAAGATGTGCGAGGTCTACGATGCCCTGGCCCAGCGTATCGCGGATACCGGATTCAACCTGGTGCGGTATTGGAATGACTGCGATTGGGAAGCCGAGTGGACGCCCGGTGACATGAGCCAGAGCGACCAGTTCGGCTTCATGCTACATGCCCTCAACAAGCGCGGCATCAAGGTGTGGGCTACCAGCTTCAATCACTGTGGCGGGATTGGCCCCGATGACGTGGACGTGCTCGCGGGCGACGACGCTGAGGCCTGGCGCGCCGCAATGCAGGAACAGGTTGGCAAGAAGGCGCGCGTTGGCTTGCGTGGCTTGCAGCAGATTGGTTGGGACGCTCGCTCGCAAGCCAAGCTCAAACAGCGCATGGCCGTGGTGGCCGACTGGCGTAATCACTATGAGAATGACATCCGCCTCGGCGATAGCCCGCAAGTGGTGGTGTGGGAGTTGTCGAACGAGGAATGGTACTTTGCCCATCTGACGCGCGGCGACTGGCAAAAGCTGCCCAAGTATTTCCGTGACAGCTTGCTAGCCCGGTGGACCACCTTCTTGCGCGAGCAATACGGCGACGATGCCGGCCTGCAGGCGGCCTGGGGCTCTTTGCTACCTGGCGAATCCTTGGCTGACGGCAATGTGCTCCTGGCGCCGCTGGCGTCTGGCAGCAATGGTAAGGCGGTGAACGATGCCAACCCGGCGGCCTTGGCCGCATTATCGGCCGCCAAGCAGGCTCTGAAGCGCGAAGACTTCTCGCACGTTCGCGCCAGTGATGTGATCCATTTCTTCAGTCAACTGCATGTCGACTACAAAGTGGCGATGAAAGACTACGCTAAGACGCTTGGCAAATCCTTGGCGCTATCGCCGATGCTGCTGGATACCGGCGATGGCTTCCGCACCCAGGCGGTGTGGCTGCATCAGCACGGCGACGCGAGCGCCATGTGCTCGTACCTGTGGCAGACTGCGTGGGATCGGCAACACAAGCGCTTCCCCTTCATCAGCGGCTTGGATGAGCCACCGCGTACCGCGATGGGGATCCCCTGGGCTGAAACCGCTCGGATTCCCGGCAAGCCCTTCTTCATCTATGAATTTCAACAGAACAACCCTGACATGTATCGGGCCGAGGTGCCGTATCGCATCGCAGCGATCGGCGCGGTTCAGGATTGGGATATCATCAACTTCCATCTGTTTGGCCGGCCGAATGATCCAGCCGAGGCCGAGCCGTATCGCAAGCGCATGAATTACAGTCATGCTGGCAACGGCGGTTCGATTGAAGGTGTGCACTACAAAAATGACGAGGTCTATACCTCAGCGCTCAAAGGCGCGAGTCTGTTGTTCCGCTCTGGAGCGCTGCAGGCGGCGCCCAAGCCAACCGTGATGACCTTTGGGCGCAACACGCTGTACGACCCGGAGGGCGCCGATTACGGCAAGAGCTTTGGTGACCTCGGTGAGAAGATCATCGCTACCGCCAATCGCTACGGCTTGCATATGCAGGTCGATCCCACGCAGGACAAAGACACGGTTGCCGGCCCGGTGATCGATCCCTTCTTGCAGCAGGCCAATCCGATGCGGCCGACTGACCAGATCGAGTACGACTGGCACAAGGGGCACCTGCGCTTTGATCTGCCCACCGGCGTGGCCTATACCGGATTCTATGCCCAGCACGGCGGACCGGTGGAGTTTAGCAATGGCGTGCGCCTGTCTGATATCCAGATCATCAATGATGCCGGGATCAGCTATCTGATGACGAAAGAGGAGCAGTACGTGTCGTTCGCCTTGGTCGCGCAAGACGACAAGCCTTTGGCGGAATCGTCGTCGATCTATTGCTCGCTGGTGTCGACCAGCTTCAACAACGGCTTCAAGCTGAACCCCGACAGCGTGGCGCAGGGCAACCTGGGGTATACCGGCAAGCCCTATGCCGACATGACATGGGGTGATGACAAGGCCGACCCACCCGTCTTGTACGCGCGCGCCGGTGGCACCGTGACCGCGCCGGCCCTGGCCGGGATGCAGTGGCAGGCGCAAGACTGGCACTTCCGCCCGGTAGCCAAGGGCACCGTTGGCGCCGATGGCGTATTGGTGATTCCTGCCGATATGCCGATCTTTGCGATCGAGTTGAGTCGCTGACGTGCTTGCGGGTCTGCTTGCAGGGTGCGGGTGTTGGCAATGGCCGTGACGCAGCGCGATATCGCCGAGCATCTGGGCATTGGGCAGCGCACCGTTTCGCGCGCCTTTGGCTCAGGGGGTGCGCTCAGCGCTGACGTGCGCGAGCGCATTCTGCGCGCGGCCGATGTGCTGGGCTATCAGCCGCACCTCGGCGCGCGCGCGATGCGCACAGGTCGCACCGGAACCGCCTTATTGGTCCAGGGCTGCAGCCATGCCAGCAATGCGCGTTTGGCGCCCGATCTCTATGGGGCCCTGCACGATGCCTTGGTCGGTCACGATCTGGCGCTGGGCCTGGCGCGGATTGGCGATGAGGGTCTCTCTGGCGCCGCGCTACCAGATACCGTCAGCAGTTTTCGCGCTGATGGTTTACTGGTCAGCTACGAGACCAACACACCCGATTTCTTGCCGCAGCGCTTGCGGCAGTTGGGATTGCCGGCGGTGTGGTTGAATCGGGCCCAGGCCAAGGATGCCGTGTATTTTGATGACCAGGCCGGCGCCGCTCTGGCGGTGGGCGATCTGATCGCGCGGTGTTCGTCGGTCGCCTATATCGATGTCTTGCTGCATCATACCCCGCACCGGCATGCTAGTCGTGATCACCGCTTGGCTGGTGCGCGCGCCGCAGCGATGGGTGCGGGGCGCAAATTGCATGAGTGCCTGCCGCTTAGCGAACGCGACGCAGCGGCAAGCGATGCGGTGATTCAGCGCATGTTGCAGGATCTGCCCAAGCCGATTGGCGTGCTCGGCTACGGCCATATTGACCTCGCCGCGGTGAGTGTTGCGGCGCTGCGGATGGGGCTGGAGCCCGGGCGTGATCTGCATCTGGCAATGATCGCTGATGAGGAGCCGATACTTGGCGTCCCGGTTACCTGGTATTTACTCGATTCTCAGGCCTTAGCCCAAGCTGCCGCGCAATTGCTGGCCGACCGCCTGGCCAATGCCAGGGCTAAACGTAAATCGCGCGTTATTCCGATTACCCGCCCACTCTAAGTAGGGGAGCTATCCGATGCGTTATCTGACGCTTGTTATTGTGCTCACTGTTGCCCTTGTGGCGACGGCCGAGGAGCCGACAGCAGTTGAAAAATGGCCCGTGCCCACGGTGTGGACCGGGGCCGAGGGGAATCCCTACCCAGACAAGGCTGGTCCGCGTTGGCAGCTTGATCAGTTGCACCATGAAGATTTTTCTGACGCCGAACGCTATAATCTCATGCCCTGGGTGCAGTGGCGTGATCGCCAAGCTTGGTTTGTAGAGCAGGGCAATGAAGGCGGGCAGCCGGTCGCTTTTGTTGAGAATGGCACCGTGATCATGGAGGTGCGCGACCGCAAAGATCATAGCCGGTATCGTAAGGCGGTGGCGTTGAGTTTCATCGCGCCCAAAGCCGGTGCATATCGCTTGGTGGCGAACACGGATATTAACCGCTGGGAGGGTGGGTCGAATTTGGCAGCGTATACCTTCCGTCGCTATGACAATCAGCAGGGGGCGCATGAGTTGGTCCCATCTGGCCATCTTGCGCTCGAGCTTGGCGGCGGTCACAGCATCAGCACCAAGGCCGTGCAGTTGACTGCTGGCGAGGCCTTGGTGACGGTGTTTACTCTCGAAGGCTACCATTCGGGAGCCACGATCCGGCTTGCCGATGTGCGCGCCGAGCGCTTGAGTGCCATGCCTGCTTATGACCAGCCGCGCATGGTGCGCGTCAAGGGCGCGTTCGCTGGGGATTTCCGGCCGCGTGGTGATGAAGATCGACCCCTGCCCAAGGGTACTGGCGTGTACGATGTGCAGGCGCACTACGGGGCCAAGGGTGACGGGCGCACCGATGATACTGCCGCGATTCAGCGCGCGATTGATGAGGCCCTCAACACGCATCGGGTCGTCTACTTCCCGCCTGGCACCTATCTGGTTAGCAACAAGCTCAGCTATGGCGGCGTTTTGGAACGCTCGAAGTTCATTGTGTTGCAGGGGGCTGGTCGGGGTCGCAGCACGATACGCCTGGCCGACAATGCTGATGGATTCGCTGATCCGGGTAAGCCGAAGCCCTTGCTGACGATGTGGGATAGCGGTGGCATCACCGGTCAGGCTTTCAATAATTGCATCTATGATCTGACCCTCGACACCGGCCGCGGTAATCCTGGGGCCATCGCGCTGACCTGGATGAGTCATAATATCGGAACTCTTGAGAATGTGACCTTGCGTAGCGATGACGGTGCTGGCGTTTGCGGGCTCGATCTCAACGCACGCGAGCCAGGCCCGAGCTTTGTGCGCGGT
The DNA here is from genome assembly GCA_027859175.1 of Planctomycetota bacterium. Classification (GTDB taxonomy): domain Bacteria; phylum Planctomycetota; class UBA11346; order UBA11346; family UBA11346; genus GH22. The sequence goes on along the minus strand of JAQIBG010000136.1, from coordinate 1,375 downwards.
CTGCAGGTTGAGGGCTTTGATATCGGTATCCGGTCCAACCAAACGGCCTTCAGCATGACCTTTGAAGACCTGACCCTGCGCAAGCAGCGCGTGGTGGGGATGCTGGCCGAAGCCCAATGCTTCTTCGTGCGCAAGTTGGATGCCGAGCTGTCGGTTCCTGTGTTTCACAACAAGGGCCCGTATGGCTCTGGCTTGTTCTATGATTGCAGCTTTGTGGGCTCGGGCCCGGCCGCGATTATCACTGACAACGCGCAGTTGGTGCTGCGCAATGTGAGCCAGCGTGGCTACCAGAGCTTGGTTGATTGCACCTTTGAAGGCGGAGCTGATCTCAATGAAGCGGTGCTCGCTGGTGACTGGAGCCCGCGTGTTGGTGGGCAAGTCAGCGCTTTTGGCGACCACAGTGGGCCCTTGAATCTGCCTGTTGAGGAGATCCCGGATACTCCCTGGGGTGCTCCTGGGTCATGGGAGGTGGTTGATGGCGACGCGCTATTGGCAGCCTGGGACGATGCCGATCTGGTGCAGGAGGCGATCGACCGCGCTGCTAAAAAGGGCCGTGCCACCGTGTGCATTCCGAATCTGCCGGGGACCGCCGTGCGCTTCGGCCGCACGATTCGCGTGCATGGTTCGGTGCAGCGCCTGATTGGGATGCATACCTGGATGCAGGTCACGCCGTGGTTTGCCAAGCAGGATGAACCGATTTTCCGGATCGAGAACGGGAAGGGCCCCGTGGTTTTGGAGCGCATGTTCTTTCAAGACTATGCTGGGGCGCGTCATGAGTCGCGCTGTTACCTGATAGACCACGCTTCAAAGCGTACCCTGGTGCTGCGCAATATTGGCATGTGGGGGCATCATCCCTATCGCAACAGCGTCACTGGGGGCAAAGTCTTTATCGATGACACCACCAGCCAGGGCTACGTGTTCCGCGATCAGCAGGTGTGGATGCGCCAATTCAACCCCGAGAGCAATGCCGTCATGGCCACGGTAGACGGTGGCAGTCTCTGGGTGTTTGGCAGCAAAACCGAATGCGAAACCGGCACTTGGTTCCATCTCAAGGGTGGCGCCCAGATGGAGCTCCTCGGCGGCTATAATTACCCATCCTGGCGCAATAAAAACAGCCCGGCTCCTAAGCCATTGTTTGTAGTGGAGGAGGGCAGCCGTCTCTGGGCCAGCTACCGCGAGCAGATCTTCCACGGCTATATGGATTACCCGGTGCAAGTGCGCGAAGTGCGCGGTGCGGATACGCGTGACCTCGGTCACGCAGCCCGCTCAGGGCATCACTTCTACTCGGTGGTGCAGGCGGGTAAGGAATAGTTGCGAGTTGGGAGTTTCGAGTTGGGGCGGCCACTTGTGGCAACCCTGGGCGGGGTCCGGGGCG
>JAQIBG010000123.1 GCA_027859175.1 Planctomycetota bacterium | reverse complement strand
TGTGACAGCCTGAAAATCTGGGCCAAAACCCAAAAAATGACCCCTGGCGCCCTGGCGAAAAAAACCAAACGCACCAACTCGGTCACCGCCCAACCAAGACCTCAACCCCTGGCGTCCTGGCGCCCTGGCGTCCTGGCGTAAAAAGGCGAGAAGGCTGAGGCTGTTCCGTTACAGCGCGACGATGGCGTCGATCTCAACCAGGCCAGCCTTGGGCAGGCCGGCAACTTGCACGCAGGCGCGGGCTGGGAACGGGGCTTCAAACCACGAGCCGTAGACTTCGTTGACGACGGCGAAGTCGGCCATGTCGGTCAGGTAGATGGTGCAGCGCAGGGCTTTGGACAGGCCGGTGCCCGCTTCGCGGCAGACCGCGTCGAGGTTGCGCAGGGCTTGTTCGGCCTGGGCTTTGACGCCCTCGCGCATCTCACCGCCGGCCGGGTCGCAACCGAGCTGGCCAGAGCAGTACAGTACGTCGCCGGTGCGCACGCCTTGTGAATAGGGGCCAATTGCGGCCGGGGCATCGGGGGTATTGATGGTTACATGCATGAGAGCGGACCATGTGGCGAGGCATCAGAAGGCAAGGGGCCAGTGGGCGCTGCCGTGCCGTGTTTAACAGAGCCGAGCTGGCTAAAGGCTGGCGCCTGCTTGCTTAGCTGTGGCCGGTATCTTTGTCGGGAAATGGGCACAGATCGGCAATCGGGCACGAGCCACATTTCGGTTTACGGGCCAGGCAGCAATAACGCCCGTGCAAAATCAGGTAGTGGTGGGCGTGCAGGGCGTGGCGTTTGGGGGTGCGCGCCACGAGCACTGCTTCGGTGTGATCGGGATTGGTGGTGACCGCGATGCCGAGTCGATTGGCGACCCGATGGACGTGGGTATCAACGGCGATGGTTGGCTGGCCAAAGGCGATGTTGAGCACCACGTTGGCGGTTTTGCGGCCAACACCCGGCAAGGCCTGCAGGGCTTCGCGGGTGTCGGGTACGGCACCGCCATGCTTGGCAATGAGTTGCCGGCACAGCGCGATCACATTTTTAGCCTTGGCATTATACAGGCCAATGGTGCGGATGTAGGGCTTCAGACCATCCTCGCCCAAGGCGAGGATGGTCTCCGGCGTATTGGCGACTGCATACAGCTTGGTGGTGGCCTCATTGACCGAGCGGTCGGTGGCCTGGGCCGAGAGCACCACGGCGACCAGTAGCTCGAAGGGGTCATCGAAATCCAGATCGCTCTTAGGTTCAATGACGGCGCCGAGCCGATCGTAGATGGTGCCGATGCGGCGCGCGCTGGTGGGGCCCCAGTGGCGCTTGGGATCAGCCATTGAGTCGGGCTTCGAGCGCGCGCGCGTGGGCTTCTAGGCCCTCGGCCCGGGCCAGGGTCACCGCGTGCGGCGCCAGGGCCTCAAAGCCTGCGCGATCGAGGTTGATGATCGAGGAGCGCTTCATGAAGGTGTCGGTGCCAATGCCCGACCACATCCGCGCGGTGCCGCCGGTGGGCAGGGTGTGGCTGGGGCCAGCCACGTAATCACCAATCGGCTCGGGGCTGTAGCCGCCCACGAAAATCGCGCCGGCGTGACGAATCGCCGCAACCGCTGGCTTGGGGTCAGCCAGGAGGATCTCCAAGTGCTCGGCGCCGTAGCGATTGCTGATGCTGACCGCTTGATCAAGCGACGTGCAGGGCACGCACAGGCCCATGCGGTCAATCGAGGCCTCAGCCACCACGCGGCGTTGTTCGGGCAGGGCCGCGAGTTGGCGCTCGACTTCAACTTGAATTGCGACGTCGATGCCGGGTTCCACCGTGAGCAGCACCGCCATCGCCAGCTGATCGTGCTCGGCTTGGCTGAGGAGGTCGGCCGCGATCCAGGCTGGATTGCAACTGCTATCGGCGATAACCATGACCTCGCTCGGGCCGGCCAGCATGTCGATGTCAACCCGGCCATAGGCCTGGCGCTTGGCCAGGGTCACAAAGATATTGCCGGGGCCCACGATCTTATCGACGCGTGGGATGCTGGCGCTGCCACAGGCCAGCGCGGCAATCGCCTGCACGCCGCCAACCTTGTAAATCTCGGTGACGCCGGCGGCCTTGGCCGCGGCGAGTAGTTCGGGCGCCACGCTGCCGTCGGCGCGCGGCGGGGTCACCAACACCAGCTCGGGCACGCCGGCAACTTTGGCCGGAACGAGATTCATCAGCACGGTGCTGCACAGGGGCAAAGACCCACCCGGGCCGCCCGGCACATAGGCGCCGACGCGATCGAGGGGCGTCCAGCGCACGCCGAGGGGCTCGTCGAGTTCGGTACCAAAACTGTGCGGCAGCAGGCGTTGTTGGTAGGTGGTGATGGCCTCGGTGGCCGTGGTCAGGGCCTCGCGCAGGGCCGGCTCAACGCTGGCCCACGCGGCCTCGATCTCCTGCTCGGTAACGCGCAGCTGCGCCGGCGCCAAGGCCGAGCCGTCAAACAATTCACTATAGCGCACGATGGCGGCGTCGCCCTCATGATCGACTGCGTCGAAGATCTCGGCGATGGCCTCTTCACAGCCCATCGCCCGTCCCAACTTCGCCGCATAGAACGGCCGGGCCCGCTCATCGGCCTCAGCCACCAAGCGCTGAAAACGCGCATGCGCACTCCCCAACAGCTCCGCGAGCTTGGGATCATCAGGGGTCAAGGTGGTTAGACGGGCCATCGGCTCCTCCGCACAGCCCAGAAGGCTACGCCTGTCCCTGCTCGTGCAATCGCGGGTAAATGGAGTGCTCGGGTGGGAGTTCAGGCTGGTTTGCGCCAGGACGCCAAGACGCCAGGGGAATGGTAGAGGGTGGCTCTACATGTATGCGTGGACTGTGCGTGTTGTGCGCTGGGTAGCGCAGGGATGCTTGAGTCGTGACTCTATAATCCTGGCGTCCTGGCGCCCTGGCGCCCTGGCGTAAAACTCGACGGAGGAGCAGGGCTCAGCTGACGGCGTCGACGGCGCGTTCGCTGTCGGCGGTGCCGCGGGCTTCGGCGAAGACCATGCGGCCGTTGGCGGTTTGGTGCAGGCGCATGACGGTGCAGGATACGTTTTGGCCGACGCGATCTTGGGCGCCAGAAACAACCACCATGCTGCCGTCGTCGAGGTAGCCAACGCCTTGGTTGTCGCCTTCGCCGGCCTTCTCGATCGAGACTGAGATGGTTTCGCCGGCGCGCAATATTGGGGCGAGGCTGGTGGCGAGCATCGGGAGGTCGAGCACGGCGAGGCCTTCGGCCCGGGCGCGTTCAACCAGGTCCGAGTCGGAGGTGAGCAGGCGTGCGCCTTCGAGCCGGGTCAACTCAATGATGATGTCACCCAGGGTTTCGGCGCGCGGGATTTCGGTAGCGTCAACCGTGAGGCGGTCGCCGATGCGTTCGCGCAGCATCGCCAGGGTTTCGAGGGCACGATGGGCGCGCAGTTGGTCGCCCGCATCTGAACCGCTGGCAAGGCCTTCACAGTGCACCAGCACCGAGCGCGGCACCAGGATGCGCTGATCGAGCATGCCCGCATCAAGTAGGCCAGCGAGACGGCCGTCGGTAAGGGCGGACACATCAAGAACCATCGAGCCAGCGTCGTGGGTTTCGCTGCGGAACTCCACGAAGGGCACCACCACGCGGAAGCGGTCGGCATTGTGTAAGACGGTGACCAGCACCAAGTACACGGTGACCAAGGCCAGGGGGATATCGAGATTGCGCCGCAACTCCTGGTCTTGGATGACCAAGCCGATCACCACCAGGAGCAAAGCAGCCAGGGCCAGGCCGGCGCCGAGGCCAACTAAAAAGGCGACCAGAGAGCGGGTAAAACGACGTCGAAATGCGTGCTCGGCCGCGATCAAGGTCACCGCTATACCAAAGCCCATGGCGCCGCCAAACCAGCCGGGAACGGTGTTGGCCCACTGCGCGTAGAAGTAGCGCCCGCTGGTGAGGCCGATGAGCACGGCCATGATCACAAAAAGAATGCGTACGAGAATGATTAGCACGGTGGTATGAATACCCGGTGTGCAGGCTCCAAGCAATGATTCAGTCGGGAATCCGAGCGACCACAGCGTGACTGATGCCGCCAAAGCAGGAACGCCAGCGCTGCTTGGCAAAGCCGGCTTCGGTGATCAGGGCGGTGGCTTCTGAGACACTGAGGAAGCCTTTGATGCTGGTATACAGGTAGCGATACGCGGCGCGGTCACCCGAGATCAGCCCGCCGATCACGGGGATGCCGAAGCGGCCGAAGGTGCCATGGAACAGCCGCGGCCATAGGCTTTCGGCCCGGAAGAACTCAAGGATCAAAATCTGGCCGCCGGGCTTGAGCACGCGTTTGAGCTCACGCAGCGCTGCCAGCTTGTCGTCAAAGTTGCGCCAGCCGTAGGCCACCATTGCCACATCGAACGAGCCATCGGCGTAGGGCAGGTGGAGTGCGTCGCCATTGGTGGCGGTGATGGCGTGCCGGGCGCGCTTGGCTTCGCCGGCCTGGAGCATGGGCAGGCAGAAGTCGGCGCCGTGCACCTGAACGGCCTTGCCGGCACCAAGGGCATCGATTGCGAAGTCGTAGGTGCCGCAGGCGAGGTCGAGAATACGCCGGGGTTGCCCCTCAAGCATGCGCAGACTGGCGCGGCGCCAGGCCACATCACGGCCGCACGACAGCAGGCGATTGGCCAGGTCGTAGCGTTTGGCGATGGCCGCAAACATGGTCTGCACCGCTTCGGACATGGGGGGGTTGTGCGGCGCAATAGCGCCACAATCAAGGCCCAACTGATGACGCTCTGGTTCGTAGTGGTCTCCACGGCAGTGGCTATAGGCTCGCGCCGACGGAGGCAGACATGGAACGCTGGTCGATCCTGATGCACAAGGAGTACTTCAAGTTCTCCTGTGCCCATTTCCTGATTTTCCCAGATGGCAGCAAAGAGCGCCTGCATGGGCACAACTATCAGGTCAGCTGTGAGATTCATGGCGAACTCACCGACCGTGGGCTCGTGATCGACTTCAAGCGCGCCAAGCCGATCGTGCGCGCGATTTGCGATGAGCTCGATGAGCACTGGCTGATTCCTGATGAGCATCCTGAATTGCTGCATCGCGAGCGCGATGACGGCCACACAGAGGTCACCTATCGCGACTGCCACTACCTCGCTCCGAGCGAGGAGGTGATCGTGCTGCCGATCAACAACACCTCGGCCGAGAATCTCGCCACCTACATTGGTCGCCGCGTGCGCGCGGAAATCGCGGAGCGCTTTGGCCCCAATAAGATCAAGCGCCTGCACCTCGGGGTCTCGGAGACCAGCGGTCAGCACGGTGTGTACGAATTTGAGGTCGAGGACGCGTAACGTGGCGGCGATCACGGTGTTCTGCTCGTCGTCACCACGCACGCCGAGCGTGTATCTAGAAGACGCGGCGGCCGTGGGGCGGAGTCTAGCCGCGTGCGGTCATCTGCTGGTGACCGGAGCTGGCAATACCGGGTGTATGGGCGCAGTGACCGATGCCTGTTTGGCGGCGGGTGGGCGCGCTCGGGGCGTGATTTTGCAGAAGTTTGTCGACGAAGGCCTGCATCATCCCGAGTTGGAAGAAATGCTGGTGGTGGCTGCGATGCGCGAGCGCAAAGAGCGTCTCGGCGAAGCGGTTGACGGATACATCGTGTTGCCGGGTGGCCCAGGGACCTGGGAAGAGTTCTGGGAAGTGGCGGTTGAGCGTCAAATTGAGACCCACCGGCGGCCAGTGGTGGTGCTCAATACGGCAGGCTTTTACCACCATTTCATCGCCCAAGCGGCGCGGGCGGCTGATGAAGGCTTTTTGTATGGGCCGGTAAGCGCGCTGTTCAGCGTGACCACTGATCCGGCTGAGGCCGTGCGCATGGCGACCGCTGGCTAAGCGAACAGCGCTCTACTTGCTTAAGAAACCAACGTTGTTCACAAACAGGTCGCCGTCTTTGACGCCGTTGTGAACTTGGATCTGAATCTCGCGGATATCGTTGGGCTGGCCCACGCTAAAGCGGTGCGCGCCGTAATTGTCTTCGGCGCATTTGTAGATCTTATCGGTGAGGTCGAACTCGAGTGCATGCCAGTTGCCATCGTTTGGCACAGCCTGCACGGTTGATTCAAAATAATCCCAGTTCGGCCCCGACTTGACCGCAATTGAGAGCGGCAGCTGGGTGGCACCAGGGTTGGACACTTCTAGATACAGGATGTTGGAGCCGCGCACGTCGAGTTGTTCGCGCCAGCGGATGGCGGCCTTCTTGTAGCGGTCGGTTTCATCGCCGGTGAAACTCAGGCGCATGACGCGGTCGCCGCCGCTGTCGGGCGCTTCAACCAAGCGCGTTGAAACCTTGTTGGCCCACTTCGGGTCTTCCGAACTCCAGCGTCGCGTGCTCTCAAGGCCTTCGGCCACCTGGCGAGCTCGGAGTTGTTCTTGGAATGCGGTTTCCAATGCGCCGTTTTCGGCATCGATGGCTTCAAGGGTGGCGAGGCGCGCGAGAGTGGTTTGATCGGTGCCGCCGGTATTGCGATAGGCGCGGTAGATCGGCAGCGCGGCCTCGGGGCCCTCAATCTCGTCGGTCAGACGTGCCAGCGTGCGCAGGGTGTCGCGGTCGAGGTCGGGGTGGGTCAGGACCTGCTTGAGTACCGCGAGGGCGTCGGCGCGCCGATTGCGGGCCAGGCACCACTGGGCCAGGTCGATGTGGCCGGCGAGGTCGTCAGCAGTGAGCTCAGCCAGACGGCGGTCGAAGCCGGGCTCGGCACTGGCTACCAGGCGGCGCGGCAGGCGCAGCACGCCACCAACGGTGCGAATGGTCACGCTTTCGCTGGTCTGCGACAGCAGGTAGCCGCTGATGCGGTGTTGATTGGTAAGGATGACCAAGTCTTCGCCAACCTGCACCGGATCGGCCTCGAGCGCCGACAGAGGCGCGAGGACGAGCAAACACAGGGCACAAGAGGCGAGACGCATATTCATAGGGAGACGCGTGCAGTGTCTGAAGCTTGCAGGTAAAGGCAATGGTGCCGTGGATAGGTACTGCCTTGGTGCGCCAGCGTTTACTGCATTGGGACCAGTGCCAGGAGGGCGTTGGTAGCACTGCTGGCGCCCCAGTGGCCAATATGGCCGCCATCTTGGTACCACAGGGGTGCGCCGTGGGCATCGCTCAAGCGCATCGCTTGGTCTTTATCGGGGAGCACCAGGCCGAACGGCTTGGCCCATTCACGCACTGCTGTTACCAGCGCCACGTCGAGGTTGAGAGCCGGGTCAACTCGCTGGCTGGCGCCGCGCTGCCACCCCATGCTGGGCGGAATTTCGGCGGCGAGACGGGCTTTTTCGGCTTCGATCCAGCACACGAGGTGGTGGGGGTCGACCGCTACCTGGCCGACACGATCTTGCAGGTAGGCCTCAGGGCTTGGGCGCGTGCTGTGCACGATGTCGCTGCGCTCGATGCCATCGGGGCTGACGGTGACGGTGGTGTTCCAGGCGTCGCTGCCGTTGAAGCGGGCGACGGCAAAGCTGCCGAGCTCGCTGAACACCACGCTGTCGTCTTCGCCGCGGGCTTCCCCCTGCACGAACACCACGCCATTGCCTTCGTTCAGGTCGATCGAGCGCCGCGTCACTGTTACTGGCTGCGGGCTGACGCTGACGGCGGTGGTGACACCACCTTCGGCGGTCACGATATCGTTCCAACGTACCAGGCGGCCGCGGTCATAACCCTCGATCGCAATCGTAATTGGTCCGGCTTCAACGCTTATCGGATCGCTATCGAGTGGGCGCCATTCGGCTTGTTCACTGGTGCCAAAGCGGATGCGGGCTTCATCGAGGGCCGGCAGGTCGAAAGCGAGTTCGGTGGCGCCACTGGTGTTGACCAGGCCTTTGCGATGGCTCCCAAGCAACTGCCAGGCGAGCACGGCCAAGCTGACCACCGCCACCACCGCAGCGATGCCAAGCATGCTGGTGGTGCGGCTGCCGCCGGCGTGCACGAGGTGGCGACTCTTGAGAATGCGCACGATTTCGGCTGGGGTCGGCCGTTCATCGGGATCTTTGGCCAGACAGATTTGGACCAGGTTGGCTAAGTGTTTGGGTGCTTCTTTACAGCGATCGCGCACCGGGGCCGGATTGCGATCGAGATGGCCGCGCATGACATCGTAGGGGGTTTTGCCAAGGAACGGCGGTTCGCCGGTGAGCATGTGATAGAGGGTGGCGCCGTAGCTGTAGACATCGCTCGGCGCGCCGGCGGTTTTGTTGTCGCGGATCGCCTCGGGCGACACGTACAGCGGCGTACCCACCACCATGCCGGTGGCGGTGAGGCGGTTGATTTCAGGATCGTTAAGTTGACGGGCTAAGCCGAGGTCGGTGATTTTGATCACGCCCTCGCCGCCCAGCAGCAGATTGTCGGGCTTGATATCGCGATGGACCACGCCCTTGGCGTGAATCGCCACGAGGCCCTCAGCGATGCCGAGCCCGAGGTGTTGCACCAGTTCGGGGTCGAGCTTGCGCTTTTCGTCGAGCACTTCGCCCAGACTGCGGCCCTCAACGTATTCGAGGACGAGGTAGGCCAGGCCGTGGTCGGTGCCGGCGTCCATCACCTGGACCACGTTGCGATGCTGAATCGCCGCAGACGTTCGGCCCTCGCGCAGGAAACGCTTTTGGTAGTGGCCCTTCTCATCGTTGTGCTGCGGTGGCAAGAGTTTGACCGCTACCACCTTATCCATCCGGGAGTGCGTACCCCGGTAGACCATGCCCATGCCGCCTTGGCCAATCTTGGCTTCCAGCAACACATTGCCGAAACTGCGTCCGATGTAGGGGTCTGCGGCCATGGATTTGGGGTCTCCCGGGGCTCGTGATGAGTGCCATCGTCACAGCCGTAACGATGCTGCGATGCTAGCAGCACTGGGGGCGCAGGGGAAGACCTCATCGCTGACGCGGCTTGACCCGTGGCTCGCGGTCGCTCTCCTGCGCCGATGCTTCCCAGGATCACTGCAGACCTCCCCTCATTGTCGGGGCCGCTGAAGCTGCCACCAGGCAGCGTTAGCTGTGAGGAACAGTTGCTGCGTGAACCGCTGGCCACAGGTGACCACTGGTGGCTCAAGTGCCGGGTGGAGGGCCTATCGCGCAAGCAGTTGGTAGCTGCCGTGGCGCGCGCTGCCGACGTGCCGGTGGAGGTGATCGGCTGTGCCGGTGGTCGCGATCGCAAGGCGGTGGTGCAGCAGTGGCTGAGTGTACCCAAGGAGCTGGTCGACCAGCCCAAGCGCTTCCGCAACGCTGGCTATCAGAAGAAGATGCGCGTGTTGGAAACCCGCGAAGGCAAGGGCCCAATCGGCCCGGAGCTGGTGACGGGCCTGCGCTGGCGGGTGCAATTGGCCGGGCACGGCAACCCCGCCGGCTTCCGGACTGCGCGGGCAATTCTCGATGCGCTGCGGCAACGCGGCTGCCCCAACTTTTTCGCCGCGCGCGGCGCCAGCACCGACCCCAGCCAAATCCGCTGGGGGCGCCTGGTAGCCCAGGGCAAGCCTCTGCCACAGCGCGTCCGTCAGGCTGGGGGTGACCCGCGGCGGAGCCTGTTGGCGTTCCGCAATGAGTTGTTTAATCGCTATCTGGTGGCGCGGATGGCCGATGGTTTACATCTGGTGCGCACCGGCGATCAACTGGAGGTGGGCTGCAATCGGCCAGCAGCCAAGCGTGAGCAGGCCCAGGCTGAGGATCCGGCGGCCTATCAGGCGCGCGTTGACAGCTACGAAGCGGTGCCGCTGGGGCCCTTGTTTGGGCGCAGTCTGGTGGCGGTGAGTGGCGCTGCGGCCGAGCTGGAGCAGCGTGTGCTGGCCGAGGTGGAGGTCGCGGCGAGCGGTTTTGCCGCCCTGCGCGGCGAGCGTCGTGCGGTGCGCATTCAGCCGACCTCGGCCCAGGTGGAAATCGAGCGCAAGAATCTAACCCTGCGCTGCATGCTGCCGCCTGATGCCCACATCGGCGCCCTGCTGCGCGAGTTTGTGGTTGCGCGCGAGGACGAGCCCAGCATCCCCGACGAGGATGGAGCCGACGAGGATGGAGTCGATGAGTTCGCCGACTGAATCGGGTTCACGGCTACGGACGGTGTTCATGGGCACGCCCGAGTTGGCAGTGCCCGCGCTGCAGGCCTTGGCTGCAGCCACCACGGTGACCTGCGTGGTTACGCAGCCCGACCGCGGCGCTGGTCGGGGTCGATCGTTGCGCCCGCCGCCGGTGAAGGTGGCAGCCGAGGCCTTGAGCCTGCCGGTATGGCAGCCAGAAACCCTCCGTGGGGCTGAATCCGCCGAGCAACTGCAGGATGCCGATCTATTTGTGGTGATGGCCTACGGCGAATTGCTGCGCCAGCCGGTGCTCGATCTCCCGCGTGGTGCCTGCATCAACTTGCACGCGTCCTTGCTGCCGCGTTGGCGTGGCGCCAGCCCCTTGCAGGCCGTGTTGCGGGCAGGAGACGAGGCAACCGGCGTGTGCGTGATGGGCATGGTCAAGGCCTTGGATGCCGGCCCGGTGTATCTGACCGAGCGCATTCCCCTTGGGCCTGAGGCCACCTTACCGTGGCTGCACGATGAGATCGGACCGGTGGCAGCTCGTGCTTTGAGCCGCTTTTTGGATGCGTGGCCGGAGCTCGAGGCAGTGCCGCAAGATGATGCACTGGTCACCTGGTGCGGCAAACTCACCAGCGCCGATGGCGAGCTCGATCCTCAGTTGCCAGCGACCGAACTGGCGCGCCAGATTCGCGCCTATGTGCCGATGCCGGGCTGCTGGTTTGCCTGCGAGGGGGACCGTTTGCGCGTCCATCAGGTGCGCGTGGTGGATGCCCCCGCGGGCACTTTGCCCGGCGATACCGGGGTGTTTGAGCGTCAACCGGTGGTCACTTGTGGCGCTGGGGCCCTGGTCTTAGAGCGCCTTCAGGCGCCGGGCGCCAAGGCCATGGATGGCACCGCATTTCTCAATGGCCGCAGCCTGCCGGCGCGGCTTGGCTGACTGCCTTTACGACGAGCTTGCCGGCACTATGGTGCGGCTATCACTTCAGGAGCTATCTGGATGTCCACTGTTCTGCTGCCCAAGTCCAAAGAAACCCGCGAGGTCTCACTCGACGCCTGCTTGCTTGAGGAACGCATCGTGTTTCTGGGTACCCAGGTTGATAACAAGAGCTCGGTGGGTCTTGTTCAGCAGTTGCTGTACCTCGAAGCGCAAGACGCCAAAAAGCCGATCACGCTGTATATCAACAGTCCTGGCGGCAGCGTCATCGACGGCATGGCGATTTACGACACGATCCGTCGCATCAAGCCTGAGGTCCACGCCTTGGTGTCTGGCATGGCCGCCAGCATGGGCGCGGTGATTCTGTCGGGCTGCGAAAAGGGCCACCGCCGCTGCCTCAAGCATTCGGAAGTGTTGCTGCACCAGCCCCTGGGCGGCGCGCAAGGCCCGGCCACCGACATCCAGATCTCGGCCCAGCGCATCTTGAAGACCAAAGAACAGCTGATTCGCCTCTTGGCCGTCAACAGCGGCCAAGAGTACGAGAAGGTCTTGGAAGACTGCGATCGTGACTACTGGTTGGATGCTGAAGAGGCCCTGGCCTACGGCATCATTGACGAGATACTCTAACATCTAAAGGGCTCTGCCCCTTAGGATCCCCGGGTCGCCGGCGCTTCGCTTGGCTCGCGGGCTTGGTCGGGCCTGGCCGCGTGGCGGCCTGCGCGGCGGCGCTACGCGCCATTTTCGCCGCGCACCGGTCCTCGGG
>JAQIBG010000031.1 GCA_027859175.1 Planctomycetota bacterium | reverse complement strand
CGGGACCGAGATCAACGGCCTTGCGACCATCATGTACGGCATCACCCTCGGTTTCGCAGTGGCATCACTGGGCTTCGGCTTCTTTCGGATCGTAGGACATCAGAGCCTGATACAGACGCACACGGGCGTAACCGATCAAGACTTCGGGCTCGTTGCTGGCATCAGTGAGGGCTTTCTTGGCGTAGGCCAGGGCCCGATCAAAATCCATCTGGTCGGTGGCAGCCACGAGTGCGGCGCTGATCAATTCTTTCGGCGTTTTGGGCTCTAGGGTTTCTACGAACTTCTTCCAATCGTCATAGAAAGCATTGGGCGCTACCCCATAGACCTTGGTGAAGGCTTCCATGTTGTTGCGGAAGTTCTGCTTTTTCAGCAGGTCGTAGTAGCGCATGAAATGGCCACGGTATTTGCCGTTCTCGGCGAATAGCATGAAGTAGATGAGCGACCAACCTTGTGGGTAATACTCAACACTGTAGCCAAACTCGTTGGTGACGAGGCGATCGAGGCTGATGCGGCCGTGCTGCATTTGCCGGTGCAGGTGCCATAGGCGACCCCAGGGGATGGCTTCCAGGTCGATGTTGCGTTCCTCGCGTTTGGCGTCTTCAAAGAACACCGCGAGGCCTTCGTTTGACCACTTCGGAATCCGCATGCCGATGATTTCATTGAGCACCAGGTGGGTGCATTCGTGAAACAAGGTGCTGAGAGTTTGATCAATTGACCCAGCGTAATAGCAGCGGATGCCGCGCAGTCCGCCGCCGTAGTAGAAGTAGCCAAGCACACCCGGGAATACTGGGTAGCCAGCCTGAGCCGAGCCGGCGCTAAACTGATCAAAGGTGGCGTAGATTTCGAGTGGGATCTTCGGCAGATTTTTCTTCTGGTTGAAGACGCGGCACAGGGTTTCAAAGCACAGGTCCATCGCCATCGCCATCTCAGTGGCGATCTGATGCGAGGTGTTGGTTTTGATGCGGAAGTACTTGCTGTCGAATTCCCAGGCGTTGGCCCAGTCGCTCCGCATCTTGGTGATCTCGCGTAGCCGTGCCTCGCGTTGTACGGCGCGCTTATATTGTGAAGGGCTCAGCCATTGGCCGCGGAACTGTTGATACTTCTTGGCCTTGTAGAACTCCTCTTCGGGGACCCAGCGGCCGTTGAGTTTACGCAGGCCTTGGGCTTCCTTCTGTTTGGCCTCGGCGCGGGAACTGAGGGCCGGACTGCCAGCTTCAGGCGTGGCTGGTGGCGTGTTGGCGGACACGGTGGCGGTGGTTGCGCTTGTTGGCTGCGTGGCCGGCGTTGTGGGTGCGGCTACGGCCACGGCTACGGGTTTGCCCTTACGGTCAAACCAGGTGCCGTTCTTGTTGCGATGGCCGAGCATACGGTGGGCCTGCTTGTGCTCGGGGTCGATCGCGATGATTTCCTCAAGCACCTTATTCATGTCCGACTTCTTGTTCGCTCCGAACAAGAACATGGCCATCGCCATACGTGTGTCGACATCCTCGGCGGTGAGCGCTTTCTCGGCGTCACGGAAGTCAGACCAGTTGCCGATGGCCGCTGCCTCAAGGCTGCCGGCAGCGCTCGCGCAGAGGAGTAAGAGCAGTAATGTATAACGGATCATGAGTGGCACCCAAACTGTGACAAAAAACCTATAGCATAGTCACGGTCCGGACTCCAGGGTCAAGTCATGACCGACGGGTTCTTGGGCTCCTATGCGCAAATTTGCGCTGTTGTTGTCGCATTTACGCCAACATGCGGCCCCAGGACGCGTACAGTAAGGGATGATCATGCTTCGACTGATGCAGCTTGTCGTAATGTTGTGGATGGTTTGTTCGGCAGGGGCGGCTGAGTCGACCTCTTTTGAGCAGGCGGGCGTGCGGCTCGAGGTGGCGGTGACCGCTCAAGACGACGGTTCGGGCCTGCTTGAGGCGGTCTTCACTCCCATAGAGCCGACCAAGGGCTCGCCCTGGCATCTCTACAGCAAAGACTTGCCCAAAGAGGGCATCGATTTCATCGGCCGACCAACCCTGATTGAGATCGATCCTGGCCAGGGGGTCACCGCGTTGGCGCCGCTAGAGGCCGATCGTGAGACCCATGATCTGGTCATGCTGGGCATGATGGTGCCGGTGTATCCGCCTGGTCCGGTCACCTTGCGCCAGCGCATCGGCCTGCCGGCTGGTGACGGAACCGCCGTGGCGGTGACCATGCGCGCGTTTTACATGCTGTGCAATGACAGCAGTTGCCTGCGCCCAGTGCAGGACCAAGCGATAGAGGTGTTGGTGCCCACTCGCGTGGGCTCTGCTGCTGAGCCTAGCCAAGATGACCCGACGCCAGGCGCCGCAGTTGCGGCCTCAGGCAGCGAGGCTAGCCAGCCAGTGGCGCATGATACGCCGGCGGCACTAGCGACCGAGACAGCGGCCGACGAATCGCCTGATCTGCTTGGCCCGTGGTTGCGTGCCTTGTTGGTGGCCGCCGCCGGTAGCGTGGCGCTCTGGGCCTTGGGCTTGGTGGTGCAACGCGCGCAGCCTCAGGCCACGCGGGCGTGGCAATTCTTGTTGGCTGCTGCTGGCCTCAGTGTGGCGTTGGTGTTGGTTGCTGGTTACGCGCCGCGCGTGTCGGGCGAGAATGGCATTCAATGGCGTGAGGCGCGCGATGTGGCCCACGTAGAGCAACTCATCAGCGAGGCTCATGGCGCTGGAACCGCAGTGGTGTTGGACTTCACCGGCCCATCGTGCCTCAACTGCCAGGTCATGGCCAAGAACGTGTTCGTGCTGCCAGAGGTCACAGCGGCCTGGAACAGTGCGGTGCCGATTGAGATCAACACCGATCCGCCGCATGACGATTTGGCGGCCTGGCAGCAAGATAAGTTCCAGACTCAGAATCGCCCGCTCTACGTTCGGATCGAGCCCGACGGCAGCGAGCAACGCTGGAATCGCATGGTTGACCCAGGTGATCCTGAGGCGGTTACTGCGCTGATCGGCTTTCTCGAAGGCCGGGGCGGCGATGGCGATGTGGTGGCAGGCATTCTCACCGACGGTTGGGGTGGCTTCGTGCTGTTGGCGCTGGCTGGTGGCTTGTTCACCTTGGTCATGCCCTGCACCTATCCGATGATTCCCTTCACCATTACCTTCTTTGCCAAGCAGGCTGACGCAGGCCGGCGCTTGGTGCCTTTGGCTGCTTTTTACAGCTTGGGCATCATCGGCTTCTTTGTCGGTATTGGTGTCGTGGTGGCTGGCGTTCTTGGTGCTTCGGTGGCGACGGTGGCCGGGCATCCGCTCACCAATCTGGCCATTGCCGCCCTGTTCTTGGCATTCGGCCTGAGTTTGCTTGGGGTGTTCTTGCTGCGCTTGCCGGCTGGCTTGGAGTCGCGCATTGGGGGCGGGCGTGGCGGCTATCTCGGGGCCTTGGCGATGGGTCTGACCTTTGCCGTGACGGCCTTCACCTGCACCGCGCCTTTTGCCGGCTTCGTGCTGGGCAGTGCGGCGAGCCAGGGCAGTTGGAGCGCGGCGGTGATCGGCATGGCGATCTACGCCAGCGTGATTGCGGTGCCGTTCTTCTTCCTCGCCTTGGCGCCGAACATCATGCAGCGCCTGCCCAAGGCCGGGGCCTGGATGAGCGAGTTCAAGGTGGTGGGTGGCTTGGTTGAAATTGGTGCGGCGGTCAAGTTTCTTGCCATTGCCGATTTTTCTTATGGCTGGGGGCTGGTGACGCGGACCCCGAGCTTGGCCGTGTGGTCGGCCTTGTCAGCCTTATGCGCCCTGTACCTGATCGGCTGGATCCGCAGCGCTGACGACGCCCCAGTGGCGCGGGTTGCGCTGGTGCGGGCTGTGGCAGTGGCTGCTTTTGCCGTGTTTGCGATTTGGCTGGCAGGGGGCTTGTTCGGCCAGCATCTGGGCATGTTTGAAAGCTTCTTCCCGGGCGACGTGTCGCCGGGGAGCTAGCAGGCTGTTGAATTCCCAGCAGGAGCCATTTGCCAAAGTTTTCTTGAGGCGGTTCTTTGCCTAGGGGGTCTGGTTACCGCCACAGGCTGTAATTCAATAGCCTGCTAGTTGTCGCGGGCGCGGCGTTCAACCAGTTGGGATAGGGTCGGACGGTTGACCCAGATGTATTCGATCATGCTGCCAGCGCTCAACGCGGCGCACACCCAGCACGCAATGCTGGTGAACTCCAGGTGCCAGTCGTGCATGCCGAATACCGCCGGCAGACCGAGCGCGGTGACGATCAGTGTGCCTTGGAACCAGGCTTTGACCTTGCCCGACATGCGCGCGGCGAGCACTAGGCCCTTGGTTGCGCTCATGCTGCGCAGGGCACCGGCCACCACTTCACGCAGCACCATGATCAGCACCGGCACGAAGGGGAAGAAGCCACGGGCGTAACTGCCGTCGGCTAAGGCAAATGTCAACGGCGTCGTGAGCACGTTGACCCCGCCAGACTCGGCGACGGGGTAGGCCAGCCCATTGGCGGGCAAGAGCATCACTACAAACAAGGCGATGCGGTAGAATACGTCGCAGAAGGGATCAGCTAGTTTGCCGAAATCGCTGACCTCACCGCGGGCGCGGGCCACGCGGCCATCGAGCCAGTCGGTGAGTTCGGCGATGCCGCAGATGATGCCCGTGACCCAGAAGCACAGGCCACCATCAAGCGGCACGAGCAGGTAGCTGGCCACCGCGAGCGGGGCCAGCACCAGCCGTGCGAGCGTCAGTTGATCAGCTGGCCCGAGCACCGGTTCAGGCCCCCAGCAGCTGATGGCGCTTCATAGCGCCCAGCAGGCGGGCTTTGTTGACCTCGGTCATGGGGACCAAGGGCAGACGGAATTCTTCGGTGCAGAAACCAAGCGCGGCGCAAGCGGTTTTGGCCGGAATCGGGTTGGTTTCACAGAAGGCCACCTGGGCCAGCTCCCACACCTTGGCGTGCAGCACGCGTGCCGTGGCCAAGTCGCAGGCGCGAACCGCTTCAACCAAGTCTTTCATCAGGCGCGGGGCAAAGTTTGCCACCACGCTGATCACGCCGGTGCCGCCGAGGCACATCATGGGCAGGGTCAGGGCATCATCGCCGCTGAGTACCTCGAGGCCGAGGTCGAGCAGGCGTTGTACCTGATCGAGATCGCCCGAGGCCTCTTTGACGGCGGCCACGTTGATCGATTCAGCGATCCGGGCGCAGGTATCGGCCAGCATATTGCAGCCAGTGCGACCGGGCACGTTGTAGAGGATCACCGGCAGACCGCAGGCTTCGCCAATCGCCTTGTAGTGCTGGAACAAGCCTTCGGGGGTGGGCTTGTTGTAATACGGCGTCACCGACAGGATGCCCTGGGCACCATGCTGTTCGGCCGCTTTGGCCAAGCTCACCGCTTCGCGCGTGTTGTTGGAGCCAGCACCGGCCACCACCGGCACGCGGCCAGCGGCCGCTTGCACGGTGCACGCGATCATCGCGTGTTGTTCTTCATGGCTGAACGCGGGGCTCTCGCCCGTGGTGCCACAAGGAATGATGACATCGGTGCCTTGCTCGATGTGCCACTCGACCAGTTTTTTCACCGCGGCCTCATCGACACGATCGCCCTTCCAGGGCGTGACGAGAGCGACGATACTGCCACGGAACATGATACTGGTCTCCTAGTGCTGAGTCGGGTAGCTCAGGCTGCGCCAGCGCTGATCAGGTTGCGCATGTCGCGCACAGCGCGCTCAATGCCCACCAAAACCGCACGACTGACAATACTGTGCCCGATGTTGAGCGCACACAACAGCGGCAGATGCAGCAAGTCGCGTACGTTATGATAGGTAATGCCGTGACCCGCGTGAAGGCGGATCCCGAGTTCGGCGGCAACGGCGGCGGCGCGTTCAAGGCGGCGCAACTCGTGCTCGCAGGCGGCGGCTTCGGCACCGCCATCCTTATGGGCGCGATGCCAAGCGTTGGCCCAGCTGCCGGTGTGGAGCTCGATGGCGTCGGCCTTGAGCTCGGCTGCGGTGCGCACGGTGTCTTCATCGGGTTCGATGAACAGGCTGACCAAGGTGCCCTGGTCTTGCAGAACGCCGATCGTGGTGACGAGATCCTGGTCGCTGGTGCGAATCCGCAGGCCACCTTCGGTGGTCAACTCTTCGCGCTTTTCCGGCACCAAGCAGGCTTCTTGCGGGCGCAATTCACGCGCCAGATCGAGCACGCCTTCGCCAACCGCCATTTCCAGGTTGAGGGTGCCGCGGACGCTGGCGGCCAGGAGGCGCACATCGCGCTCTTGGATATGCCGACGATCAGCCCGTAGGTGCACGGTGATCCCGTCGGCCCCGCCGAGTTCGGCGAGGACGCTAGCGTGGACCGGATCGGGTTCGATTCCGAGCCGGGCCTGTCGCACAGTGGCGACGTGATCGATGTTGACGCCGAGATGAATCACAAGGCGCGCCATTGAAGCGATTGCGCAGCAGGCGGCAAGTCGGTTCTCCTGGCGCCCAGCGCTTTGACCTGCGGCCGGGCCTGCTACAACGCCGGGCATGAAACCGTGCCGCTGGATGCTGGGAATGCTGCTGTGCGCTGGACTTGGAGCGGCTGAGGGGCCTAACCCTGGGCCCGCGCCAACCGATCCGGTGCCGAGCCCTGAGGCAAGTGAGGTGCCCGCTGGCCCAGTTGGTGACGAGATCGTGGCGGATCCGGCGCCCGCTGAGAGTGATGTGAGCCCGCCGGTCGAGGTCAATCAGCTGCCGGTCACCCAGCCGGTGGAGCCAGCCCAGATAGTGGAGCCGGCTGAAACCACGCCCGTGGTCGAAGCGCCAACTCCTAGGCCAGCTGCGAGCCCCGTTGTGATTGATGTGCCGGCCACGCCCGCTGCGCCGGTCGCCCCAAGCGTCGAAGATCTCGCTCGGAAGGCTGCTGAGATGGTCCTGCGCGATCAAGCTGGGCTTTCGGGCGCCTCAGATGCGCTGATTGCGGCGCCCGAGATCACACCAGAAGACGCCGCCATGATCACCGCAGTGGCGCCGAACTTCGCTGCTGCGCGCCGCACGGTGCGCGCCCATGGCCAGGTGCTTGGGATTGGAGACCGCATCTTGATTGCTTACTCCGGTCAGTTGGTGCTAGGCCAGGGGGCGAAAGTAGGCGCCGATGGTGATGAGGGCTATGTGTTGGTTATGGCCACGGATGGCCAGTTTGCCCTTATTGATGGCCTGCTCGACGCGGAAGTAGGCGCCGTGATTGAACTCAGCCAAAGCGTGCTGGATGACTGAGGCCCGCGCGCGCCGGCGCCAAGAATGTGCAGCAACGCTTGCCGCCCTGAGCGAGCTTGGCCGCTTGCGCGAACGGCCAGTAATCGACGCCGGTAACACCCGCTTGATCAGCCTGCGTGGCCCGGGTGGACGGCGCAAATTAGTCAATTGGGCGAGTAACGATTACTTGGCCTTGGTGCCGCGTTTGACCATGCGCAATGCGGCGATTCGCGCCCTGCGACGGTTTGGCACCGGCTCTGGCGCGGCGCGCTTGCTGTCTGGCGGCTTGGCCTGCCATGCGCGCTTGGAGCAGCGTTTGGCCGCGTGGTTTGGCCACGAGGCCGCCTTGCTCACCACCACGGGGTATCAGGTCAACCTCGCGGTGCTTACCAGCCTGGCCGAGCAACGCGGCGACGTGATCATTCTCGACCGTCTGAGTCATGCCTCGAGTTACGACGGCGCGCGCCTGGCCGAGGGCCGGATTCGCCGCTTCGCGCATAACGACGTCAACGACCTCGTAGTGCAACTGCGCGCCAGCAGCGATGCGCGGCGCCGAATTGTTTGCATTGAGAGCGTCTATTCGATGGACGGCGATGAGGCGCCCTTGGTCGAAATCGCCGCGGCCTGCGCCGAGCACGATGCCTGGCTGCTGGTTGACGAAGCGCATGGCATCGGCCCCTTTGGTCCGTCGGGGCGAGGGCGCTGTGCTGAGTTGGGCGTGATGCCCGATCTGTTGATTGGCACCTGCTCCAAAACCATGGCGGCGCAGGGGGGCTTTGTGTGCGGTGATCGCGAGGTCATCGAGTGCATCGTCAATCGTGGGCGCAGCTTCATCTTTTCGACCGCGGCCAGCCCGGCCGCCAGCGGTGCCGCGGTGCGTGCGCTCGATCATCTACGCGATGAGCCCGATCTCGGCGCCACTTTGTGCGCACGTTCAGTGGATCTACGCGCGCGCCTACGCGCTCAGGGCTGGGATGTGCCTGCCGGCCGCTCGCCGATCATTCCGATCCTGATTGGCTCAGAGCACGACACGCTGGCACTCGCCACCCGCCTGCGCGAAGCCGGACACTACGCCCCGGCGATTCGCCCGCCCACCGTGCCCGAAGGTCAGTGCCGCTTGCGGCTGACGCTGACTTTGGCGCATAAAGAGGTGGATGTGCGGCGGCTGCTTGCGGCGATGGGGTCGGTGTAGGGGGCGAAGTGGTCAGGGGTCCTGGGTCCTAGTACGCGCCTGACGGCGCTTGGATCGTAGGGGCAGCCAGATGGTGCTGTATTCAATGGAAAAGGGCGGGGTATCGGGGTGGCAACCCCGCGTCTAAGCCTGCTTGCAGGCGTTCCAGGACCCAGGACCCATAACCAAGAACACGGGATGCACTGCGGTGCATCCCGTGTTCTTTGATCTGCCGAAGCGCAGTCCGTCAGTGCCCGCCGAGGGCTTCCATGACCTTGGCCATGTCGGCCGGGTCTACGCTGCCGAAGCCGCCGCCGGCGTCGAGCGAGGTGCCGGCCAGGGCCTTGGCTGCTGGGGTGCCGAGCAAGGTGCAGACGTCGGCGGTGTCCATGGTTTCGAACACCTTGAGGCCGGCCGCTTGGGCTGCGGCCACGCCGGCATCGAGCTTCTCCATCAGGGCGCTGCGGGTCCACGCGATGTCTACACCCACGTAGGTGCCGCCGCGACGGTTGCCGATTTCGTTCTGGCCTTGCACTACCAACGGGCGCAGGGCCTGCTTGCTAGCTGGGTACAGGCCGGAGCCTTGCAGACGGCCGTCGTTGGGGCTGAGCGGCACCACCACGTACCAGGGGTCTTTGCGCGGCGCCATGCGGCAATGCTTGGCGCACAGGTGGTACACGCCGAACACGTTGACGCCGAACACGCGGGCGTAGTCCTCGGCCTTGATGCCGAAGAAGATCTGCGGGTGGTTGATCGCGGCGAAGGGGTAGACGTGAGTAAAGGCGAGGCCTTCGCTCTTGGCCCAGTCGAGCAGTTCGTCGATCTCGCTGAGCTCACCTTGGTTGACGCGGGCCGGGGCCACGCGGCCGGCGCCGGCTTCGGCGGCCAATTGCTCGGCGGTGGCGGTGATCGCGGCCAAGTCGCGGCTCCCGGTGATGACCACCGAGGCGCCGCCTTGGGCGAAGTTCTTGGCGATTTGGTAGCCGATCGAGCCAGCGTTCGAGGCGCCGGTCACCAGCACCACTGCGCCTTCAAAGGAGACGCCAGCCTTGGCCGGAGCCAGCAGCTCGCCGAAGCGGGGGTCATCAACCATGGCTGGGTCGATCTGGGGGCTCCAGCTGCCCGATGCGCCAGTGCCAATCCAAGTGCCGATTTCCGCTGCCATGTGAACTCCTGATTCCGTCGAGAGTGATTGAGAGAGGGGGCGTGATACGTGGCAACCGGCTGCGGGCAAGGCGTCATCGGCACCACGCCGCCGCCGGCTGATCCGCTGTGGCGACGCCCGAGGCGATACGCACACTGACCCACCATGCGTATTGCTCTGCTGATGATGCTGCTCCTGGCGCCGCTGACGGCGGCTGAGATGACCACTGCCCAGGCCCGCCGGCTGGAAGGCTTGATCGCGGCTCTCACCGATCCGCGCAAGCCGATCAACGAGCCGGCCATTGTTGGCTTGGTGGCCTTGGGGCCCGACGTCTTGCCCGACCTCAACGTGCTGGCGGCTGACCCCGAGCCTGGTGTGCGCGGCCGCGTGGCCTTGGTTGCCGCCGGGATTGGCGGCCCAGAAACCATGCCGCTGCTGAAGCGCATGGTTGAGGATCGCAGCGACTACGTGCGCGAGGTGGCAACGCTGGCCCTGGGGCAAACGCGGACCAAGAAGGCCTATGCCTTGTTGAAACCGCGCTTGCAGGATTCGGTTCCTGAGGTGCGCGATTCAGCGGCCCTGGCCATGGGCCAGTTGGGCGATTTGCGCGCCATTGAAGATCTGACTCTCTGGCATTCGGCTGGCGGGGCTTTGGCTGGGCTCGATTTGAAGACCTACCCGGAGGGTGATCGCCAGCGCAAGCGGATCATGAAGTCAATGCAAGCCTCGCTGAAGGCGCTGACGATGCGGCCTGATGCGATTCCGGTGATCATTGAGTTACTGCCGGGCTTAGCGCCCGACCGCCAGCGCAGCCTACTGGAGGCAAGCTGGGAGATCGGTGACCCCCGCCTGTCACCGGTGCTGGCCGACGCGCTATACCAGGGGGAGTCGGTGATTAGACGCAGCGCTGCAGTGTCGCTGGCGGCCAATGGCGACGGCCGGGCTCTGAAGGCCTTATGCCGGGTTGCTACCGATGACTCGGTGCTGGCGGTTCGTGAAGCGGCTGCCCACAGCCTGCGCAGCTTGACCGGGCATCGTGCTGCTGCCGGGCCAGCTTGGAAGCTGTGGTGGGATAATCACGCTGGTGCGGTGGCCGCGATGACCGCGCGTGATGAGTTCATCGCCGCGCTCTATGACCCAAGCCACAAGGTCACCAAGGAAGACTTGGCCGGCTTTACGCCCGAACAGTTGATGCCGCTGGTTGAAGGCACCATCGGCGGCGGTGCGCCGTGGTGGTCGGGTGTGGCTTGGCGTGCCCTGCGCACCGATGATGCAACGCGCTGGACGCCCTTCCTGGCCCAACAGTTGGCGTCTGAGCCGCGTGAACGGCGCCAGGTGGCCTTCGTGGTGTTGCTGGATGCCTTGGGTGACCCAGCTGCCAAGCCGATTCTGGCTGCGCGTCTGGAGGCCTTGACCCAGCAGCGCGATGAGCCGGGCATGCGCCGCCAGGGCTCGCTGTACGCCGCGCTATTCTTGGCTGTACACGGCCAGCCGGCGCCGTTGTAAGGACTGGGCTGTTGGAACATGGGCCTGCGCGGGCCTTGCGAGCTGGGCCGGTCTGATATTCGCCCTTGCGGATGGCGTCGTGGCACAATCCTACCCGGCTCGCGGAGGGGGTTGTGATGCCCGAGCCGGTGATCATCGCCGTGCCACCCAAAGGTGGTAGTTTAGAAGACGTGTTCGAACGCCTGGTTCAGCTAGGGTGGGTAGAGGCCGAGTTTGTGGCCGCAATCCGCTCGTTGGTTAAGCAGGACAAAAAGCGGATCAAGCTGGAGAGCCAGTTGATCAGGCTGTGGCATCAGCACGGCGGCGATGCGCCAGCGCTGGAAGCAGCCGAAGATCTCGGGATCGATGTTGACCTAGCCCAGGCCGCCTTGGGGCGCATGGTGCGCTACACCGATATCGCAGGCAAAGACCGCATCGGCTTCACGCCCAAGTCGGGTGTTGATGACCAACTCCACGCTTGGCGTCATGACGCTAACCCGGTGGTGGCCGAGGCCGCGATGGCCTTGCATCTCGAGTTGGACCTGTCGCGCTATGGCCGCCCGTCGCGGGTGATGTTCGATCATCATGAGTTTGAGTTCTCGAGCCCGCGCGGCAGCGTGCGTGGTGTGTTGGTGGGCACCGATCACGAGGTCACGCCAACCTATTTGCGACGTCACCAGCGCGACATCTCGCTGACCTGCTACGACGCTTTCCACAACACCCTGCTCGACGCGCTCGACACCGGCAAGGTGCGTAACTGGCGTGAGCTCACCGAGCACCTAATCGAAGCCAACACCGACGTGCGTATTCTCGGTGGTCTCGGCCTCGATGACTACCTCGGTCACTTCGTGCTGATGCCTGAGGCCAAGGCCAAGCAGGTGCAGGCCTTGGGTGCGTCGCGCGATTGGTATCGTGACGACAAGGATCCCAAGATGTCCTTGTTATCGGGCGAGCCGCTGCTGATCGACGCCAACTACGAAGGCATCTATCGAACCCTGCTCGATGCCGACGCCAATGGCATCGACTTTGAGCATACCACGCAAGACATTGAAGAGCTGTGTGCCAACGAAGGCCGTACCGCGATCTACATCGTGCGCAGCGGCAGTACCATTGCGCGCACGCCCGGCCTGTACGTGGTGGGTGCCGAGTTGGTGACCTCAGAGACCATCGTGGCGGTGAACCAGGAGCGCCTTGAGCATCATCCTGGTGTTGACATTCTGGTTGAGAGCTTGGCGCCCAGTGCTGAAGACCGTGCCGGTCTATGGCGTGATAAAATGGCCGCCCGTTTGGGCGAGAAACTAATTTGAGGGCTTATTCGTGAGCGGCGACAAAAAGATCATCGTTCCGGGTACCGATAATCCGAGTTCTATCGGCAAATTGCTGGAAGCCTTGTGTGAGAATCAGCACGTAGCCACCGTCATTGTGCGGCGTGGCGAGCGTTTCTTGCTCAAGATTGTTGAGGTGCGAACCAGCTTATTGGTGGGCGAGGTGCGCTGTCTGAACTGGTCGCCAGAGATGAGTCGCAAGATCTATCGCGGCTTTACCGAAACCGAGCTCACTGGTGAGCAACGGCGCGAAGTGTTGCTGGCCGATGCGATCGAAAAGTTTGGCACTGAGGCGCATCGCTATCGCGTCTACATTCCGCTCGAAGACATTGTTGCGGTCTACGAAGACGTTGATGATCCCTTCGATGAAACCCCGTTTTTGCCGCTCCCATGAGTGAGCCCGGCGCGCGTTATGTGCCGCCTCTGCTGGCGCGTAAACGGCTCGCCGGCAATCCGTATTTTTCATTGTTTGCTGATCAGGTTGAGCCCAAGCCCGGCGCTGATCCCTATACCTATTATTTTATGGACTGCGTCAACGAAGCGGCCTTGGTGTTGCCCGTGCTCGACGACGGCCGCTTGGTGTTAGAGCGCATCTACCGGCATCCCTACGGCGATTATCTGCTCGAATTTCCGGCCGGGGGCATCGCGATTGGCGAAGACCCAGCCCACGCGGCGGCGCGTGAACTCAGCGAGGAAACCGGCTACCGCGCCGCCACCCTCGAAAAACTCGGCGTTGCCGAGCCACTGCCAGGCCTGGTGCGCATGCCCTTGCACATCTTTCGGGCAACCGACCTGAGCCTGGGCGAGCCCGATGAGCCCGAGCCACTCGAATTGCTCGAGACCGTGCTCCTGACGCCCGACGAAGCCTGGGCCGAGGCCGAAGCCGGACGCTGCTCCGGCTTCTTCGCCCTCGGGATGGCCTATCTCAGCCGAACCGACCTCGGTTAGGTTTCGGTCGAGGTCTGAGCCTAGCTGTGGATGACGCGGCCTTGGCTGTCGAGCGCTGCCTCTTTGACGGCCTCTGAGAAGGTTGGGTGGGCGTGGCAGATGAGGGCCAAGTCTTCGGCGCTGCCGCCGAAGGCCATGATGGTGCCGGCTTCCATGATTAGATCTGACGCGCGCGGTCCGAGGATGGTGCAGCCGAGGAGTTTGTCGGTGGTGGCGTCGGCCACGATCCGCACCAAGCCGGTGGTGTCGTCGGCTGCCTTGGCGCGGCCATTGGCCATGAACGAGAAGCTGCCGGTTTTGACGGCGATGCCGCGTTCTTTGGCGGCATCGATACCGAGTCCGATGGTTGCCAGTTCGGGGTGGGTGTAGACCACGCCGGGGATCAGGTCGTAGTCAACGTGACCGGGCTTGCCGGCGAGTTTCTCGGCCAGGGCGACGCCGTCTTCTTCGGCTTTGTGGGCGAGCATTGGGCCGTCGATCAGGTCGCCGATCGCGTAGACGCCAGGCACATTGGTTTGGAAGTCGTGGTCAACCTGAACCCGGCCCTTGGCGGTGAGGGCTACGCCGGCGGCTTCGAGGCCGAGGGTTTCGGAGCAGGGGCGACGGCCCACCGCCACTAACACGCGATCGGCTTCGAGGCTGAGCGCGGTGCCGGCGCTGTCTTCGGTGGCGACGGTGACGCCGGTTTTGGTCACGGTGGCGCCGGTGACCTTGGTCGACAGTTGGAACGTAATGCCGAGCTTGCTCAGGCTGCGTTGCAGTTGCTTGGTGACGTCGAGGTCGAAGCCGGGGGCGATCCGATCGAGGAATTCAACCACGGTGACCTCAGCTCCGAGGCGTGCCCACACTTGGCCGAGCTCGAGGCCAATCACGCCGCCGCCAACCACCACCAGTTTATTGGGCACTTCAGGAAAGTTGATCGCCTGGTCCGACGACACGATGCGCTCGTGATCGAAGGGCATGAAGGGCAGTTCGATTGGCACTGACCCAGCCGCCAGCACGATCGATTCAGCGCCGTATTCGGTGCGCTCGCCAGCCGCGTCGGTCACCGCAGCGGTGTCGCCGTTGACCACGGTGCCGGTGCCGGCAAGCACGGTTATTTTATTTTTCTTCATCAGCATGCCAATGCCGCCGGTGAGGTCGCTGACGACTTTGTCTTTGCGTTTGAGCATGGTGGCCAGATCAAGCTTCGGCTTGCCGACTTTGATTCCGTGTGCCGCCAAGGCGTGTCCCGCATCATGAAAGCGCTCAGACGAATCGAGCAGAGCCTTCGACGGAATACAGCCCACGTTGAGGCAGGTGCCACCCAGACTCGGGCCCTTCTTCGCGTCTGCCGCCCGCTTCTCAACAATGGCCACGCTCAAACCCAACTGCGCCGCCCGAATCGCACAAACATAGCCCCCAGGGCCGGCGCCAATAACAATAAGGTCAAATTGCTGCATGTCTGAAGTCTCTTTGGGATTAGCAGGAGGGAGTTGAGGAAGTAGAGGTCCGAATGAGGTTATTTAGGGGCGGTAGAGATGCGGCGCGGTGACGCGCTTGAGGCCGCGTTTGAGTTGGCTGGTGTTGAAGTTGATGAGCAGAGCTACGGGAAGGTCGAGGGCGACAAGGTAGCTGATGGCTTGTGCGGTATGCAGGGGAATCAGAGTGTCACAGGATTTGAGTTCAACGATGAGTCGCTTCTCAACCAGCAAGTCAACGCGCCCCTGACCAACGGCTTTGCCTCGGTAGAGAACGTCGAAGCAGTGCTGAGTTTCAGCGGTCAGGCCATTGTGTGCCAATTCGATCAACATTGCCCGCTCATAGACCGATTCTTTGTAGCCAGGGCCGAGTGAAGAATGCACGGCTAGGGCGCAGGCAATCACGCGTCCGGTCAGTTCATCATTTTTGGTGCTGGGTCCGCCCTCGCGTAGCTGCGACACCAGCGCGCTCACCTCATCGGTCATCACGCCCTCCTTCGGACCTCGACTTCCTCAACTCCCTCCTGCTCATTCTAAGATTAGAGATCGAATAGCATGCGGTCGGGGTTTTCGATGCAGTTTTTGAGGGTGACCAGGAAGCCGACGGCTTCGGAGCCGTCGACGATGCGGTGGTCGTAGCTGAGGGCGACGTACATCATCGGGCGGATCACGACTTCGCCGTTCACGGCGACGGGGCGATCGGTGATGGTGTGCATGCCGAGGATGCCACTTTGCGGGGGGTTGAGGATCGGCGTCGACATCATGGAGCCGTAGGTGCCACCATTGGAGATGGTAAAGGTACCGCCGGTCATGTCATCGATCGCGAGCTTGCCTTCACGGGCTTTGGCGGCGTAGCCGCGAATCGTTTTTTCGACGTCGGCGAAGCTCATGGTTTGCGCGTCGCGCAATACCGGCACCACCAGGCCCTTGGGTGTGCCAACCGCCACGCCGATGTGCTTGCCGCTGTATTCAACGATGTCGTCGCCGTCGATCTGGGCATTGATCAGGGGGTAGCGGCGCAGGGCCTCGCACGCGGCCTTAACGAAGA